>CAKSRS010000046.1 GCA_934487205.1 uncultured Clostridia bacterium
AAACTCAAGAGCTTCATCTACCGTCATTTCGAGAACATCATAAATATTTTTCCCTTTATAGCGCACTTCGAGAGTCTCCCTGTTATACCGCTGCCCCTTGCACACTTCGCACGGAACATAAATATCCGCAAGGAAATTCATTTCGATTTTTACAATTCCGTCCCCCGAGCATGCCTCACATCTTCCGCCCTTGACGTTAAAACTGAACCGTCCCGGCTTATATCCGCGCACTTTTGCATCATTTGTGGCTGCAAAAACCTCACGGATATCATTAAACAGATTGGTATAGGTTGCCGGGTTTGAGCGCGGGGTTCTGCCAATCGGCGATTGGTCTATATTGATAATTTTATCAAGTTTTTCAACACCTTCGATTTTTTTATGTTTGCCGGGGTGTGTTGACGCGCGGTTTAACACCTTCGCAAGCTGTTTGTACAGAATTTCGTTTATAAGTGAACTCTTACCCGAGCCGGAAACACCCGTCA
Source organism: uncultured Clostridia bacterium (assembly GCA_934487205.1). Taxonomy (GTDB): domain Bacteria; phylum Bacillota; class Clostridia; order UBA1381; family UBA1381; genus UBA1738. The sequence goes on from CAKSRS010000046.1 coordinate 483, forward strand.
CACACGTGAAAACACCGAGCGGGATTTTAACATTTACATTTTTTAAATTATTTTCGCCTGCGCCTATAATTTTAATGTAATCGGTGGGTTTTCTGCGTTCTTTCGGTACGGGAATACTTTTGCGCCCGCTCAAATACTGCCCGGTAACCGAACGTTTTGATTTCTTGATTTTTTCCGCATCGCCCGCAGCAACGACTTCGCCGCCGTTTATCCCGGCACCCGGTCCTATGTCCACGATATAATCTGCGGCATACATCGTGTCCTCATCGTGCTCTACGACAATTACCGTATTGCCCAAATCACGCAGATGTTTCAGCGTTGCAATCAATCTGTCATTATCGCGCTGGTGAAGTCCGATACTCGGCTCGTCAAGAATATACAAAACGCCCATAAGTCCCGAACCTATCTGCGTTGCCAGGCGAATACGCTGTGCCTCGCCGCCCGAAAGCGTCGCCGACGCTCTTGACAGCGTGAGATAATCGAGTCCCACATCAAGCAAAAACTGCAGACGCGCCTTTATTTCCTTAATTATCTGCGCGGCAATGAACTCCTCGCGCTCCGAAAGTTTTAATTCGGAAATAAACTGCATTTCTTCGCGAATTGACATGCATGTAAATTCATATATATTCTTTCCGCCGACGGTAACCGCCAGAATTTCATTATTCAAGCGTGCGCCGTGACATTTCGGACATGTGCTTTCGTTTATATATTTTTCAATTTCGCCTTTGGAATATGCGGAAGTTGTTTCATGATAACGGCGTTCGAGATTATTCACAACGCCTTCATAGACAGCTTTCATTGTACCGCTGCCGTAATTTCGAGTGTATTTAAATTCATATTTTTCGCCGTTTGTTCCGTACATAACAACATGCCGTACTTCTTCCGGCATATCCTTCCACGGTGTGGCATAGTCGATGCCGAAATGGTCAAGTATTCCTTTAAAATACATATGTGCCATGCTGTCGGCAATTCCCGGCGCTGCCCAGCCCATGCAGTTTATCGCGCCTTCCAGCAGCGGACGGTTTTCATCAACAATCAGCAAATCCGGATCGATTTTCGTTAAAATTCCAAGACCGTCACATTCCGGACATGCACCGTACGGGTTATTAAACGAAAAACTCCGCGGCGCAAGCTCCTGAAAGCTTATTCCGCAATCATCACAGGCATAGCTTTGGCTGAATTTTAATATTTCCCCGTCAATAATTTCTATCATGACAAGGTCGCCGCTTAAATGCAGTGCATTTTCAATCGAATCGGTCAGACGCTGCGTTATTCCGTCACGTATCACCAATCTGTCAATTATAACTTCTATATTATGTTTTTTTGTTTTTTCAAGATTTATTTCTTCCGAAAGGTCATATTGAATGCCGTCTGCTTTTACGCGGACATATCCCGATTTTTTCGCGCTTTCGAACACTTTTTTGTGTTCGCCCTTTTTCCCGCGCACAACCGGCGACAGCACCTGTATTTTCGTTCCTTCCTTCAGGGACATTACGCGGTCGACAATCTGGTCAACCGTCTGACGCTTTACTTCCTTCCCGCACTTGGGACAATGCGGTACGCCCACGCGCGCATACAAAAGCCGCAGGTAGTCATATATTTCCGTAACCGTTCCCACGGTAGAGCGCGGATTTTTTGAAGTTGTTTTTTGGTCTATGCTGATTGCCGGCGACAATCCCTCAATGCTTTCAACATCGGGCTTATCCATTTGCCCCAAAAACTGCCGTGCATAAGATGACAGCGATTCGACATACCGGCGCTGTCCCTCGGCATATATTGTATCAAACGCAAGAGAGCTTTTTCCCGACCCCGAAAGTCCCGTAAGAACAACCAGCTTTTCCCGGGGAATATCAAGGGAAATATTCTTCAGATTATGCACCTTAGCGCCTTTAATTTTAATATAATTATTCATTTTCACCCAACTCTTTTTTCAAATGTTTTATTCTGTCACGCAGTTCCGCTGCCTTTTCAAATTCGAGATTTTCCGCCGCGGCAAGCATTTCATCATGCAGATTTTCTATCATCAGCATATAATCCTCCGCCTTTTTCTCCGCCTTTTCCGGCTCGACAGCTTTTACCGCCTCGATTATATCACGGATTTCCTTTTTAATTGTTTTCGGCACAATATTATGCTCTTTATTGAACTTATCCTGATACGTTCGACGGCGGTTTGTCTCGTCAATTGCACGCTGCATCGAACCGGTTATTGTATTTGCATACATTATAACTTGTCCGTGTTCGTTACGCGCCGCTCTGCCTATCGTCTGAATAAGCGAGGTTTCACTCCGCAAAAATCCTTCTTTATCCGCATCAAGTATCGCAACAAGCGATACTTCCGGAAGGTCGAGCCCTTCGCGCAAAAGGTTTATTCCGACGAGCACATCAAATTTGCCCATACGCAAATCACGTATAATCTCGGTTCGCTCAATAGTTTTTATTTCCGAGTGCATATATTTAACTTTTACGCCCATTTCCCGCAGATAGTCGGTTAAATCCTCCGCCATTTTTTTGGTAAGCGTGGTTACAAGCACACGTTCTTCCCGTTCGGCACGGATATTTATTTCTGAAATCAAATCGTCAATCTGATGCTCAATCGGTTTGATTATTATTTCCGGGTCAAGAAGTCCCGTCGGTCGGATAAGCTGTTCCGCCACACCTTCGGTGTGTTCCTTTTCATAATCGCCCGGTGTAGCCGAGGTGAAAATCACCTGATTTATCTTTTTTTCAAATTCATCAAACTTAAGCGGACGGTTATCAAATGCCGACGGCAAGCGAAATCCGTATCGTACAAGCGACTCCTTTCGCGCACGGTCGCCGTTATACATAGCCCGAACCTGCGATACTGTAACGTGTGACTCGTCAATAAACATCAGAAAATCGTCCGGAAAATAATCAATCAATGTATACGGCGCAGACCCCGGCGCACGTCCGCTTATCAGGCGCGAATAGTTTTCTATCCCTTGGCAGAATCCTATCTCCTGCAGCATTTCAACATCATAAAGCGTCCGTTCTTCAATGCGCTGCGCCTCAATCAGCATGTTATTATCCTTAAAATATTTTATACGTTCACGCATTTCATCAAGAATTGCGCCGATTGCAGTCTGCATTTTTTCATTAGTCGTAACGTAATGCGACGCAGGCGAAATAACAACATGATTACGTGTGCCGACAACTTCGCCAGTAACAACGTTTACCTCACATATTCTGTCTATTTCATCGCCGAAAAATTCAACACGGATTGCATTTTCCCCGCTGTTTGACGGGAACACTTCCAGCACGTCTCCGTGTACGCGGAATTTGTTACGAACAAAGTTAATATCATTCCGCTCATACTGCATATCTACAAGCTTTTTCAGAATTTCGTCGCGTTCGCGCACCATTCCGACGCGCAGCGACAGCATTAAATTCTGATAGTCCTCCGGGTCACCCAAGCCGTAAATACACGACACGCTCGAAACGATAATTACGTCCTTTCGCTCAAACAGCGCAAATGTCGCACTGTGACGCAATTCATCGATTTCGTCATTCATGGACGAATCTTTTTCAATATATGTGTCCGACGCCGCAATATACGCCTCCGGCTGATAATAATCATAGTAACTCACGAAAAACTCAACCGCATTGTTTGGAAAAAATTCCTTAAACTCGCTGCACAACTGCGCCGCAAGCGTTTTATTATGCGCCAGAACTAACGTCGGCTTATTCACCCGAGCAATAATGTTCGCCATCGTAAATGTTTTTCCCGAACCAGTAACGCCAAGCAATGTTTGAAATTTCTTGCCGCTTTCTATGCCGTTTGTAAGCTGTTCCACCGCTTGCGGCTGGTCACCCGACATCTGAAAATCCGAAACAAGCTCAAATTTATCCATTGGTATATTCCTTCCTTGTAAAGAAGGGCATTGCCATGAATCGGCAATACCCCGCACCGTTTAACCGTTTATATCTCCAATTTCGTACATCAGCATGGACAAAACCGCCTCGCCCGCGGTTTCTGTTCGCAAAATACGCTTTCCGAGCGAAATTATCGGTATCCCGAAAGAGCATATCTTGTCGATTTCCTGTTTATCAAATCCACCCTCCGGTCCGATTAAAAACGCTGCATTTTTTACATTTTCAAAACTCTTCAAAAGCGGTTTTAAATAATGTTCTTCTTCACATTCATACGGAACAAATGCGACGTCCGCATTTTTCAGAATTTCAATCGCAGCATCAAGCGTTACAAGCTCATGTACCTTTGGAATAACTCCCCTGCCCGACTGCTTTGCCGCCTCCCGCGCTATTTTCTGCCATCTGTCAATCTTTTTTGCGTCATTAACTTTTGCCACGCATCGCGACAATGCACACGGGTATATTTCGGCAATTCCGAGTTCAGTAGTCTTTTGTATTATATAGTCCATTTTTGCCGACTTCGGTACGCCCTGTATTAAGGTTACCCGCAAATCCGCCTCCGTATTCGTTTTGCTTTTATCCATGATTTCACAAACGACACGGTCTTTTTCTATTTCCGTAATTTTTGCTGCATAATCATACCCCATGCCGTCACAGCAAAGCAGCTTATCGCCTATGCCGTACCTTAAAACTCTTGTAATATGTGCAACATCCTCGCCACATATGTACAGTGTTTTTTCTGCCACATTCTCCCGCGGTATAAAAAATTTTGACATTTTCTTTTTCCTTAATCCGTTAGTTTACACTTATATTCTGCCCAGTCCGCACTTCGGTTTTCCGACACAATTTCAAAACCGTTCTCAAAAAGCGCCGTTTCCACATCAGAAATTCTGTCCTCGATAATTCCCGACGTTATAAATGTGCCGTCAGGTTTCAACGCCTTTTTTACAAACGGCAGCGCAGCAATAATTACATCGGCAACAATATTTGCCAAAACTACGTCATACTTTTCCGATAAAATTTCGTCCTGCAGTGATTTATCAGACAAAATATTCCCGATATGCACGCTGTATCTGCTTTTATCGATACCGTTGCGCGACAAGTTATCATACGCCGTTTCCATGGAATTTTTATCAATATCAACGGCGCATGCTTTTTTAGCACCGAGCATCAGCGAAACAATTGACAGTATTCCGCTGCCGCAACCGAGGTCAAGCACCGTATCATTTTCCTTTACCGTCTTTTCGATATCTTCAAGGCACAGCCGCGTCGTATGGTGCGAACCGGTACCGAACGTCAATCCAGGGTTTATTTCAAATACAATCTTGTCCGTAGGTTCAATATCTTCCCAATACGGCTTAACAACAAGATTTTCCCCAATTTCCATAACATGAAAATACTGTTTCCATGTGTTAGCCCAGTCTTCTTCGCGTATGCTGTCGAGTTCAGCCGCAAGGCGTCCGAAATTGCCGTCTTTATCCATATCCTTAAGGTCTGCCATTTCGGTTTTTATCGCGGAAAGCATATCCGGGTTGTCTGCCTCAATATAAGCTTTAATGCACGTTTCACCTTCCTTTTCACGGATAAGCTTGTCGTCAACATAGTCCCAACACTCACGATTCGTTTCAAGAAAATTCTTAAAGTCCTGTTCGTCCTCAATTTCAATTCCGTCGATACCGAGCTGTAAAAGTCTGCCCATCACAGGCTCAATACCATCCGAGGTTGTAAATATACTTACCCTAATCCAGTCCATAACGTCTCCTTAATCAAGATAATCTTTCAGCTTTTTACTTCTTGATGGGTGGCGCAGTTTGCGCAGCGCTTTTGCCTCAATCTGTCTGATACGCTCACGCGTAACATTAAATTCTCGTCCCACTTCCTCAAGGGTTCGCTGACGTCCGTCCTCAAGCCCGAAACGCAGGCGCAGCACCTTTTCTTCACGCGGGGTGAGCGTGCGCAGCACATCGACAAGCTGCTCCTTAAGCATAACAAAGCTCGCCGCCTCCGACGGTGCGGGTGCGTCATCATCGGGAATAAAGTCGCCCAAATGACTGTCTTCTTCTTCGCCGATAGGCGTTTCCAGCGACACCGGCTCCTGTGATATTTTTGAAATTTCGCGAACCTTGTCAACCGACATATTCAGTTCCTTTGCAAGTTCTTCCGGCGTCGGCTCTCTGCCGAGCTCCTGGACAAGCTGGCGCGATATTCTCACCAATTTATTAATCGTTTCCACCATATGCACCGGTATACGGATTGTTCTCGCCTGGTCGGCGATGGCTCTTGTAATCGCCTGTCTTATCCACCATGTCGCATACGTGCTGAATTTATATCCCTTGGAATAGTCGAATTTGTCAACAGCCTTAATAAGACCGAGATTTCCCTCCTGAATAAGGTCAAGAAACATCATTCCGCGGCCGACATATCTTTTTGCAATGCTTACGACAAGGCGCAGGTTTGCCTCGGCAAGTTTTTTCTTTGCCTCCTCATCCCCGTCCGCCATTCTTCTGGCAAGCTCCATTTCTTCGTCGGCATCAAGAAGGCTGACTTTTCCGATTTCTTTAAGGTACATTTTAACGTGGTCATCTATGCTTATACCTTCCGGAACGGACAAATCTTCCAGTTCCTCTTTGGAAACCTCAATTTCCTCCAGTTCTTTGTCGAGATCTTCTACGACTTCAACGCCTTCTTTTTCAAGAGCGTCATAGATTGTCTCCATTTCTTCCGCGGTAAACTCGGTATCCATAAAGGACTGCATAATATCGTTATGCGACAGCACCCCGTTCTTTTTACCTTTTTCAATTAAATTATTGACTATCTGTTTCTTATTTTCTAATTCTGACATTTTTTCTTTCCTTCCAATTTCAGCCGTAAATCTAACAGCTCCTTTATCTTTGCGGCATCGTTTTCAGCCTTCGCTTTTTCTATTTCCTGCTCGATACGGCTGATTTTTATATTTGCAACAAGCTGTACGATTGTATTATGTTCACTTCCGTACACCTCGATATTATAGAAAACCTTCATGACTTCCCTAACGGCGTTTTCATCAGTGCCGAATTTATTTACAATAAGAGCCTCCTCGATAGGTTCTCCTTTTTCATACAAATCATATATTATATGTGCCAGTTTGCAGAGAACCTCCGACGAAAAATCCTCCGGCGAAAATTCATCTTTAACCGCCTGATAGCATTTCTTGCTGCTGATAATCAGACTTAAAAGCTTGCTTTCGGCATCGTTTGATTTAATGTCCTTTTTTTCCCCGGCGTTTGTCTGAGTCCTTATCACCCGCGGCGTGCCCTGAGCAATTTTATTTCGTCCGGCAAGCTTCTTTATTTCGGCATATATCGCGTCGCGGCTTATTTCCGTTTCGTCCGACAGTTTGCGCACATATGCATCCACCTCTATCTCATTCGGAATTTTCGCCAATACAGCTGCCGCGTCCTGAAGAAACATAATTTTCCCGTCGGGGTTGTCCAAATCATACTTCGACTTCAGACTTTTCAGCAAGAACTCGGTTGACGCCGACGCATCATGCATAACCCTTTTAAATGACTCAACACCGTTCGCCTTTATGTATTCGTCCGGGTCTTTTGCGCCTTTAAGCCACATCACTCTGCACTTTCCGCCGACGCCGGTAATAATATCAATTGCACGCCGCGTCGCAGCTTGTCCCGCCTCGTCGCTGTCGTAACAAAGAAGAATTTCGTTCGTGTACTTCATAAGCAGCTTTGCCTGATTTTCCGTAAGCGCAGTACCCAAAGTTGCGACAATGTTGGCAATGCCCGCCTGATTTACCGAAATCACGTCCATATATCCCTCGCACAAAATACACTGCGTATCGCTGCTTTTTTTTGCAAGATTGAGTGAAAACAGATTTTTTCCTTTGCTGAACACCGGCGTTTCCGACGAATTGAGATATTTCGGCGGCTTATACCCGTCCTTTTCTTTATCCGCACTGTTAATAATACGCCCGCCGAAGGCAATTACATTGCCGCGCAAGTCTATAATCGGGAAAATAACCCTCGAGCGGAATTTGTCATAAACCTTGTTGCCGCGCGCAACGCAAAGTCCCGCCTCAATTAATTCATCATCATAGTATCCCAGTTTGTTAAGTCGTTTTTTCAGAAAATCAAAGCCGTCCGGCGCATATCCCAAACCGTAGCGCACGATTGTTCCCCGCGTAATGCGCCGCTCCGCAAAATAATCAAGTCCGGGTTTGCCCTCCGGCTCTTTTGTCAGCGTTTTATAGTAAATCTGCGCCGCCGTTTTGTTCATTTCCAGGATTCGTTTCTTTTTTTTGTAAAGCTTATCATCGGGCTGAAAATCATCTTCCGGAAGAATGATGCCGGCGCGGTCTGCCATAAGTTTTACCGCCTCCACAAAATCGAGCCCTTCCGCACGCATGACAAACTGCACAAGATTTCCGCCCGCTCCGCAGCCGAAACAGTGGAACAGCTGCTTATCCTGGTTAACGTGAAATGAAGGGGATTTTTCCTTATGAAACGGACACAGCCCCGTATAATCGCGGCCGTTTTTTTTCAGCCGGACATACTGCGAGACATAATCCACCATATCATTCTGCGCAAATATTTCGTTTAAAAGTTCATCGGAATATCTCGGCATCACAAATCCCCTTTCATTGTTTTTCCGTAATATAATTCGACAATAACCCTCAAAAATCCTTCATTTTTTTATCATTTACCGAATTTTTAATGTTTTTTATGTAATTTTACCGAATTTTTATATAATTATACTATTTTTTATAGTTAATAATTGCATTTGCCAGACCTTTGCATTGGGTAAGTGCGTTAGTGTCTTCCTTCGCCGGTCTTTGTGCAGACACACCGAAATGCCCCATACCGAGCTCACTCCCGTTGCCGACCACCGTCATTCCGAGAACCATTGCGCACGATTGTATATGGTCTATGGTGCGTTCTTCGCCGCCGAATTTGCTTGCGCCGACGCTGACAGCCGCCATAGGCTTGCCGAGCCATGATTTTTCGCCGCGTATCGCGCGCGTTTTATCAAAAAAAACCTTCAATTGCGCCGACATTGAGCCGAAATATACCGGCGAGCCGATGATTACAAAATCCGCGTCGGTGACTTTTTTATATGTATCTTCAAGCTTTGTTCCTTCATAGCATACGCGGCTGCACGGGTTTGAACAGTTTATGCAAAACGGCCATTTGGCATCGGACACGGCATCGCCGACATTTATAATCTCCGTTTCGGCACCATCACAATGCGACAGTATCTCTTTAAGCAGATACGCCGTGTTGCCGTCGGGCGCCGGGCTTCCGTTTAATGCAACAATTTTCATAAAAACACTCCATTCATTAATACTTCCATATTAATATACGACCGAACCTTTGAAAAATCCTTCTTTTAAACCAAGAGGACCCGCCGAATTGCGAGTCCTCGCCCACCGAAATTTATGCGGTCAGTCCGATGACTCGATTACCGCATAATTTCCGTCTTTTCTTTTATATACAACATTCATTTCATCTGTATCTTGATTTTTAAATACGAAAAAGCTGTGTCCGAGTAGATTCATCTGCAACACCGCCTCCTCGGCGTTCATCGGCTTTACATGAAATCTTTTCTTTTTAACAATGTTAAACTCCGAACTTTCTTCTTCATAGTCATCGCCGCTCAGCAGGATATTATCCGAAAAAGCCTCCTTTTTTGTACGTTTTTCAAGTTTCGTCTTATTACGTCTTATCTGGCGTTCTATTATATCCACCGCCTTATCCGCTGCAGAAAATACATCGCTGTCCGTCACCTCTGCGCGGAAGATTATTCCGTCATAATATATCGTTGCTTCAATAAATTCGCTGTCCTTTACGGAACCGAGCACTATTCTTGCCTCGGGTTCGCTTTTGAAATATTTATCGAGCTTTCCGATTTTTTTCTTCACATACTCCGAATTTTTTTCATTAACCGTAAATTTTCTTCCTATGATGTTAAACTTCATATGCTCATCTCCCTTTCGTACTATAAGAGAAATTTTATTCTCTACATATTATATACCCAAAATATCACATTATAAACATTTTTTATTGAAAAAAAGGTAAAAATATGTTACAATAGTAAACAATCGGAGGTGGAACATTTGATTTTGATTATTTTAATTGCGGCGGCATACGCCGTCTGCGGGATTATTGTCGCGCCGTACATGAAAAAAATTTCCGCACGCACGCACAATACCGCTCTTATATTTGCCGGCGCGGTCTGCGTCAGAATTATTGCAGCTGCCGTCTATCCCGGATACAGCGTAGATATGAATTGTTTTTCGTCATGGGCGGACATCGCATACGACGGCGGGTTATATTCATTTTACACTAACGGAATTTTTTCCGACTACCCGCCCGGATATATCTATATTTTGTATATTGTCGGATTTATAAACCATATTTTCGGATTCAATACCGCGGGTATGTATTTTGTTTTAAAAATTCCCGCAATGCTTTGTGATATTTTATGTGCGGCTCTGCTGCTGAAAACTGTGGACAAAAACAAGGCGCATGCGACTTTATGTGCGGCTTTATTACTTTTTAACCCGGCAATATTAATAAATTCCGCCGTTTGGGGACAGGTTGATTCGGTTTTTACAATATTTGTGCTTTTAACTATGTATTTTATATATAACAAACAGCTTTATCCGGCATATTTTGCCTTTGCAGCCGCTGTATTCATCAAGCCTCAGGCACTTTTTTATATCCCCGTGGTTTTTTATGCTTTTGCGGAACAGGTTATTATGAATAATTTTTCCGTGCGCCGGCTCTTACGGCACATTGCCGCGTGTGCAGCGGCAATAATCATGATTGTGCTGCTTGCACTGCCGTTTAATATTTCGGCTGTTATTTCGCAATACCGCGATACGATAGGCTCATACAATTTTGCATCGGTAAATGCATACAATCTATGGACGGCGCTGGGATTGAACTGGCACAAGCCGAATGCCGCCGTCACCGCTTTGGGATATGCTTTTATCATTATGATTGTTGCGGTTTCCGCATATATCTATTTCCGAAAAAAAGCTGATAACCGCTGTTTTTTCGTCTCGGCGTTTATATGTTTTTCGACATTTATGCTGTCGATTAAAATGCATGACAGATATGCATATCCCGCAATTTTACTGATGCTTTTTTCCTATGCCTTGTCCGAAAACAAGAACGAGCTTTGGCTGTTTCTGGGAATTACATTTTTCCAGTTCATTAATGCCGCACATGTCCTGTTTTACTACGATGCGGAAACATATTACAGCACATCATTCGGAACAGTTGCAATCTGCATAAGTATTGCGGCAACCGTATTTTTTGCAGTTATGTGGGCATATACCCTGAAACAGAAAGGAATTTACAAAAAATGAACCGACAAAACAAACTCACCAAACAAGATGCGGTTATAATTTTTATAATCACCTTAATTTATGCCGCAATTGCATTTTATAACCTCGGCGACAGGCATGCACCGCAGACATATATTCATCTGACGCCCGAATCCGATGTATCAATCGACCTCGGTAAAAACACCGAAATATCGTCCTTTAAACTGTACTTAGGCGCGCGCGAAATGTCGGAAGAACAATATTTGTCAATGACAATATCGGACGAAAACGGCGCGGAAGTTTACACCTCAGACATGGATTACGGAACGGTATTCTGCTGGTCGGAAATTAATGACGTAAACGCCGTCGGCAGACACATCACGCTCTCGTCAAGCAGAAATTTATACATTTCGGAACTCGGAATATTCGGCGGCGGTGAATTGATTTCACCCGTAACCTTCCCGTCACAGCTGTTCGACGAACAGTCGCTTATTCCCGATAATATTTCCTACAGAAATGGCACATACTTTGATGAAATATATCACGCCCGCACCGGTTATGAATTTGTCAATCGTCTGCACGTGTACGAATGGACGCACCCGCCCCTCGGAAAACTTTTTATTTCCCTGGGAATAAAACTTTTCGGCATGACTCCGTTCGGCTGGCGCGTCGTCGGTACGGTTTTCGGAATTTTTATGATTCCCGCAATTTATATTTTCCTCAAAAAGATGTTCGGCATGACATGGATATGCGTATGCGGCACGCTGTTATTTACCTTTGACTTCATGCATTTCGCGCAGACGCGAATTGCCACAATCGACGTATATGTGACATTTTTTATAATGCTCATGTATCTGTTTATGTACAAATTTTATGCGTTGGATTTTGCGGCAATGCCGTACAAAAACGTAATTTCGCCGCTGATTCCGTGTGGAATTATGACGGGTTTTGCAATTTCATGCAAATGGACGGGCATATATGCCGCCGTCGGACTTGCAATTTTATTCTTCACGACATTTGCGCGCATGCGGCGCGAAAATAACGACATGTTCAATAAGACTTGTGCAAAAACAATATTTTTGTGCGTTTTGCTATTCGGAATTGTGCCTGTTATTATATACACGCTTTCCTACATTCCATTCATGCGCTGTAACGGCGGCGGACTTTCCGCAATGCTGCAAAATCAGGTTGATATGCTGACTTATCACGGAAAAACCGTCGTAAATTCCACGCATGCATATTCATCACCGTGGTACAAATGGCCGATAGATTGCCGCCCCATTTGGTATTACACGGGCGAGAACGGCACCCGAACCGAAAACATAAACTCCTTCGGGAATCCCGCAGTATGGTGGGCGGGGATTGCAGCGTTTTTCTACTGCCTGTACGACGCAATCCGCAGCAAAAACAAAAATGCACGTTTTCTGGTTATTGCATATTTGTCACAGCTTGTACCGTGGATTCCCGTTACAAGAATAACGTTTATTTACCACTATTTCCCGTGCGTGCCGTTTATTGTTCTGATGATTTGCCATACCGCATACAGAACAAAGAGAAAAAAATCTCTTATCGGTTTGACCGTGCTTGCAATTATACTCTTTGCCGCATTTTATCCCGTAATTTCGGGATATCCCGTGCCGAATGATTACGTAATGCATTTTCTGCGCTGGTTCCCTTCGTGGCAGCTGGCGCGCTGACGGAAGAATTGCAACAATTTACAGTATTTTGCAGCAACAATTTTGTACAGAATTTTAATTGCCAAAACGGCGCGTTTATGATAAAATAATCATAAGTACAATTTTTTATACAAGGAGAAAAACAATGGCTAAGATTTCTATGAAAACACCGCTTGTCGAAATGGACGGCGACGAGATGACAAGAATTATATGGCAGATGATAAAGGATATACTTATTCTGCCGTATGTTGATTTAAAAAGCGAGTATTATGATTTGGGACTCGAGCACCGCAACGAAACCGATGACCGCGTAACGGTTGAATCTGCCGAGGCAACAAAAAAATACGGTGTTGCCGTAAAATGTGCTACAATTACTCCGAATGCGGCAAGAATGGGTGAATATAATCTTAAAGAGATGTGGAAATCCCCCAACGGCACAATCCGCGCCATACTGGACGGAACGGTTTTCCGTACACCGATTATCGTAAAGGGCATCACGCCGTATATCCCGACATGGACAAAGCCAATCACCATCGCGCGTCATGCATACGGCGACATTTACAAAAACACCGAAATGCAGGTTAAAGACGGTTCAAAATGCGAGCTTGTATGCACCGATAAAGACGGAAACGAAACACGCAGTCTTATCCATGAATTTAAGGGAACGGACGGAATTATTCAGGGACTTCATAACAAAGACGATTCCATAGCAAGCTTTGCACGTTGCTGTTTCAATTTTGCTCTTGACACAAAACAGGATATATGGTTCGCAACAAAAGACACTATTTCCAAAAAATATGACCACCATTTTAAGGATATTTTTGCGGAAATTTTCGAAAATGAATACAAAGAGCGTTTTGACAAAGCGGGAATTGAGTATTTTTATACTCTTATTGATGACGCCGTTGCACGCGTTATCCGTTCAAACGGCGGATATATCTGGGCATGCAAAAACTACGACGGCGATGTTATGAGCGACATGGTTGCAACCGCTTACGGAAGTCTTGCCATGATGACGTCGGTACTCGTTTCCCCCGACGGAATTTACGAATATGAGGCGGCGCACGGTACCGTGCAGAGACACTACTACAAGCATTTAAAGGGTGAAGAAACTTCGACAAACAGCGTTGCAACATTATTTGCATGGACGGGCGCTTTAAGAAAGCGCGGTGAGCTTGATGATACTCCCGAACTTTGCCGATTTGCCGATATGCTCGAAAAGGCAACTATTGACACAATCGAAGGCGGCATTATGACAGGCGATTTATACCTTCTCTCAACCCTTCCGAACAAGAAAAAAGTCAACACGGAAGAATTTTTGCTCGCAGTAAACGAAACACTTAAAACATTATTATAATTATGGACAGATTTAAACGCACGGAAATTTTAATAGGCAAACCTGCGCTCGATAAGCTTGCACAGGCAAAAGTTATCGTATTCGGTGTCGGCGGTGTCGGTTCATTTGTGTGCGAAGCGCTTGCGCGCGGCGGCATCGGTAATTTAACCATTGTTGACAACGACTCGGTCGCAGAATCGAACATAAACCGTCAGCTTATCGCAATGACCTCAACGGTCGGACAGGCAAAGGTTCATGTTATGGCACAGCGCATTGCAGACATAAATCCCGATTGCAATATCACACCGCTGCAACGTTTCTACACCCGTGACCGCGAAATTGACCTTTCGGAATATGATTACATCATTGACGCGATTGACACGGTTTCGTCCAAGCTCACACTCGCGGAAGAAGCGTCAAGGCTGAACATACCGATTATCAGCTGCATGGGTACCGGGAACAAGCTTGACCCAACGCAGTTTGAAATAGCAGACATCAACAAAACATCGGTATGCCCGCTGGCACGCGTTATGCGCCACGAATTGAAAGCGCGCGGCATAAAAAAACTGAAGGTTTTATATTCCAAAGAACCGGCAATGAAACCGGCTGAATGTATAAATGAAAATCCGACAAAACGGCAGACACCGGGGAGTGTTTCCTTCGTCCCCCCCGTTGCCGGAATGATTATCGCCGGAGAAGTTATAAAAGATATAATGAAATAGTATTTTTCTCCAGCAAAAAAACAGGCCGCAACAAAAATATTTTGACGCAGCCTGTTTTAATTTTTCAATATAAAATTAATGAATAACAACCGTTTTTGTATCAGGATTGTAGAATACCTGTGTATTAAGCGCCTCTGCAACAGCGCGCAGCGGAACAAGCGTTCTCCCGTCAACTATAGTCGACGGAGCGTCAATCTCAATCTTGTTATTATTCAGAAAAAATTCGTTTCTTCCGACCTGCATTGTTATTACGTCACTGCCGTGTGTTGCAATAATCATTTTGGAATCATCATACCATTGTACAACTGCACCCAATTTTTCAAATATCGAACGCAACGGTACCATCGCCCTGTCATTCATGATTACCGGTGCAACATCAAAATCCATGTATTGTCCGTTAACCATAACAAGAAGTGAATTTTTGTCAAAATACGAAAGAGTATGCACCTTTTCGATTATGGTTTTATAAATCGTGGTACGAACTTCGCCAAAGCGCGTGTTTTCGGTAACTTCATCGCCGAATCCGTACTCCGGTTTCAGTTCGGCTAATGTCATCGGCTCAAAATATTTTACAAGCAGAAGATTATTCTCCGCATCGACAAAAAGTGTGTCCTCCGTGAGGTTTGTGTCGCCCGACATATCGCTTAAACACTTTATGACCTCATCAACACTCTTATTTACAAGCTTTGCATAATTTTTTATCGTCAAGTGATAATATGCAGCTGTTTCATTAGTGTCGTCCGGCATATCCTCAGGCAGTTCAAACTCTTTTTTAAATTCCTTCGTCGTCATTTCAAACACCGTTGCAACATCGCTCAATGTGGCATTTGAAATATTAACGTAGCTTTCCTCATTATACTTGTTATATTCCGCACTTGCGGCAGCTGTAAGCGACGTAAAAACGGCAACAAACGATATTATTGTTTTCTTCAGCATTTTTCTTCTCCTTTTATCTTTCATCAAGCGGTACATAGTCCCTGATTTCCGATACCGACAGGTATGCTGGACGTATTATTTTATTTGCGTTTATCAATTCCTCTATGCGGTGCGCACTCCAACCGGCAATTCTCGCCGTTGCAAACATCGGCGTATACAATTCTTCCGGAAGTTCAAGCATTGAATATGCAAATCCGCTGTAAAAATCGATATTGGGGCTTACGCCTTTATAAATCTTCCGCTTTTTGGAAACAAGTTCCGTTGCAAGCTCGGCAACTTTTGTATAAAGAAGATATTCCTCATATCTTCCCTTCTCCTCCGAAAGCTTGCCGACAAATCGCTTGAATATCTCCGCTCTCGGGTCGGAAATGGAATATACCGCATGACCCATGCCGTAAATAAGCCCGCTTTTATCAAATGCCTCTTTATTAAGCACACGTTCAAGATAAGCCGTGATTTCTTCATCATCATTTCTATCCTTCACATTTTCCACAAGGTCGTCAAACATATGCTTAACCTTTATATTCGCACCGCCGTGCTTAGGTCCCTTGAGCGAGCACAGTGATGCCGCAACCGACGAATATGTGTCGGTGCCGGACGATGTAACAACATGCGTTGTAAATGTTGAGTTGTTTCCGCCGCCGTGCTCCGCATGCAAAACAAGCGCCATATCAAGAATTTGCGCCTCAAGATGCGTAAATACCTTATCCGTGCGCAAAAGGCTCAATATATTTTCCGCTGTTGACAGTTTTGGGCTAGGGCGGTGAATATAAAGCCCTTTATATTTATTGTAATGGTTATGCGCCTGATACGCGTAAACCGAAAGCAGCGGGAAGTTGGCAATAAGCTGCAAACACTGGCGCAGAACATTCGGCAGCGAAATATCATTTGCATTTTTATCATATGAATACAGTGTCAGAACGCTGCGCGCAAGCGAATTCATAATATCGGCATTAGGCGCTTTCATGATTACATCGCGCACAAAATTTGCCGGCAAAAAACGCTCCTTTGCCAAAAGCTTTTCAAAATCGGCAAGTTCCGTTTTATCGGGCAGCTGTCCGAACAACAACAGATAAACCGTTTCTTCAAATCCAAATCTGCCGTCTTTTAAAAATCCGTCCACCAAGTCGTTTATATTAATTCCGCGGTAATATAATTCACCCTTGCACGGCACACTCTTTCCGTCAACCATTTTTGATGAATATATCGTGGAAATTTCCGTAAGACCCGTAATCACTCCGCGTCCGTCGAGGTCGCGCAGACCCCTTTTTACTTCATATTTACCGTACAGCGCCGGGTCAATATTGCTGTTTTCACGGCATTTTTCCGCCAGTCCTATAATCTGCGGCGTTACTGCTGAATAACTTGAATCTCTCATAAAATCATCTCCTTTGAACATATTCCGGTAAGATACATATATTATACTACAATTTGCCGCATTTTGCAATAAGAAAATTACATATTAGCGTATCTTTTAATTTTACGCGTTGTTGTTTTTATAAATTCCTCCTTGCGGATAATGAACCGTTTTACCGCTTTATACGGCGAATTTTTACTGTTAATCTTCTTTATCTCCTCTGCAAGTAGTTTTTCCGCACTTTCCTCGGTGTACTCACCGACTGTAGCGGCAATTTCGTCTTTATCCGGATATATCTGCGCCATGATTACGTTATCCTGCTGATATACCATACATTCGCTGATATAAGGCGAAGCGGTAAGCAGATTTTCAATTTCTTCCGGGAATATATTTTCCCCGTTCGACGTGATAATGAGATTTTTAAGACGTCCCGTTATATAGACAAATCCGTCCTTTACATACCCCATATCGCCTGTATGCAGCCAGCCGTTTTTTAAAACTTTTTCAGTTTCCTCCGGATTTTTGTAGTATCCGCACATAACATTTTCGCCTTTTACGATAATTTCGCCTATTCCCTTTTTATCCGGCTTATCAATTTTCAATTCAAGTTCCGGAATCGGCATACCCACTGAATCATTACGATAGTGCGACGCTCTGTTTTCTGCAATAAGCGGCGCGCATTCCGTCATGCCGTAGCCTTGTATGCTCGTTATGCCTATATCGGTAAAAAATTGCAAGGTCTCGGGTTTTACCGGCGCCGCGCCTACAAGAAACATTTGCAGACGTCCGCCGAAATTATTTATTATTTCCTTAAATAATGTGCGTCTTAAATCAACGCCAACCTTCATCATCGCTCTTGATAACGCCATAGCTTTTTTTATTTTTCCGCTTTTGCCCGTTTTTTCAATGGTGCGCATGAGCGTTTTATGGATTCCTTCCAAAACCATCGGTACGCAGAAAAACATTGTAGGACTGCTGTCCTGCATATCCTTCACCATATACCGAAGTCCACGGCAATATGCAATCGACGCACCCACATAAATCTCACACAGATAACCGCAGGTACATTCATACGTATGATGCAGCGGCAAAAGCGAGAAAACACGGTCATATTTTGTTATTTTAAACACTGCGCAAATATTCATAATATTCGAACATATGTTGCGGTGGCTCAGCATCACGCCCTTCGGTTTTCCCGACGTTCCCGAGGTAAAAATAATAATATTTACATCATCGGGCGATACCTTCGCATCGGCAAAAGCGCGCACTCCGCTGCTTTCATATTTTTTTCCGCTTGCCGTAATTTCCGAAAAATCGGTATCAATGCAAATATATCTTATCCCAAGCTCTTTTAATTCGGGATTTTTCTTCAAAACCGCAGCCGTGCAAAGCACAGCCGAACACTCCGCAAAATCAATCAGCGATTTCATCTCCGCAAATGTCAGCTCTTTATCAAGCGGAACAACCGTTCCGGTTCCGCCGACAACAGCCATGTATGAGACCGCCCACTCATATCGGTTTTCGCCCACAAGCGCAATCTTTTTTCCCGCCAGACCTTCGCCGCACAGGTATGCCGCAAATGAATACACATCTTCGCGGTATTCGCGATAGGTTATGCTTTTGAACGGCAAAGAATTGTCATATTTTTGCATGAACGCAACTCTGTCGTCATAAAGCTTTGTGCTTGTATCAAACATTTCCCTTATTGTTGAGATGTCTCTGACATCAAATAACGGCTCTTTGCCGTAAATTCCCGTATTAACAATATTTTTTAACATATTTCTCTACCTCATATAAAAATGTAATATCATAAAATAGTGCAGAATACTTCCTGCAAGAACAAAAATGTGCCACACAAAGTGCATATATTTCAGCTTATGATTGCGGTAAAACACCGTCCCCAACGTATAGGCAATTCCGCCGAGAATAAGGAATACAAATTCCGTAGTATCAAAAGCATTATAAATCGGCTTTATAATCACGAGCGCCTGCCAGCCCATAACAATATACAGAACCTGCGACGCTCTGTCCCACCGTTCCAGGTTTATCGAATTAAAAACAATTCCCAAAACAGTGCAGAAGACGCTTATTCCGAACATCGTCCAACCCAAAGCACCTTTTATTACAACCAAAAACACCGGAATATACGAGCTTAGTATGAGCAAAAAAATCGAACAATGATCAAAAATTCTGAAAACTTTTTTTGCCGTTTTATTCGTCAGCGAATGATAAAGCGACGACGCCGTGTATAAAAGCGTCAGTCCCGACCCGTACAAAGCCGCACTCACAACCGCAATTCCGCCCATCTTGTTCCGGCACGCCGTTACAATCAGAATTACCATGCCCGCTATCGACAAAAGAGTTCCTACTCCGTGCGACACGGCATTGGCGATTTCCTCGCCCAAACTCTGCGCTCTCGCTATTTTGTTTTTCATTTTTACACCGCCTTTGTTTCGCATAATTATTACATGTAGTATTTGATACTATTTTATCAGATTTTATTAACTTTGTCAACATATATTTAAAATAATTCTTGATTTATTTTATAATAAGTGATATAATTTACAGTATAACCAATAAAAGGAGAATATATATGTGCGACAAAAAAACGGATTTACTCGCCGAATTCAATCAATGTGTAACACTGCTTTCGGAATACTCCCTGCCCGAATGGGGTGAACTTCCGGGGCTTGATTTATATATGGATCAGGTCGTTGAAGTCGTAAACGGTTATATTTCCGCGCTTAAACCGTTCATGGGCGACGGCTCCGAGGTAACAAAGGCTATGATAAACAATTACGTAAAGCTTAAAATGATGCCCGCACCCGAAAAAAAGAAATATTCACGCGTACACATTGCTTACATTATTATAATATGTATTCTTAAACAAGCTTTAAACATCTCCACGATACAAAAGCTTATACCCGTTGACATTTCCGAAAGTCAGGCGGAAAGCATATATACATCATTCGTGAAAAATCAAAAAAAGGCTTATCAGTATGTTGCCGAAATGGCGACGGGCGTTGCCGAACCTATTTTGAGCAACGAGTCGGACAACCCCGACAGAATGAATGACCTTATGTTTCAGACTGCCGCGTCCGCAAATGTGCTTAAAGGTCTTTCCGAAAAACTTATCGAAAAAGGGAAATCCCGTTAACATAATTTTCCTCGTATGCATAATATAAATTGAGGCGTTTTTTCGCCGTTCATACGAGGAGGTGAAAATATGTATTGCCCGATAAACGAACCCGAAACAGAGACAATCGACCGCAGCTGCACACCAAGATGCTGCAGACTTTATAATTTGGCGCTCGCTTTTATCCTTGCGCTTATCCTTGCTGCTGTCGGTTTAATTTTAGGCACTGTTTTCTATGAAACATTAACGGCTGTTGTGCCGATTTTGATTGCAATGACCGTGATCATGTTTATTATATTCCTTGTAACATTGATTACACGCGGTTGCTGCCACGCAAATTCGGATTAGCACATGTAATTTTGAAAATCAGGTACATTTTGTGCCTGATTTTTTTATTTTTTCTATTGACATTTTTAAATCATGGTGCTATAATGAATATATGAACAGATATTCACATATTCATAGGAGGTATTATTATGAGTTGTCATTGTCACGATCACGATTGCTGCGGTCACGACCACGGGCATACACATGAGCATGAGCACGGACACTGCTGCGGTCGCGAAGAACATGAGGAGGAAAACCGCTTGCCGCTGATAATAAGGCTTATAGTCGGCGTTGTTCTTTTCGCCGCGGCTTATTTCAGCAAAATTACTTATCTGTATTATGCGGCATATCTTGTAATGGGTTATGATGTACTGATTAACGCCGTTAAAGATATACGAAATATTTTTAACGAATGTTTCCTTATGAGTATTGCCACAATCGGCGCATTTGCCATAGGCAACAATCCCGAGGCTGTAGCCGTTATATTGTTTTACCAGATAGGCGAAATGCTGTCCGATTACGCCGTTGATAAATCAAAGGAAAACATAGGAAATCTGATGGATTTGCGCGCCGACACCGCAAATGTTCTGAAG
>CAKSRS010000047.1 GCA_934487205.1 uncultured Clostridia bacterium
GGCATATATCGAAAGAAAAGATTTTGAGCAGGCGAAAAAATATATTGAAGATATTTCCGAAAAAATTGACTCGTGCAAAACCGGCATTAATACGGGAAATGTGGCGCTTGACGCGTTGCTGAGCACCAAAAAGGCACTGGCGGAAAGCAAAGACATACTGTTTAATCTTAAAGTGCAGATACCGGAGCGTCTGCCGATTGAGCCGCTCGACCTCTGCGTTATATTCGGTAATGCACTGGATAATGCGATAGAGGCTTGCGACAAAATATCCGAAAAGCGGGAAATTGACGTAACAATTGCCATGCAGAATGATTTTCTGTTCTGCAAAATCATAAATACAGCACAGCGGGGCGGCACAATATCCAAAACATCAAAAGCTGATAAAAATAATCACGGATTCGGTCTGGAAAATATTAAAACCGCCCTTGCCAAATATGACAGCAAACCTCAAATTGAATATGACGACAACAAATTTACATTAAAATTTGTAATTTGTGTGAAGTAAAATATTATCCGAAACGGTGTAAAAAAAATTCCGTTTCGGAATTTTTTACCCGTTTTTTTACCAATTTTGTCATTTTGACGGTCGTTTAGGACATTTTGTTGATTTTTTGTGGTAAAATGTGTTATGATATTAATTGCAAGGAGGGGTGTAAATGAACACGGTTTCTGAAAAAATTTCCAACGTATTATGGGAGCAAGGTATTTTAAAAAAAGATGATAAAAATATTTGCAGCTACGGTTTAGACATTTTGATATCATCCGTTGCCGAAGTAACGGCAATTTTAATAATTTCATTGTTGGTAAATAATTTCAGGGAGACAGCAGTGTTTTTTGCAGCGTTTATACCCCTTCGAATATTTGCCGGCGGTTACCACGCGAAAACAAGAATGCGATGCTTTTTTGTTTCATTGGCGGTGTATGCCGTTTTCAGCGTAGTTGTGCGAACCATTCCTGCCGGCAAGTATTCATTGCTTAGTATAATTTCCGCACCGATATCGCTTGCGATTGTACTTGCTTTTGCGCCGGTTGTGCATAAAAACAAAAGCGCAAGTGAAAACGAAAGAAAAATTTACAGAGATAAAAGCATAAGAATATGTCTTGCGGAATCTGCAGTAATTTTTCTTGCGGTGTACATATTTAAAAGCAGCCGTTTTGCTGTATCCGCAGCACTGGGGCAATTGGCGGTAACTTTGTCAATGCTCGCGGCGGTTATAAAAAATGAGTTTGATAATAAATGATTTCTTTACGATTTCATTTTGTATAAATATGAAGGAGGTGTTAT
The DNA here is from genome assembly GCA_934487205.1 of uncultured Clostridia bacterium. Lineage (GTDB taxonomy): Bacteria > Bacillota > Clostridia > UBA1381 > UBA1381 > UBA1738. Next base: position 1,286 of record CAKSRS010000047.1, read on the forward strand.
GCATGAAAAAATTCAAAGAGATGGCAAAAAAGTTTGTAGTTAAATACGGTGCAACTATTGCAGCATGTGCATTTGCAATTGTTACCGTTTCTGCAAATTCGTCTTGCTGCTTCCCTTATTATGAACCGGAAGAACCCGCAGGACTCAGCCGATTCAAAAAGGCAGACAGATAAGTAAAGAATATAACTACTTCCTCATTTTCGGGGAAGTAGCTGTTGTTCTTTATAAATATAATAATGAAAGGAATTTATATATGAAGAAAAGATTAATAACAACATGTGCAGTAACACTGATTGCAGCGTTGCTTTCAAGCGGAGCATATGCAAGCGAGAATCTTTCTGCATTAATTCAAAGAGCAACAGGTTCTGAACTGACTGAACTCCAAAATGCACTGGATAACAGCGGTATAATAAGAAGCAGAACCGGTGTAATGGTAACAACAGATGAAAAAGGTGACAATGTACAAAACACCGCAGTTTCGAACAGCAACATAAAGGCAGAGAATGCTGTTCGCGTATTTGATATAAAAATGGCAGACGGTATGACTTCCATAACGGATTTGCTTGATAAAGAAAATGAAAGATGGTTGCTTGTAACCGAAATACGCGGTGATTTGTGTTATATATACATAAGGAGAGGCGAGAATCTTGCAACCGCCACCGAAAGAATTAACGCCCTCAATGTTTCTGAGAAAGAAAAGGAGCGTATGATTGCAAACGCTGCAGAAAAAGAAGGCAAGTGGTACGTATATCAACTCAGTACACCGAGCAGTAACGGCGGCAGCAGATACACACTTTTTAATATGAAATCTATTGCCAATATTTTGGAAGAAAGTAATATATCGGGTGTAACAGCAATTGAATATATTCGTATCTCGAACTGCAATATGTATGCACTGTGGGTACAGACGGCGGAAGGTGAATATATTATTCCATATGTAACAGGTGAACAATTTGTTGATATGGTGAGCCATCAAGTATACCCGCTATCTTATGCGGCAGAACAATCCGCTCATTCAGTGGAAAGAATGTTGGAATGGTACGAAAAAGCTGAACAGGAAGATGTAGATATTCCGAATGACGAAGTCATTGAAACAAAAGACAAATTAATACCTGAAACTGATACTAAAAATGAAAACAAACAGGAACAGGTAAAAGAGACTAAAGATGACACCGCAAAGAAGGACGAAACCAAAGAAACCGTCAAGGACGAACCGAAAACGGACGTAACTCCGGCGGACAAAACCGAGACTAAATCCGAGGATAAGACCGAATCGAAGGAAGATACCAAATCCGAGACTAAATCCGAAACACAGCCGGAGGAAAAGGCAGATGCCCCCCTTCCGTCACAGCCTGCAAAGAAGGAGTTTGTTGATGTTCCGGCAACGCACAGGGCATACGACGGTATCACAGAACTTGCGGACAACGGTGTTTTGTCCGGCTATGAGGACGGCACATTCAGACCCGGCGCATACGTAACACGTGCGGAAATGTCAAGGATAATCTCAAGCGTGACGGGTGGACTTACTGCCGAAACCCCCGATTCTGCCGAGTGCGATTTTTCGGACGTAAACACAGGTTATTGGGCTATGAATGACATTATTCGCTGCAAAGCCCTGGATTTGATTGACGGATACGGCGACGGAACCTTTAAGCCGAATGAAAACGTTTCCGTTGCGGAGGCTGCAAAGATTTGCCTGTCGGCGGCGGGATACAGCAGTTTGATTACGGAAAACAGCGATACCTGGTATACACCGTGGATTGACATGGCAGTTAAATATAAAATTCTCGACTCATCAGACATAGACCCCAACAGCAAAATGACAAGAGCTGATGTTGCGGAATTGGTATCAAAAACCATAAATTTACCACTGTGTGTATTTGCGGGTTATGATACCTCCGCGGGTGCAAAATATCAATTTGCAGATGGCACGGACGGCGGCGAACTCAGAACTCTTTTAACAATATATCTTAAAAAATAGAAATATATAAAACCGCCCGGTAGAGGTAATAAAGCCTTTAAACCGGGCGGTCTTTTTATATATTCTGTTATTCTTCCGATACAAACATCATTCCGAAACTTACAAAAAGCAGCAGACAGCACAGCCATATAGCTTTAGCGCCTATAGTTTTTGTAATAATCGTGCCTATGCCCGCGCCGACCGCGAACACCGCTATTACACCGAAATATGTTAATGCTTTTTTCAAAACAGCCTTGTCGTGCACATGAAAATATGCGCAAAGCGCCTCGACACCGCTGCGCATATTGCCGATACACATCGTACTTGCATATGCATGACCGCGGACTTTATGAAATGTTTGCACCTGCATTGCGCACACAAAGGAGACAAGCGCATTTGCAAGCACATTAATTCGCTGCGGCATAAATCCTACGCCAAACAGCATTACTATCTCCATTATCAGAATAATCTGACGCCAATGTATTTTTTCGCATGTTTTATAGCGCACATGTATAAGCTCCGCCGCTGCCGTTCCGACAAGGAATGACACCACCGGAATTAAATATTTCACAACCGTGCCCCACTCGCCCACAAAAAATGCCGAACTGAGCAAAACTATATTGCCCGTCTGCGCATTGGCAAAAACCTCACCGCGGCAGCAATATGTGTATGCGTCCTGAAAGCCGCCCGACAAAATCACAAATAAAGCCGTACGAAAAGCATCGGACATTTGTCCGTTTATTTTTTGATGTACCATATTGAATCATTCCCATGAAAAAGTAAATACAAACGCTGTGTATGACAGCATAAACCCCAGCGTGCCAAGCGTAAAAACCGCATAACCGCCGCTTATGATTTTTGAGATACAGCACAGCAAAAAGCCCAGTCCCATACAGACTGCGGCAAAGCGTTCAACCGCGCTGCCATGCGCTTTTTTATATGCCAGATTGAAAACCATAACAAGCATTGCCATATCTAACATGACGACCGTAAATACCTCGAGTGCAAATTTCATTTGAAATTCCTTCTTTCTCTAAATGCCTGCCCTTGACTTTCAGGACATCATATATTATAATATATTTATTGATATATGTAAAATGTATATTATATATACCTTATATATAAATTTAATATATTAGAAAAATCTTTCAAATATGTGCTGTCGCCGCTTAAAATGCGGCTAATTTATACAGCCGCAAAAGCGGCGGAAGGGGAATAATATGGATATAAGTTATGATTATTACAGGATTTTTTACTATGTTGCAAAGTACGGAACGATATCAAAAGCGGCAAAAATTCTGCTGAATAACCAACCGAATTTGACGCGGACAATAAAACTTCTTGAAAGTCAGCTTGGCTGTCCGCTGTTTCTGCGAACGGGCCGCGGCATGAAACTTACTGCCGAGGGCGAAACGCTGTACTCGCATGTACGCATTGCCGTTGAGCATATTGAGACCGCGGAAAATGAACTTGCACAGAGCGCCAATCTGGAAAACGGAACGGTGTTTGTCGCGGCAAGCGAAGTCGCTCTCCGCTGTCTTTTATTGCCTGTTTTAAAAGAGTATCGGCATCTTTACCCGGGAATACATATCAGAATAAGCAACCATTCAACTCCACAGGCAATTGCCGAACTCAAAGAAGGTACAGCTGATTTTGCCGTGGTAACCACGCCGACGGTTCACGCCGGCACTCTTACCGAAAAAAGCGTAAAATTAATACGCGAAACGGCTATTTGTTCGCCGAAATTTTCAGCTCTTACAGGTAAAAAAATATCACTTGCCGAGCTTAAAGAATATCCGCTGATTTCCCTCGGAAGCGATACTATGTCTTATGAATTTTATTCGGAATTTTTCAAAAACCACGGCGAATTATATCAGCCGGATATTGAGGCATTTACCGCCGACCAAATTCTGCCCATCGTGGAGGCGGGGCTCGGAATCGGATTTGTCCCGCAGGAATTTGTTCATGAGTCCGATAATGTGGCAATAATTGACCTTGCCGAAGAAATACCCATGCGCAGTATTTGCCTTATAAAAAGAACCGAGCAGCCGCTTAGTGCCGCCGCCCGGGAATTGGAAAAAATGATATTAAATTATCTTAATTAATCCGCATTTTTGTCGCTCTCGTCATCTTCGGGCGGGGTATTACTGCGCAAACCTTCAATAATCAGGAACAGCAATACGCAAATCAACAAAATAAGCGCCCTCAAAGTTCCACTTTCTGCAAGAATAACCGCCGTTATTCCTAAAATTCCGCTTATTGTGTATAGAATAAATACTGTCTGTTTCTGCGAAAATCCCATGTCAATCAGACGGTGATGCAGATGCCCGCGGTCTGCAGTCATGGGACTTTGTCCGTGATAAATTCGTCTTATCATAGCAAATAATGCGTCAAAAAGCGGCAATCCGAGAATCAGCAAAGGTACTGCAAACGATATGATTGCATAACTTTTAAACACGCCCTGTATCGACAGCGTCGCAAGCATGAATCCCAAAAATGTGGAACCTGTATCACCCATAAAAATCTTTGCCGGATTGAAATTAAACGGCAAAAATCCGAAACATGCGCCCATTATCGCAAGACCTACCGTTGCTACGGAGTACTCGCCGACGCGCACCGCGATAAATACCAAACTTACCGACATAATCGCCGATACGCCCGCCGCCAAGCCGTCCAGTCCGTCAATGAAGTTAACGGCATTGGTTATAAACACAATCCATAAAACGGTGGTCACGCCTGAGAGCCAATCCGGCAAGACAACATACGGATTATCGGAAAAAATGTTGGGGTTCGTTAATACCGTTATCCGGATATTTCCGAATATTATTACCACCAGAGCCGCAATTATTTGAATACAGAATTTCAGTTTTGCGTCAAGGTTTTTGCAATCGTCCACAACACCCATTACGGCTATAATTGCCGCTCCCGCCAAAATTGCACCGAGCGAACGCGTCAATTGCCCGAAACAGCAAATCGCAACCGTAAATCCAAAGATTATCGCAAGTCCGCCCAGGCGCGGTATCGGTTTTTTGTGCATTCTGCGCGAATCACGCGGGACATCTATTGCACCGATTTTGAAGGCAAATCGGTATACAATCGGTGTCGCCGCAAAGCTGAATGCAAATGCGACCACAAAGGTCAGTATTAAAATCAAAATTTCTTTAGTATCCATTTTAATCTCCATTCTGCCGTAAAAACGTCAGTTAAATTTGTATGTACTAAAAGCCGTTGTTTTTCGCTTATAAAAGTAAAATATACACTTATACGCCGGTACCCCGAGATGTTCAATATGCATAAAATGCGCCGCTTTCCGCAACCTTCCGCATTTTCCACTGTAAAGGCAAGATTGCCGACAGTTTGCTCTTATGAACTGCAACGGCGTACGTTGGTACTCCGAGCAGTGAATATGAGTGAAATGCATCGCCTTCCGCATTCTCCACTGTAAAGGCAAGGTGCAAGCAGTTTGCTCTTATGAACTGCGACGGCGTACGTTGGTACTCCGAGCAGTGAATATGAGTGAAATGCGCCGCATATTGCCTTTACAGGACGAATCCAAGTTTTTTGTATACCTTCCCTATCGTCTTTTGAGCAATGTACTCGGCACGTTCTGCACCGCGGCGGCAAATGTCGGTCAAATAATCCTTGTCCCCGGTTAATTCATCATATCTCTTTCTTATCGGACGAATTTCCTCAACTACCGCCTCGGCAACGTCGGCTTTAAATTCGCCGTAGCCTTTGCCGGCATATTCGGCGGCGAGCACCTCAATCTCTTTTCCCGTCACAGCCGACATTATCGTAAGCAGATTGTTTATCCCCGCCTTGGTTTCGTCGTCCGGACGATACTCTATCACGCCCTCGGAATCGGTCACCGCCGATTTGATTTTGTTGGCAATAACCGCAGCGTCGTCCAAAATTGAAATATACGCCTTCGGATTTTCGTCCGACTTGGACATCTTCTTTGTTGGCTCGGCAAGGCTCATAACCTTTGCGCCCGCCTTCGGCAAAAATCCTTCCGGCATTTTGAAAATCGGCTTGCCATCGCCCTGATACAACGCATTAAACCGCTGCGCAATATCCCGCGTGATTTCAATGTGCTGCATCTGATCCTTGCCGACCGGTACCAAATCGGTTTGGTAGAGCAGAATATCCGCTGCCATCAAAACCGGATACGTGAAAAGTCCGGCATTTATATTATCGGCATGCTTTGCACATTTATCCTTAAACTGCGTCATACGCGACAACTCGCCCATATAGGTGAAACAGTTCAGCGCCCACGCCAATTGCGCATGCGCCCGAACCTGCGACTGAATAAAAAGCAGACTCTTTTCCGGGTCAATTCCGCACGCGATATATATTTTCAGCAAATCCAGCGTGCGCTTTCTGAGTTCCGCCGGATTTTGGCGAACCGTTATCGCATGCATATCCATCATTGCATATATACAATTGTACTCGTCCTGAAAACCGACCCAGTTTTTTATCGCTCCCAAATAATTCCCGAGCGTAATATTTCCCGACGGCTGTACGCCGGAAAAAATAATCTTCTTTTCAGTGTTTTCCATTATAAATCTTCCTTTCTTACAGCAGTTCCGCAAGCACCTTTCCGAGACGCTCCACTGCTGTTTTTATCTTTTCGGGCGTTGCCGAGGAATAGTTCAGTCTGAACTGGTTTGACGGCGCGTTCATGTCAACGGCAAAGTTTGAGCCGGGCACAATCGCAACCTTTTCCGCCAGGCACTTATCCACAACAGGCGTAATATCCTCAATCGTCGGACACTTACACCACAGAAAGATTCCGCCCTCGGGCACAGTCCACTCGACCTTGCCTTTTGGAAAACACCGCTCCATCGTTTCAAGCATAACACGGCATTTTTCGCCGTACAATGCGCGGTTCTTTTCAATATATTCGTCAATATCGTAACGTTTCATAAATTCCGCGCACATCAGCTGCGTCAGCATCGGTGTATGCACATCGTTGACCTGTTTCAAAATCTCTATTTTTTCACATATTTTGCTGTCCGCAACGATATACCCCAGACGCATACCCGGCGAAAGAATTTTACTGAACGAACCCGCATAAATTACGCGTCCTTCGGTATCCATCGACTTCAGCGTCGGCACATTTTCGCCTGCAAAACGCAAATCGCCGTACGGGTTGTCCTCCAAAATCAGAACGTCATATTTTGACGCAAGTTCAAGCATCTTTTTTCTCTTTTCGAGCGACATGGTAACGCCCGTCGGATTTTGGAAAGTCGGGATTGTATATATCATCTTAACGCCGTTGCTATTCTTCAGCGCAGTTTCCAACCCTTCCATGCTCATTCCGTCCGACTCGACTTCAACGCCCACCAACTCGCACTCATATGTGCGGAACGCATTCAGGCTGCCGATAAAACTCGGGCTTTCCACAATAACTTTATCGCCCTTGTTTAAAAGTGCTTTTGCCGTCAAGTCAATGCCCTGGTTTGCGCCCGTCATTATAATAACGCCGTCGTTTTCGCCGAACGAATCAACCTTCTTTGCGCGCGATACCGCGCACTCCTTCATGCCCGGGTGACCGTCGGTCGTGCCGTACTGCAGCGCAAGAGTCGGATTTTCACGCAGAATATCCCCCGCAATTTCCGACAGTTCAGCGCCCGGGAACAGCTCCGACGCCGGGTTTCCGCCCGCGAGCGATATTATCGCCGGGTCTGCCATTCGCTTGAACATCTCACGAATTGCCGAACCCTTCATATTTCTTACTCTGTCCGCAAAAAAATTCGTATATTCCATTTGTGTAATTTCTCCCTTCACGCACATTTATCCGCATAATTATTCCGTTTTTACTTTTGCCCAGCTGTCCTTCAGCGCAACCGTGCGGTTTATTATTATATTATCCGCCGTCGAATCCTTATCCACGCAGAAATATCCCAAACGCAGGAATTGGAAGGTATCCCCCGGATTTATTTCCTTCAGATTGCTCTCAAGCTTGCAGCCCGTCAGCGTTTCAACCGAATTGGGGTTCAGATTTTCTACAAAACTGCCGACCTTGCTCTCGTCGGACGGGTTTTCCACATTAAACAATCGCTCATACAAATTAACCGTCGCGTCAATCGCATGTTCTGCCGATACCCAATGGATTGTACCCTTAACCTTTCTGCCGTCCGGCGAATCGCCGCCGCGTGTTGCCGGGTCATAAGTACAGTGAACCTCGGTGACGTTTCCATTGCTGTCCTTTACGCATGAGGTCGCCGTTACGTAGTATGCGCTCTTTAGACGCACTTCCCTGCCGATTGACAGACGGAAATACTTTTTCGGCGCGTCCTCCATAAAGTCCTCCGCCTCTATCCACAAGTTCTTTGAAAATTCAACGGTGCGCTTGCCAAGCTCCGGCTGCTGCGGATTTATCTCCACTTCCAGCTCCTCTGTTTTTCCCTCGGGATAGTTGTCTATAACAAGCTTAATCGGGCGCAAAACCGCCATAGCACGCGGCGCCTTTTGGTTCAAATCTTCACGCACGCAAAATTCCAAAAGCGAGAAATCTATTACACTGTTCGCCTTTGCAACACCGATTCTGTCGCAAAAATCGCGGATTGCCGCGGCTGTGTAACCGCGTCGGCGCATACCGCAGAGGGTGCCCATACGCGGGTCGTCCCAACCCGAGACAATGCCGTCATTAACAAGCTTTAAGCACTTTCTTTTGCTCGTCAGCGTATAGTTTAAATTCATTCTCGCAAACTCAATCTGGCGCGACGGGTGCTCAAATCCGAGCTCCTTCAAAACCCAGTCATAAAGCGGTCTGTGATCCTCAAACTCCAGCGAGCAAAGCGAATGTGTTACGCCCTCGACCGTGTCGGAAATGGGGTGCGCAAAGTCATACATCGGATATACGCACCACTTATCGCCCGTGCGGTGGTGGCTCTGATGCATGATTCTGTAAATTACCGGGTCGCGCATATTCAAATTCGGCGACGCCATGTCGATTTTTGCACGCAGAACCTTTGCGCCGTTTTCAAATTCACCGTCCGTCATGCGCCTAAAAAGCTCCAGATTTTCTTCAATGCTGCGGTTTCTGTACGGACTTTCCTTACCCGGTTCGGTAAGAGTTCCGCGGTATCTGCGGATTTCGTCCGCCGTGGAATCGTCCACATATGCCTTGCCGAGCTTAATCAACTTAACGGCACATTCATAAATATCATCAAAATAATCGGACGCATACAAAACTTTGTCCCATTTAAAGCCGAGCCACTTAATATCTTCCATAATCGCGTCAACATATTCGACATCCTCTTTCGACGGATTCGTGTCGTCAAGGCGAAGATTACATGTCCCGTGGTATTTTTCCGCATTGCCGAAATCTATGCATATTGCCTTTGCGTGACCGACATGCAGATATCCGTTCGGCTCGGGCGGAAAACGCGTCTGTACATGCGAATATACTCCGTCCGCAAGGTCTTTTTCTATTGCTTCTTCAATAAAATTTCTTGTTCTCATTTCTTCCATATTTCCTGAACTCCCTTCGTAAAGACCTATTTCAAAGTTTCTATGGCTTTATCCACTCTTGCCGAAAACTCGTCATAGCCGAGCGTCTGCAAGATTTCGTATAAATCGGGCGTATTCCGTCTGCCCGTAACCGCGACGCGTATTACCGACGCCACATCACCGACATGCCCCTTGAAATCGTCCGGATTCTTTTTATATACCTTCGGCGCCTTCGCATAGCCGAGATTTTCCGCCATTTCACGCACTTTCGGGAACCATTCGTCGCCCGTTTCACTCGGCGAATATACTGACTTATATGCGTCCAAAATTTCAATCATATCCGCATTTGACAGATTGTCCTGCCATTCGTATTCCGTCGGTGCAAAGAAGAAATACTTTGTGTAATACACGGCGTCCTGCCATTTTGCAATATCTTTTCTCGGCTTTTCATTCCCGCGCTCTATTCCGAAAATGCGCACGGCGTAATCTTTGTTTTCATTCAAAAGTTTTGCAAATTCCGCATCATATTTCTGCGCCCATTCCGAAACATTTGCAAAAACTTCCTCCTTCGTCAGACGGCAGATATAATTTTTACTTATATCGTTCAGCTTTAAAAGATCAAAAAGCGCGCCCGCCTTGCTCATATTCGACAGCTTGAAATCAAACTCATCGCTTGACACGTCCGGATTTGCCGTGCGCCATTCTTCATAATTGGAATTTGCGATCGTCAGAAGATATTCAAGCACCGCTTCCTTAGGATATCCTACCTCATGATAGTATGTTACGGCAGCCTCGGGATCCTTTCTTTTGGACAGCTTGCGTTTGCCGCCCGTCTCCGCGTCTTCCTTCATAATCGGCGAGATGTGCGCATAGCGCGGCGTTTCAAATCCGAGCACATCAAACAGCTGCAGATGTATCGGTGCGGAGGAAATCCATTCGTCGCCGCGGATTACGTCCGTTGTGCCCATGAGATGGTCGTCCACGGCATGTGCAAAATGATATGTCGGTATTCCGTCGGTTTTTAACAGCACTATATCCTGCACATTTTCAGGCATCTCTATCGTGCCCTTTATCGCGTCATCAAAACTGATGCGCCTGTCCTCACTGCCGGGTGATTTTAGCCGTACAACATACGGCTTACCGTCTTTTATATTTTTTTCTATTTCATCAAAACTGAGACTGCGGCAGTGCGCAAATTCGCCGTAATATCCCGGATTTTGCTTGTTTGCCTCCTGTTTTCTGCGCGTCTCGTCCAGTTCTTCCGCCGTGCAGAAACACGGATACGCAAGCCCCTTTTCCACAAGACTCTTGCAGTATGTTTGGTAAATATCTTTTCGTCTGCTTTGCATATACGGGCCGTATTCACCGATTTCCTCGGTTTCGGTCATCATGCCCTCGTCTATCTTTATGCCGAACTGCTTAAGTCCGTTTACTATTCCCGTAACGCCGTTTTCCACCTCACGCTTTTTATCGGTATCTTCAATCCGCAAGAAAAATACGCCGCCCGTTTTATGTGCCGTCCGCTCCGCAACAAATGCGGCAAAAAGTCCGCCTATGTGCAGAAATCCCGTCGGACTCGGCGCAAATCTCGTAACCTTTGCACCGTCTGCAAGATTTCTTTTCGGATATCTTTTTGCAATATCCTGCGGCGTTTCCGTTATATCCGGAAAGAGCAGCTCCGCCAGCTTTTTATTATCCATAAATTCTTCCTCCGTATTCCAAATTACAAATATACTATTTTATTATACAACCTTTCGCCGCCAATATCAAGCAAATAACGAAAAAAATCCGCAATTTTCGTTAAAATGACGGCAAAATCGGTCTTAAAAGAAAATGAGCCGTTAAAAAGCAACAGCTTTCTTCGGCTCATTTTCAGGGGGTAATGTATTTTGTGAGGTTATTTATATTATTACCGCAAATTTAATTGTTATACATATTTTTTTGCATACATATAAATAAATGACGGAACTGACGGCTTTTCAGCCGTGCCGCCGCGCACTGCCGTGTCCGCAGCAGCGCGCATTTACCATTGCGGACGGAAAGGCAATTTTTTATGACTAATTTTTTAATCATGCCCGGCGGCGCTGCCGAGCATTACTTTTTCAGACCGTACGAAGGAATATGCATGCGCAGCCGCAAACCGGACGGTTTATGGCAGGAGCGCGTACCGGTTATCGAAAAGGGCAGGGACGGCTTTGCCGTTTACGCCGACAAAGGCGGCACGGTGCATCTTATATGCGTCAATGCCGAGAACAAACTTATCTACGCCGTACGCAAGGACGGAATATGGAAAAAGTACGTTTTGTCCACGCTTAATGAAGATATTTATGTATCGCGTATGCAGCTGTACAGCGTCGGCAGCAGATTAAATCTGCTTTATTCCGCGCTTTACAATGGCGAAACGCTGCTTATCCACTGTATTCTCGGCGACCACGCCAAGCCCTCCACCATCGCGTCGCTCGATTCACCGCATTTTTGCGTTTTCGGCGACAGGGTATACTGCACCAATGCACAGGGCGAGCTCGGATACATTGTCCTCGCGGACGAAAAACCGACAGGGTTTAACAAGCTTTATGACGACGCGCACAGCTGCTCTCTGCGCACCATCGGCGGCAAGGAAATCATGCTTTTCGAGCGCGACTCCAAGCTTTTCGTAAACGGTGAGGAGATCCTGTATGATAACCGTCTTGAGCAGCCGGTTTGTGTAAAGGGCGCCGACAACCGTTTGTATATCATGTGGAAAAGCGGGAGTTTTGTGCGGTACATAACCAGCTTTAACGGCGGAGCAACATGGAGTGAGCCCATGCGGTTTATGAGCACGGGCAACACCGTTTCGCTTTATACCGCACAGGAGGGCGAAAACTTCTTCAGCTACTACGGATATCACAATGCGAATGAGCTTACTCTCCTTGCAAAGCCGAACATTTTTGACGCATCTGCCGATTACGCAATACCCGCAAAAACGGAACTGGAAAAACTGAAATCCGCTCTTGACACCACCCGCCGCGAAATTGCCGACACAAAGAGCGAACTTTCACGCCTGGGGCAGGTATTGGAAAACCTCCGCGGAACAAAGCAATAAAAAATGTATTTTTTCATCTACTTTTGAAGTGATAGGAAAAATGTTTCAGAAGGAACAAACCGAACCCGACGGCGTACGTGTGTACTCCGAGAGGCTCGGTTTGTTCGCAGTAAAAGGTATTTAAATCAAGAAAATTCAAATAAAATACCATTATTTTTGCTTATACCCGTCCGGCGCGTTCTCTTGCGTACCCTTGTACGCCGACCGAGTACACGCCGAACAGCTTAATTTTTCTTTTTCAGCGTCTCAGCCGCCCTGTCGGGGACTTCTTCCGTATCTTCTTTATTATCGCCGGTTTCGGTTTCCTCATCGCTGTCCGATTTCATGATTTTTGCCGAAATTTCGCCGCCGAGCTCTATTTCCGCAATCGGCGACCCGACCGCGCCGTCCACACCCGCAAAATACTTGTCGGCGTCCCAGCTTACGTCCATACCGAGCTTTTCACTCAAAAACCGCAGCGGCACATATGTTCTGCCTTCCGAAATTATCGGTGGTACATCAAGTTCTACCGTTTCGCCGTTTACTTTTGCCGCGGTTTTATCAATCTCCATTTCAATAAGACCGTTCGTGCCGACGGCGATAATCCGCCCTTCTTTATAAATCAGCTGCATACCGAGTTTTTCCAGAATATATCTTATCGGCACGAGAGTCGCGCCGTCCTGTATTATCGGGAGCGTGTCAAACGCCGCAATCTCATCATTAATGCGCACCTTGACCGTATTTTTCGGAATATCAATATTCAGCAGACGATGCATCTCCGGCTGTGCGGTTACCCAGTAAATACCGTCCGCCGACGCCCCCATGATTTCATCTTCCGCAAAATAAAATCTTTTCTTTTCGCCCGTGCCCGCAAGCGCCGCAAAGGGCGGCGTGAGCGATTGGAAAGATATATTATAATATTTTTCCCCGTCTGTCGAATATTGCAGTCTGCCGTCCTTCGCACAGATAAATCCGTACGCGGTCTCGCGCGGCAAGATATATCCGTCAAACGGCGTTTGATTGCCATCTTCATCAATTGCAAAACTGCCGTTTGCAATTGTTTTTACGTAAAGCTGTCCCCCGGCGTACGTCATTTCAATAGGCTGACTGCCCAAGTACAGCTGATTTTTTATATTAAATCCGCTGTCCAGTAAAAACAGCCGCCCCGTTATACCCCAATAATATCCGTATCGGTACGGACTGCTGCTCACCGTTTTGTTATATGCCGCATAGCCGCCGTCCGTTTTTACTATATCATAATCTTCCAAATTTCCGTCAAAAATGAACTTTGTCTTTTCGTCCGCATTTTCAAGCAGCTTTTCGATATTATACTCATACGCCGCATTTTCGGCATAAAGCAGCGGCTTTACCATATTGCTTACCGCAAATTCCGGCTCGGTTTTTTTTGAATTTATTTTAAATGTCTGCCGCTGTCCGCCGTAATTCTGGACGGGAAGCGTCATTTTTATACAAAATTCCGTTGTTTCGCCGTGCGGCAAAAGCACACTCGCCATGATGTCCTCGGTAAGCTCGTTTGTCTGCCCTTTGGATATAACCGGCTGCAAATCGTTTCCGTCCTTATCCGTGACCTCAACAATGATATTTGCCGCGGTCGTAACGTGATATTCAAAATATCTGTCGGTATTTCCGCTGTTCGTCACCTTCAGATTATATCCGACAGCCACGCCGTAATTACCCAGACTGCTCGCTCTGCCGATGTTATCGGTATCGGTTTTAAGCTTATAATTCGGCATATAATTTTCCGCCGAATACCCCGTCAGCTCACCGTCATATGCGGCGGTATCGCTGTGCCGTGTGTCAAAAATCCAAACGTCGCTTTTATCCTTCTCCGCCACATTCTGCCCATAATAATCAAGCTTTGACTTATCTTTATAGTAAAGCGGCAAAACATCATTTTCCGCCACCAAGCGGCGCGAATATGTGTCGTCCTGCGGATTGAGATTTCCCGTCCACGACGTCACATTCGTGCCCTCCGGAAAATACTGATTGTACACCGTCACCGGAACGGCGCTCCCGTCCGGCAAAGTATCGTCTATTGTGTATTCAAGATCCGCAGTCACCTCCGGCAGGCTTTCCGCAATGCCTTTGTACGTGCGGTCGCGCTTATACACGCCGAATCCGCAATTTTCAAAATCAACATTGGGATAATCCGCACCATCGGGAGTGGAAATACGTGTTTTCGCCGCAAATAAATCCACGTCCGCCGCGCCTTTTTCCAATTTGAAATCCGCCGCCATCAAAACATGTTTCGGATACGGTACGGCGGCATAATTTTCTATATAATCGCTCAGAAAAAATTTCTCGCCCTTTGCAAGCACAATCTCCCTCTGCGCGCCGTTTCTCGGCTTGAACACTTTATCGGTATGCAGCGTGTAAATCGGCTTATTCATAAGGCTCGCACAGGCATAAAGCCCCGACCAGGTGTCCTCGGTCTGAATCGTTTCGTAATTAAGATACTCCGTGATGTCCGCCGGAATTTCAAACGCCGTCCGCAAAAGCGTAATACGGCAGTCACTCCGCGCCGTAAATACCGCGTCAAAATATATATCCTCGCCCGGATATTTATTCTCTTCATCGTCGGTTTTGGTTACGCGGTTAAAATGCGTCATGTATAAGCGGTAATTGTCCGGCTTTAAATCCTCGTTGTTCATCAAATATGACGGATTTTCGCCATCGTCTGCCAAATCCGCACGCGTCAGCTCCTCCGGATTATTGCAATATATATACTTTCCGCCGCCTTTCGGCTTGAAAATCATATCATTTCCGCTCTCGGCAAAAACGCTTGTGCCGAACATCATAAACGCTGTAAATAATATAATCAGTTTTTTCATATATTCTCCTTTTTCCGAAATACCCAAAGCTTGCTTATTACATAATTCAGCACGATAACAAGTACATTTACGATAACTTTTGTAATGTCTCCGTCAAACCCCATACGGTCGACAAATGCATACATCAGCACTAAATCAATAAGTCCCGTAAATATGCGCCCGCCAAAAAATTCCGCCGTTTCCGCCGCGGCGGCAAGCCCCTTCGCGCGGCTTTTGAAAACCCATTTTCGATTTGTTGCGCACGCAAATCCCACCGATAAAACCCATGCAATTACATTCGACGGAATATTCTCAACCGCCAAAACATTATAGCACACGGAATATACAATAATGTTGACAGCCGTCGTCGCCGCACCGAATATTATGTATAATATAAGCTCTTTTTTCATAAAACCTCATTAAATTACAGTTTTGTATTGTAAATTCCGCGCTTAACCTCACGTTTGCCCGATTGCCGCGCATTTGCATACACAATTGAAGATAAATGTGCGACATGCGGCATTTTTTCCATTTCCGTTCCACTTCAGGATTGAAAGAAAATTTCGCAGATTGCGCGATTATCCGATTGCCGCGTACTTGCGCACACAATTGAAGATAAACGTGCGACATGCAGCATTTTTTCCATCTCCACCCCACTTCAGGATTGAAAGAAAATTTCGCAGATTGCATGCTTATCCGATTGCCGCGTACTGGTGTACACAATTGAAGATAAACACGTAAGATGCGGCATTTTTTCCATTTCTGCTCCACTTCAGGATTGAAAAAAAATTTCGCAGATTGCATGCTTATCCGATTGCCGCGTACTGGTGTACGCAATTGAGGATAAGCGTGTGAGATGCGGAATTTTATTCAATCCTGACCCCGTTAAGGGTGAGAGACTCTATTATATATTTCGGTCGGTGCTTAACTTCTAAATATATTTTCCCGATGTATTCCCCGACTACGCCAAGCATGAGCATCTGCAGTCCGCCGATTGCCCAAATTGATACGCCAAGACTCGCCCAGCCGCTTACGGCATTGCCGCTCACTCTCTGAACTATGCAGTAACATAACATGAATATGCTGACCAAGAATGCAAAAAATCCGAGCGCAAAAGCCATTTTAATCGGACGTACGCTGAATGAAGTTATCCCCTCAAACGCAAAAGACAGCATCTTTTTCAGCGGATATTTCGACTTCCCCGCATACCGCCTGCCGCGCGAATATTCCACCGTCGCGGAAGGATAGCCTATCTGCGGGACAAGTCCGCGCAAAAATGTATTTACCTCGTCAAATTCCGAAAGACCTTCCAGCGCGCGGCGGCTCATAAGCCGATAATCGGCATGGTTATACACAATATCCACGCCCATAAGCCGCATAAATTTATAAAACAGCTCCGCTGAAGTCTTTTTGAAAAAGCTGTCGGTTTTGCGGTCGGAGCGCACGCCGTAAACCACATCTTTGCCGGTTAAAAATTCATCAACAAACTTTTCAATCGCACCGATGTCGTCCTGCAGGTCAGCGTCAAGGGAAATAACCGCGTCGGCGTATTTTTTCGCCGTCATCAGTCCGGCAAGCAACGCATTCTGATGCCCGCGGTTGCGCGAAAGATTTACGCATGCAAAAATGTCGTCTTGCCGGCATAAATCCGTTATTATTTCCAACGTACGGTCGGTCGAGCCATCGTTGACAAACGCAATCTTGCTCTCCGACGAAATCTTCCCCTTTGCCGCAAGTTCGCGGACTGTTTCCGAGGTGCGCCGCGCCGTTTCGCGCAAGACTTCTTCTTCATTATAGCAAGGGATTACAAGCCACAGAATTTTCACTTAAAAATCACCCTTTTACAGTATTTGCCAAAATTTCCCGCCTTATTCCTTTTCCAGAATATCGGCAATACGTTTACACGCCAGCCCATCACCGTACGGATTGGACGCATGACTCATTTTTTTGTATTCTTCCTCATTTTCAACAAGCCTTTTAAATTCCCTGTAAATCGTTTCCTCGTCCGTGCCGACAAGTTTAAGCGTGCCCGCCTTAATCCCCTCCGGACGCTCTGTCGTATCACGCATTACAAGCACCGGTTTTCCGAGCGACGGCGCCTCTTCCTGTATTCCGCCGCTGTCGGTCAGAATAAGGTAGCTGCTGTTTAAAAAATTGTGGAAGTCCAGCACATCAAGCGGCTCAATTATGCGTATTCTGTCGCAATCGCCGAGAATTTCGTTTGCCGTCTCACGCACAACCGGATTCATGTGAATGGGATAAATCGCCTTGATATCCGGGTGCTCGTTGATTATCCGCTTAATCGCGCGGAACATATGTTTCATCGGCTCGCCGAGATTTTCGCGGCGGTGCGCCGTAATCATTATAAGGCGCGAATCCTTCGCCCAGTCGAGCTGCTCATGATGATAGTCCGCGCGGATTGTGGTTTTCAGCGCGTCGATGGCGGTGTTGCCCGTTACATATATCGTGGACTCCGCCTTGCCCTCACGCAGAAGATTCTGCCGCGACAGCTCAGTCGGCGCAAAATTATAGCGTGAAACTATACCTACCGCCTGACGGTTAAATTCTTCCGGATATGGCGAATAAATATTGTATGTACGCAGGCCCGCCTCAACATGTCCGACAGGAATCTGCAAATAAAAACACGCAAGCGCCGTAACAAAAGTCGTGGTCGTATCGCCGTGAACCAACACAACCGACGGCTGCTCTTTTTCCAGTACCTCTTTAATTCTGTTCAGAATATTCGTGGTTATATCAAACAGCGTCTGCTTGTCCTTCATAATGGACAAATCATAGTCCGGCACAACCGAAAACGCCTCCAAAACAACATCGAGCATCTGGCGGTGCTGTCCCGTTACGCACACCACCGTCTCTATGTTTCTGCGGCTTTTCAGCTCATTTACGAGCGGACACATTTTTATCGCTTCGGGTCTTGTCCCGAATACAAGCATTACTTTTTTCATATCAATCTCCGTTCCGCCGCAACCTGCGGCATAAGGTTACATTTTCTCTTTTATATCATACCACTTTACGGCTGTTTAGTCAACAATTTTTATGTACCGTAAAAAAACATTTTTCGCATGCACAAAATCATGCCGCCGTCATAATATGATATTGGACGGCAGAACATGCCGTACCGAAACTTTTTAAGGGAGGTCCTTTCATGGACGAATTTATCACAAATGCTATGGGCGGCGGAAACGAAACAATAACCGAAAGATTTCCGGCAACCGGCTATCAGGACGTTAAGGTTTGCATGCCCGTCGACGTTAAAGTATGCGGCGACGTCGGCAAAATCGAGGCACAGTGCATCGGAAAACCCATAATCAACCCCGGCTGCGGAAAATGTCCGGGCAAATGTCAGGGCACCTGCCAATTTACCATTGCGCAGAAAATCCGCGTAAAAATTCCGGTTGTATTCAAGGTTAAGGCTAAGGCTGAGGAAGCGTCAATTGACTTCGACCCGGCACGCGGCGAATGTGACGGCTGCAGCAATTAATCGGCAGCCGACGAATTTTTCGGATTGTCGAAAAATGCGGTATACAGCAATGTTCTTTTTGATTGAATAAATTTTA
Source organism: uncultured Clostridia bacterium (assembly GCA_934487205.1). Lineage (GTDB taxonomy): Bacteria > Bacillota > Clostridia > UBA1381 > UBA1381 > UBA1738. The sequence goes on from CAKSRS010000047.1 coordinate 20,171, forward strand.
TTTGTATAAAAAATACCCGAAATCTCACAAATTTCGGGTATTTTGTATCATCTTTATAAAACGGCAGACGGATTAAATTCCGTCGTACAAACCGCTGTCGCACAGCGCCTTTATCGCCTTGCGCACGCCTTCCTTGTCCTCGCGGTAGGTTATTCCGTACCACTTGTCCTTGTTGGAATAAACCTTCACCGTCGCCTTGCCGCTCTTTATCATATTGTCGACCAGCGTCGGGATAAGACATTCATCTTTTGATAAATCCGCCGTTTCCAGAAATTCGTCAAACTGTTTTTGCAGTTCGCCGAAGATATCGGGGGTAAATCCCCACAAATTCATTGAGACTTTTTGGTCACGCGGAAGCTGAACCCAGGTCTCCCCGTCATCGGTGTACTGTGCGGACGGATTTATTTTTGTTCTTTCCACAACGTCTTTGAGATATCCGTTCACCACGTCGCAGCAACCGCGTGCAACCGTGCCGTTTTCCGAAAGAGTCTTTTCGAGGTCATAACTTACCATGCACCAATCAAAACCTTCCGCACGGCTTAAATGCTTTTGAATTTCGGTAAATGCGTTCGCGCCGTAATAATCGTCGGCATTGATAACCGCAAACGGCTCCTTTACAACGTCCTTGCAGCAAAGTATTGCGTGCGATGTTCCCCACGGTTTTTTTCTGCCTTCCGGCAAGCCGGACATATCCTGGTAAACATACTCCACGTCAATAAGTTTTTCCACCTGTTTGCCGACAATTTCCTTAAAATCGTCCGCAATTTCTTCCTTAATGATAAATACAACTTTATTAAATCCGGATTTTTTGGCGTCAAATACCGAAAAATCAAGAAGCACCTCGCCGTCCGGACCAATCGGCTCCATCTGCTTGAGTCCGCCGAAACGGCTGCCCATGCCCGCAGCCATTACTACCAGTGTCGTGTTCATTACACTGAACCTCCTTAATAATTATAATTGGTATTATACTCCTATGACAACATTTTGTCAACGAAAATACCTATATTTTAGTGTCCCCAAAAATTTTTTTAACTTTTTTTAAAAAAAGTATTGACAAATTGTTATAAAGCTGTTATAATTGTTTTTGTTGTCACGTTCGTGGCGTATGGGAGTATAGCTCAGCTGGGAGAGCGTCTGCCTTACAAGCAGGATGTCACAGGTTCGAGCCCTGTTACTCCCACCATTAAAAATTTGGCCCGGTAGTTCAGTTGGTTAGAACGCTAGCCTGTCACGCTAGAGGTCGTGGGTTCGAACCCCATCCGGGTCGCCAATTTTTTTGGAATAAAATAAGCCTCTGTAGCTCAGTCGGTAGAGCAAGGGACTGAAAATCCCTGTGTCGGCGGTTCGATTCCACCCGGAGGCACCATTCAATAAGCGGGAGTGGCTCAGTGGTAGAGCGTCACCTTGCCAAGGTGAACGTCGCGAGTTCGAATCTCGTCTTCCGCTCCATT
>CAKSRS010000048.1 GCA_934487205.1 uncultured Clostridia bacterium
TTCTGTAGGACGGCAAGTTGATCCCCACACCTTGCGAAGATGTTGCAATCGGCGATATTATTCAGGTATCCGCCGGCGAAAAAATCCCGCTTGACGGCGCCGTAACAAAGGGTACGGCGCACATTGATACGTCCGCGCTTACGGGCGAGGCAGTTCCGGTATCGGTTCATGACGGCGACAGCGTAATGAGCGGCTGCATTAACACCAACTCGGTTATAGAAATCGAAGTTACAAAGGCATATTCCGACTCTACCGCATCAAAAATATTGGAGCTCGTACAATCCAATAAAAAGTCACATTCAGAACGCTTTATAACACGTTTTTCAAAGGTATATACACCTATTGTCGTTATATCCGCATTGCTGATAGGCATAATCCCGTCGCTTATTACCGGCGATTGGAAAACATGGATTTATACCGCGCTGACATTCCTTGTTGTGTCATGTCCGTGCGCACTTGTAGTATCGGTACCGCTGACATTCTTTGCCGGACTCGGACGTGCGTCAAAAAACGGTATTCTTATAAAAGGCTCAAATTCTCTTGAAGAATTGGCAGGCATAAAAACAGTTGCATTCGACAAAACCGGAACTTTAACAAAAGGCAGTTTTGAAGTTACACGCATAGTTACCGACGACGGTATAAAGGCTCAACTCCTCGATTATGCCGCACATGTTGAAAGCTATTCTTCACACCCGATTGCAAAAGCCATCGTACGCGCATACGGAAAAGATATCGATTCGTCACGGATAACAGGTTACGAAGAAATCGCCGGCAGCGGCGTTTCCGCAGAGGTTGATGGGCATCAGGTCCTGATAGGCAAAGCTGAATTTGCCGGAACAAAACCCGTGAACGAAAATGCCGTCTATATCTCTGTCGACGGCAATTTTGCCGGATATATAGTGGTGGACGATAAGCTTAAACCGTCTGCAAAAGACACTATATCGGAACTTAAAAAACTTGGCGTAAATTCCGTTATGCTTACGGGCGACTCCGAACAAAACGCAAAACGAATTGCCGAAAACATAGGTATTCCCTACTATGCAGGTCTCCTTCCTCAGGATAAGGTTGAAAAATTCAAGAGTCTACGCAGTAATTCAAAAGCTGCATTTATCGGCGACGGAATAAACGACGCACCGGTTCTCTCCTGTGCCGATGTAGGTATCTCAATGGGCGGTATCGGCTCCGATGCGGCTATCGAAAGCGCGGACGCGGTAATAATGTCCGATGATATTGCAAAAATTCCTTCCGCAATAAAAACCGCACGCAGAACCGTAATGCTGCTGCGTGAAAATGTTACTTTTGCGATTATCGTAAAGATTTTGATTATGCTGCTCGGCGTTATAGGATATGCGTCCATGTGGCTCGCCGTCTTTGCAGATGTAGGCGTTTGCTTGCTCGTTGTGCTTAACGCACTGCGCGCATTTATTGATAAGCATTGACATTTTTCGCAAAAAAGTATATACTTGTATAAAAGCCTGTTTTATACAGGCGGAAAGGCAAGGCATACACTATGATTTTAGCACTTGATGTCGGTAACACGAACATTGTTATCGGCTGCATCGAAAACGGAGAAATAATTTTTAACGGCAGATTGACGACACATTCCTACAAAACCGATATGGAATTTGCCGTCATGCTGAAAAATATTCTGACAATTAATAATATTGATGTAAACGCATTTGAAGGCGCGATTATATCATCGGTTGTTCCGCCGATTGATAAAGCATTAAAAACCGCTGTTGAAATTGTTACGGGAAAAAAACCTGTTACTCTTGACGGCTGCGAGGGTCTTAAAGTTTCACTTGACGACCCGACGCAGCTCGGCAGCGATTTAATAGTCGGTGCGGTTACGGTTTTAAACGATTTTCCGCCCCCAATCGTTTTGATTGACATGGGCACGGCAACAACACTTTTTGTCATTGACAAAACCGGCACATATATAGGCGGCGCAATAATTCCCGGCGTAATGATATCACAGCAGGCATTATCACAGACCACCTCCCTTTTGCCGTCCATAAGTTTGGAAACGCCAAAAAGTGTCATCGGCAAAAACACAATTGACGCCATGCAAAGCGGTGCAATTCTCGGAAATGCGTCTATGCTGGACGGCATGATTGATAAAATCGAGTCGGAGCTCGGCGAGAAAACGACTGTTGTCGCAACAGGCGGATTATCCAAATCCATTATCCAAAACTGCCGCCACGAAATTATATATGACGCGGATTTGCTGCTGCGCGGACTATGGATTATCTACCAAAAACATCAGAAAAATAAATAATTGAGGTTGCAAAGAAGCCGACCGTTTCCAAATGTCAGATGAAAATCCGGCAATTGAGCGGTCGGCTCATTTTTATTCGTTGTTTTTATTGTCTATCGTATAAATTATACAGGCAATTCCGGCGATAAGGGAAAATAAGATTGAACCACCCAATCCTTCGTTCAGCGCCGAACCTGCAAACAGACCGATTATCCCTGCAATTATCATGATTACAACAGATACTTTCGTTCTAAACGTATTCATAATGATATTTCCTCCGTGCATTTATTTTACGGACATTATATCACAGCGCCGCCCAAAAATCAGGTTTGCAATCATTGCAAAACACCCGGATTATCTCGAGCCGCCGCCGGTTCCGCCTCCGGAAAATCCACCACCGCCGCCGATGGACGCATGACCTCCCATACCGCTTGTTCTATGCTGTTGCTGTATGGCTCTTTCCGCCGCACCGTGCATTCCTCTGTAATAACTGTGCGCAATTATTACCGTTCTGTTGTATTCTTCAAATTCAGGTATACGGTCGGGATAAACTTTTTCCAGTTGCTTCATAACCTTATCCGCTATTCCGAACAATGTGGCATATACCATATAATCCTGCCAGATTATCGTTTCATTGATGCTGCGTTCCGCTATCAGCGAAAACTCATCAAGGTATTTTTTCAGCCCCATCACTTCGGCAAGTTCATTTTTTCCCGTCGGACTCAGAGCATCTATGCGATTTCCGTGATAACCAAAAAATCCTCCGCGTGCCGCAAAGGTTGCTTCGCCCTCAGCCTTTGTGCTGTCCAGAATATTGTTGACAAGCTTCGGGTTACCGTATGCATAATTTTCCAGTTCTTTTTCCTGTAAAATTCCGTCCTCGCCCGCTGCGGAAACCAGTATGTTATACAGCCGCTTTTCAACGGCGGTATCCGGCTCTTTTACCAATTTTAAATTAACCGTTTCTTTTGTTTTTCCGAAAAAGCCTGCGCTCTCTTCAAGCTGTGGTTCAAGGCAGCCCTTATTAATCATCGAAAGCATGAGCGCACCGATTATAAGGCTTTCTTCCCCGGACACATCAAAAGTCTGTGCAAGATAATGCGAAACCTCTATGTCGCCGCCGTTCGGCACATCGCGGAAATAGTTTGCCTCGGCATAAAATTGCTTAATAGCTTTTCTGCGTTTTAACATACGCCTTATAATAAGCACAATAATTGCAAAAAATCCGAACAGTACCAAAAATCCTATGACATAATCAAGCGTACTTGCTTCATAATTGTCATAACCGTAATCACTTCCGTCAAACGCAAGAGACTTAACTTCCTCAAACGATTCATCAACAGAATTTGCGGGCGTGATAATGCCTTTATTAAGCTGCAGCATTACTATCATTTTGTTGTCACCCTCAAGCGCAGATGAGGTATATGCATAAATTCCGCCGTTATCGAACTGCACCTCACCGATATAGCCAAACGCCCATATAGCGGCATTTTCCGTATCAAGCGGCGTCCCGTTACTCATTGCAATACGGATTTTACCGTTTGTCGGAAAGGTAGACATATCCGGATTTATAAACATAAAATTCGTGCCGTCACAGTCCTGATAGCTTTTTATAAATCCGTCCACGGTATATCTGATTTTGTAGCTGTTGTGACCGTATTCCGATATTCCGAAGCACAGCTCTACCCCATCATCGGTATTATTTATGCCGCATTTCCGGCTTTTGTCCGCAAAATCCGCATCAACATTCCAGCTGTCCGCATATATGTACTCGCCTTCCGCGTCCGATACGCCGAAATCCGAAATGGAAATATCGCCGGTTCTTATGGGGATATAATTCTCCGTGCCTTCATCAAAATCACCCGTCCATGTTTGAGTAATATCCGCGCTGCCGTCGCCGTTTACAATAACATCAATGTCAATATCGGTCACGTTATTTTTTGCATGCGCAGACCCGCAACAAAGAGCCGACACTACAGCGATTGCAAGGACGGCCTTTTTAAGTAATTTCATATAAAACTCCTTATTTCATATTCGGCATATCCGCTTTTTGCTCACTTGCCTCAAGGTAGTCTCTGCTTGTGATATTCAGTATCGACGCTGCGATTGATGCCGGGAACATACGAATTGCACGGTTAAGTTTGGTAACGCTGTCATTGTAAATCAAGCGTGATTGACGAACCATTTTCTCGTATTCGTTGACACTGTCCATTGTCTTGATATAGTTTTCGTTTGCCTTTAATTCTGGATAACTTTCCGCTACCGCCATGATTTTACCCATAGCCTCAGTCAGAATATTTTCCTGATTATTTACGTCCGCAGCCGTGCTTTTTGAAGTAATTCCCGCGCGCATCTTGATTGTGTTGGACAGAGTTTTGTACTCATGCTCGGCATAACCCTTTGTTAAATCCAAAAGTGCCGACAGTGCGTCCCAGCGTGATGAAAGCTGAACACCGATTTGACTCATAGCATTGTTTATATTTTCGTCCATTGCCACAAGCTTGCGCTGCGTGGAAACAAACCACAAAACAAGTACTATAAGTACGATTACCAAAATTAAGATTGCCATATTTTTTCCTCCAATTTATATATTATATTTCTATTATAAAATCATTCCATAAAATAATCAATAGAAATTTGCATAACTTGCATAAAAATGTCATAACATGTAAGAAAAAAAGAGAGTGTGCACTCTCTTGTGTGCAATCTCTTTTTTTCTTCCCCGCCGCACATCAATCCTCAAAAATTTCAATTATCGGCGTACTTAATATACCTGTATTATGTAAAAAATACCCGTTCCGGAAAAATTCACACTCGCTGTTCCATGCACCGGGCGTAATATAATAATCCGGGTCATTCATTCTGCTGTTATGAATGGGTCCCAATGTGTTATTTCGGTTTCCGCGGCACAGAAATTCAATCGTGTGGCGTCCTTTTTTCAGCCTTTTTTCGATGCAAAACGGCGCAAGTGCAATTAAGCCGATATCCTCACCGTCGGCAAATACCCGCACACAATGTGCACCGAAATCCGTAACATGGATTTTTTCCGTACAATCCGAGGTCTCAATCTCTGTTTTATAGATAATATCACCGCCGTAAAACAGCATGCCGACATACGCTAACGGTTCAAATCCGATTTTCTCCCTCTTTTGAATTATCCGAAATAAACCGTCCTCAATTTCCAAACCGAAATCGCCCAAAAGGTAGCACGGCTCAATATTTTTTGTTTCCGATATTACTGTTTCTATTCGAATAATATTCTTCCCTTCCCGCATTTTCGGCAATTTGACTTTTTATATCGACACATCAATATATATTCCGCAAAAATTCATATCTGCACACTCATCATTTAAAAATACACGGCTGTCCTCCGCTCTTTCAAGCGCCAGATATGCACCGTCAAAATCTATTGTACTTTCAAATTCATATTGCAGATATACAGCAGCCACTTCACAAGATTTTCATAATCACGCTGCAGTTCACGCATAAAATCATTGGTCTTTTGCATGGTGCTCGTTTTAATCATTGTCGTCTCAATCGGATTTAAAACCGCAATATGAACAACAGGGGTTCCTTCCGAAAGTGCGGCAGCAAGGCGCGCAAAATGACTCTCCAAAAAATCAAACTCCCCGCACCACGGCGATTGATAATTGAACGATGCGGGATAATCACGTTTTGCACCGCCTTCCGTCGACATCATCGCAAGATGCGGCACACACGGTAACGCCGAGCGCCGCTTGCCAGTCGCCCTGCATTTTGAGACATTTAAAATCAAAATCCCAGCCCGTAACGCCGTACAGTTCTGAAACCATTGCCTTCTTCCCATACTGCCGCACCACCGACTGTGCCTGTTTCGCCGTGATTAATTCCAGATTGTCATACAGTATGTCTATTCCCGGTATGTCAAAGTACGGGTACATTCGCATTACGTCGTTTGACCATTTAAGCTGTTCATAAAGCTCGCCTTCAAGCATAAGATGCCCTGCAAAATCAATTCTGTGTTTTTTTGTTATCTCTTTTATCTGCTCAAAAAACGCCTTTTCAAAAAGAGCCGCCGCATGCATAAAATAATCGTACCGTACATACGCAAAATCGCCTGATTTTGTGTCCCAAATTAAATATGGCAGCATTGACAGCAATCTGTAGCCGTACGCCTTTTCAAAACTTTTTTCAAAGTCGAACGTCCAATGATATGCTGCCTCAATACTGTAATCATATTCATTAAGCAGCTCCATTGGCCGCTGTCTCGGCTCATCGGAAAATATTGCCGGGACACTTTTTCCGTAATGTGTACCGACTCTTTTGAAATAACGCTCATGCGTCACTCGAATAAACTCCCGCACAGCCGCCGGCTGCATTATGTCGGCATAGGTATAAAAATTATACATATCGGTCGGCTCGTTTGTTTCGGAATATGCATAATACTTTTCATAAACGGCGTCATCGTGCGCGTCTATTACCGAGAATTTTTCAAGGCATCCTTCCGAATTGATTTTTACGTCATAACAACCCAAAAGATACGGCAGTCCTTCCTCAAATGCACGCTGCGGGTTATTTTCAATCTGTGAAAGAACCGCGTCGTCCTTTGTGATATACAGCGCACGCTGACGATATCTCGGATTTTTTGTAACTAATCCGCCGGCATATCCTGACGGCCATCTGTCCTCATCATAAAGCCACGGAAACATGCTGTTTTCTTCGCCGCATTTTATGACAAAATCAATCATGTCCATAAAATCATCACTTAAATATTCCGTGGCAAGACCATACCTCGTGTGCATGATATATCCACCAAACCCCATCTTTTTAAAGCACTCTGTCTGTGACTTAATCATACCTTCATCAAGTTTGCAGTTCCATGACCAAAACGGTACGCCGCGGTATTTCGCGAGGGGGATTTTTAAAAATTTCCAATTCCAAAACTCTCACCTCATCGCTTTTTTGTAACTTCAAAATACAATCTTCCGTCCACGTCATTGTAGGACGTGCATATGTATTCCCCCACCGTGCATGCCGGTCTGCCGCCACATTCTGTTATATCATCATGCCGCCTGATATCCGACTCATCAACTTCCGTGAAATTGCAGTCTTTATAATCGCATTGGCGCATAAAACGTTTTGGGTCGGTGCAAACCTGGCGAAATATGTGCCCGCCGCATCTGCGCCATACATGTACTCCGTCGGTTTCAAATCCGTCCAATTTGTACTTTTCGCTGAAATGCAGCGTTCCGAGTGCCGCCTTTCCCAATAAGTTTATCTCCCACAAATATCCGTTGTCGGTCATTGCGTAAACAGTATCGCCTTTTCCGCTTTTTAAGCCGTTTTTTACAACACGTCCGCACCCGGCAGAAAACTCCCCCTCAATCGTCGGCAGCTCCGCCGCTCCGCGTATTTTGACGCCGCATATGTAATCGTCATCTTCAAGAATTACCTTTTTATCATGGTCATATGTCCGCACACGAAAAGTTTTACCGTCAAAATCTATTACCCGTGTATGCCGCTGACCGTCGCGGCAAAGTGAAGTTGCAGACCCCGTCAGAAAATATGCCAGTCCGTCGCGTATGCTCATACTTCCGTCATGGCGGTGTCCTATATGATAATGTCCGCAAAGCCACATAATTATTTTCCTGTACTTCAGTGCAAGTTCCGCCCAGCGTGTATAATCATGTTTCTGGTCGAGATACCCGTTGCAATACCTTATATGCACCTCGGGCGCCGTCAGCAATGCACACCCTACGGGCGGTGCATGCGTAATCATAATCACAGGTTTATCCGGCACTTTTTCAAGTTCTGCCTTTATTTCCGCAAAATCGGCGTCCGAAACATAACACTCCTGCGGATTTTTGAAATCCTTCATTTCCGGGCTGTCAATATTTATACAGAACACGCAAAATGTGCCGAAATCCAAAAATCTGTTTTTCGGCGGATATCCGAAAGCTTTTGTATAACCCGAAATCACCGTACCTTTTGCCAGTTTTCTGCCCCCGGACTCCCATGGCCAGTCATGATTACCCAAAAGCGGAATATAATTTTTACAATTAAGCTTTTTAAACGCCACGGCAAAATCCATAAAATTTTCCGGCGAGCCGTAACCATCGAAATACCCGTAATCACCGAGAAAAATAATGTTATCGGGATTTAATGTATTGATATCATCAATAATTCCGCTGATTGATTCGCCTTTTTCATACTGCAAGTCGCCGACTATTGCAATTCTCATAAAATCCATTCCTTTCGGAGAATATATTTTCAATACCAGTATAACATAACACGGTAATTTATTAAAGTTTGAAATTTGTAAACACACGCAAAAACCGCACCCGGAATATCATGTGCGGTTTTATGTTTTTATCAGTTATTAACTATTGTGAGTGCGTCGCAAAGAGGTGCGATGTTTTCGCCGTTCCACAAAAATGCTTTATATGTGTATTTATCATTTAATTTGTAAAATATGTCACAATTGACATAAAATTCCTTAATATTACCAAAACTTAACATTATGTGCAATTTAAAGTAAAAATGGGTAAAAAGTGTTTGATTTTTTTAAACTTTGACGAAAATCGATTGACTTTTAGTGTATATTGCCTTATAATAAAAACTGGTGATTGAAATGTTTATTACCCCATTTATAATGGTAATAGTTTTAACTGTTTTTACCACAATTAACATAAAAAATAAATAAGCATCTATCCTGACGCTATATCTTGCAACAATTGCATACATGCTTTTTATCGCGGCAGTCTATGTATCCAAACTCACTTTTTACAGTTTTCCGTTCAGGATAGATTACATTATATACTTGAAGTTTGTACGGTTCAGGCTGTCCACGCTGCAGATTTCGAGGCTGTATAATTTAGCATTCGCGCTGTTTATGTTCTCGTCGCTGTACGGCGCGCGCCAGCTTTTGAAAACGGACACAAAGCGGCTCATAATGCTTTCGCTGCCTATTATTGCATTTTTGATACTTACCCACCCAATGGTTCGCCGAAATCTATATCTGCACAGCTACTACATATATTCTTCAGACTTTTCAACACTTGCAGGCGGCGCACTGAAAATCGGATTTCAGCTGCTGTTAACATTTTATCTGCTGTTTCCTTACTATTATATTGCAAAATTCTATCGGCAGACAAATTACAGAATTAAACGCCAAAATATTTTAATACTATCATTATGCATAACTGTTATTAATGTATTTTTCTGCAGCGTGTTCATGTTCGGCAGTTTTAAAAACCTGCTGTTTTACAACGTAAACCCCGTCGGCATACCTTTTGAAATGATAACGCTTTCTTCCAATGAACTTGAAGTTTTGACCGACATATATAACGGCAAAACATATAATGAAATCGCACAGGAACGTTTTGTGGAAAATACTACGGTGCGTTCGATGTGCTCACGTATTCTTCGGAAATTTCAGGCGCAAAACATGAATGAGCTTATTACAAATCTTCGCGACATGAAGATTTTTGATTCGGTTTTCGGGGAATAACGGTTACTCGTCAGTTTTTCATGGTGGCTATTATATTGAACACGCCGTTTTCATCATTGATTTTAAAAAAACCGCCGTTATTTTTCAAAATCGCAGCCACACTTTTTAATCCCAAACCCGTGCCGTTCTTCTTTGTTGTGATATAATTTCCGTGCGCGTCCTTTTTTACCGTGCCGCCATAATCATTTTGTATATTGATGGACAACTGACTGTTAAGTTGTTTTACTCCCAAATTTATATAACTCTTTGCCGCGTCGATACTGTTTTCAAGCAGATTTGAAAGCATAACACAGAACATCGCCTCATCGCACAAGACAGTCTGCGGCATTTGCAGCGCCACAGAAAAAAGTATTCCCTTACTCTGAGCTTTTGCCGAATATTCCGTTAAAACCGCATTTACAAGCGTATTATCGCAAAACGGTACTTCTGCATTTGTGTGTATGTCGGAAAGTTCTCTGTTTAGCAGTGTTTTCGCCTTTTCAATGTCGCCGTTATCAAGGCAACCCAGCAAAAGCGCGTCACGATGCCTTGCATCATGGCGGAATATTCTTTCCGTTTCTCTTTTTTCCAGATAAAATTCGTATTGCTTTTTTTGCAGTCTGATTTGCTCTTTCATATTTTGAGAAATTATCTCATTTTTCATAAAATCGTGCACGGTTTTGAATGTGTAAAATATCAGCGCATATACAAGCAGCATAAGTATATGTATTATCAGCAAAATCGGATAGTTCAGATATCCCTCGAATTTATAAAAATAATAATTAACCGACCATATCAATACCGTGAAAAACAGCGGTATAAATGAAAAAATCCACCAGTTAACGTTAAGATTTTCCATAATACTTTTATGCTTTGTTTTTAAAATCCGATTATACAAAAAGAAATATCCCACGAACAATACAAACCGCAGCGCTGTCAAAAATGATTCATTTTTGAATGTGTAATCATTTACAAATGCCGAAAGATTGGCAATTATTTCGTAAATATTAATCCACAGCCAGAAATTAAATACCGTCTGGGAAATTTTATCCCTTGTTATCAGCAAAATTAACACAAAATATGGTATTCCTATCGTGAAAAGAATTGTGCCGCGCAGAGCGTTACTCCCGAAATTAAGAATAATATAGGAATTAAGAGCAAGGCACAAAATTGTAACCGCGGCAAAATACGCATATGCACGGCGCGTCGTTACGCGGTAGCTCATCATAGAATAGCCGTCAAGCGTACATATGAAAAGTGTTACAAATAACGGCAAAATGCTTGTCACTGTGTTCATTGCGTCACCCCCGCTGAAAATACATATTCAAAATACGCCTTTTTGGCGCTTTGCAGATATGTTCTCGATATTTTTATAGCCTTGCCGCCGGTGAGATAAAATGTGTCATTATCAATACTGTCGATATGCGCGATATTTACAAGATAACTTTTATGGCATCGGCAAAAACCGCGCACACATAAATATTCTTCATAATCAGCCAATTTTCCCACCACTTCTATCTCGCGGTTTTCCGTCAATGTAAAAATCACTTTGCGCAAATTACTCTCAATGCACTGTATATTGGAAAGAAGAACCTTTGTCTCGGTTCCTCGGTACATAAGCGTTACATATGATTTTTTCTTCTGCGCGGAAAAAAGCCGTTTTAGACATGATTTTAACAGATTGATATCTATCGGTTTTAAAAGATAATCATACGCCAGAACGCGGTAACTCTGAACACCGAACTCCTCACTGTCCGACAAAAACACAATCGGCGTTTTTGCATCTGTTTTCCTCAGTTCTGCCGCCGTGTCAATACCGTTTATTTTCGGCATGATTATATCGAGTATTATCAGGTCAAACGGAATTAACGCATGGCTTTTTAAAAGTTCGTTTCCGTCATCAAACTCCGTCACAGTATAATTTTTCATCACTGAATCGAGCGCCTCTTTAACCTTTTGTCTTTCGATTTTCAAATCATCACACACTGCAATTCTCATTAATTCTATTCCTTTTCTCGCTAATTTTATCACTGTTTTATTATAACATCGGAGAAGAAAAAAATCAATAATCCGACAAAAAAATCTGCCGTATGAACATCTCATACGACAGATTTTTTTATTTACCGTTTTTTTGCTTTTTCAAATTCTGCGATAATTTCAGCATTCGGTTTTTCCGTAAGCAAACTGACAATGATAATTACAGCAATGCTCACAATGAATGCCGGCAAAAGCTCGTAAACGCCGAAAATACCGCCGAGCGGCTTAATAAGATACTTCCATACAAATACCATTATTCCTCCCGCCGCCATACCGGATATCGCACCCGGCAAGGTTGCACGTTTCCAAAACAGCGAACATATTACAATCGGTCCGAAACTTGCGCCGAATCCCGCCCATGCGAACGATACAATTCCGAAAACTGAGCTGTCCGGGTCTCTTGCTATAAAAACTCCCAAAACAGCAATTGCTATTACGGTAATTCTTGCCGCCAGCATGCTCTGTTTTGCGGTAAGCTTTAATCCGAGTTTTTCCCGCATTATATTCTGCGATACACTTGACGCCGCCGCCAAAAGCTGGGAATCCGCCGTGGACATCGTACTTGCCAATATTCCCGAAAGCACCAATCCCGCTACCAATGCCGGAATTATTCCGTATTCCGAAAGCAGATGCGCAACTCTGATTATAATTGTCTCCGTATTTGCATCTGTCAGGGTTTCAATAACCCCCGCCCGGCTCAGCGCTCTGCCCGAAACACCTATGCATACGGCAACAGCCATCGCTATTACAACCCAAATCGACGCAACGCGGCGCGAAAGTTTAAGATTTTTTTCATCATTAATTGCCATAAATCTCAGCAGAATATGCGGCATGCCGAAATATCCCAAGCCCCATGAAACCGTTGTAAGTATATGCAAAAGATTATACGGCGTACTGCTGTCGGTTTCCGGCACGTACGAATTTGTCATTGACAGGAATCCTGCCATTGATTTTACATTTTCCGTAACGCTGCCGACTCCGCCTGCCGTAACCGTAGCAAATATCAATATCGCAAAAATTGCAATCGTCATAATAATACTCTGAATAAAGTCGGTTATTGACGCCGCAAGAAATCCGCCCGCTGTCGTATATCCGACAATAACCACCGCCGAAACAAGCATAGCGCCGATATAGCTGACATCAAAAAGCGATGCAAACAGCTTGCCGCATGCCGCAAATCCCGACGCGGTATATGGTATAAAAAATATAATAATTATAATTGCCGCTATTGCAGACAATATATTTTTCTTATCATGAAAACGCTTTGAGAAAAATTCCGGAATCGTGATTGCATCTACAATCTGCGTATAACGGCGCAGCCGTCTTGATGTAAGCAGCCAGTTCAGATATGTACCTGCCGCAAGTCCGATTATCGTCCAGCCGACATCGGCAAGTCCCGACAGATATGCAAGTCCCGGAAGTCCCATAAGCAGGTATCCCGACATATCGGACGCCTCCGCACTCATTGCCGTAACAAGCGGTCCGAGCGTTCTTCCGCCGAGATAGAAATCCGACGTGGAATTATTCTTTTTCGTAAAATACACGCCTATAAGCAGCATGCCAATCAGATATACAACTATCGTCAGCATAATGCATATTGTTGATGAATTTGACATTATTTTATCCTCCCTTAAAAACGAAAACAATTACAACCGGCAAAACGCCCGCTTTAACAAACAAATCCCACAGCTGTGCTGTGGGCTCATTTTGCTGTAATATATAATTTACTCTTTTATACATCGGTTTTTATGTATCTTCCGTAAAACGCGGTACAATTTAAGCCATTAGGTTATTGTCTTGTATTTATAAAGTATACCATATTTCGCCAAAAAAGTCAATACAATACAACGAAAAAAAACCGTCCTCACCAATTATAAAAATTTCATTACTGTCTCAGCGATAAAAACAGCCGCACAGGACAGCGCCGCAACCTGCAGCAGGCTTTTTTCAAAATATGCGGCTACAACAGCCGTAACAAATCCGACAACTGCGGAAACCGCGTTGTTTACCGCATAAAATATCGCGGGAACCGTCATAACGCTCAGCACCGAGTACGGAATATAATGCAAAAAAGAAATCAAAAATTTGTTCTGTATTTTTTTCTTCATCAGCACAAGCGGTATCATACGGATAAGGTACGTTATTCCCGCCATTACCAAAAGATAAACCGCAAAATTATTCTTCATTTTTTTCCTCCGTTACTTCCACGGGCGACAGCGCCGCAAAAAGCGCACTTGCCGCTGCCGCACAAATAATTATAACAAATCCGCCCGGTATATTCGCAAGGCCCGGAACATATTTAAACATACAGCTTAACGCTATCGACAAAAGCACACAAAGAGCCGTACTTTTGCTGCGTTTCATCTGCGGCACAACAATCGCGATAAACATGCCGTAAATTGCTATGCCGAGCGCCGAAATTATGCTCTGCGGCAAAATATTTCCCGCCGCCGCGCCGACAAGCGTCCCCAGACTCCAGCCTGTATACGGCGTCAGAATAAGTCCGTACAAATACTTGCGCCCGACAAGTCCGTATTTTGCCGACGCAACAGCAAAAACCTCGTCCGTATTTACAAAAGAAATTATAAATCTGTCATACATTTTCACATTTTTGTCCAACTTTTGCGACAAGGATATTGACATAAGCGCATACCGCAGATTTATAATCAGCTGTGAAACAGCCAGTTCAATCAGCGTTCCGCCCGATGCCATAATCGGAACGGCTGCAAGCTGTCCTGCAGACGTAACGTTCGTCATCGAAATTAAGAGAGCCTCCGCAATTGTAAGTCCATTCCCCACGGCAAATATTCCAAACGCAAATGCAACGGAAAAATATCCGAAGCATATCGGCAATCCGTCCGTCACGCCGTTCAAAAAATTATTATGTACCTTCATGCTCAGTCTCCCTTTTAAAATGTGATTATATGCGTACGCGTTTTTGTCTCTCCCGGTTTTACTGTTATTATGCCCGGCTTGTTTCGTATATCATAATCGCCGTCCGTAAAATCCGGCAAGCCGCACCACGGCTCAATGCACAAATACTCCGCCCCGGGTATTGTCCACAAAAGCAAATAATCCGCTCCGTTAAAATCAACTTCGGCAACAGTTTCGCCGCTGTTTTTTTCCAGCCGCACTCTGCGCGATTTCAGTCCACAAAATATAAGCGCGTCAATTTTGAAATATTCATTTTTCAGCGGCAGTTTTTGCGTATTTTTGCCTATACAAACCGTTTTCCGGCCTAAAATTCCATCCTCTACGAGATTGCTTGCCAATTTCTCCGGCTCATCAAAAATAATGCTGTAATTTTCAATTCCGCCCGGACATGCATACGCCTCATGCGCTCCCACCGAATAATACAATTCGCCGGCGCCCGTATTTGCTACGGAAAATGTGACCTTTATTCGGTTTCCGTCTAAAATATAGGATACTCTGAATTCATAATCAAACGGATAGACATTTTTGCTCTTTTCGTCGGATTTCAACAAAAACACAACTTCATTGTCCGCAGTTTTTTCCACATCAAAAGTGCTGTGCCGCGCATACCCGTGCTTTTCAAGAAAATATTCCCGCCCGTTATACAGAAATTTTCCGTCCTTCAATCCGCCGCATATCGGAAACAGTACGGGCGCATGCCCTTCCCACACCGATGCGTCGCCGCACCACAGCATTTCACGTCCGCACTTTTTAATACTTACCATTTCCGCGCCCAATCTATCTGCCGTGACGGTTAAACACTCATTTTTTATCGTTATCTTCTCCGACATTTGCGCACTTCCTCCGCTTAAATTATCAACCCTTTTATTATAATACAAATTACATCATTTTTCAAGCATTTACGACATACTTTTTTAATTTTTCAGACCTTTAAAAATAATATATTACAATTAGATTACATCTATTGACATTGGACTTTTAATGGTGTAATATACCCATGAAATTTTAAAAACATCGTCATGAGGGGGACGGTATTATGAATGAAAAAGGCAATAATTTTTGGAAAACTCTCTTTAACTACACAAGTGACCACAGAAAAAATCTTGTGCTCACGGTTATATTTTCGATTATCAACGGAATCTCCGTCGCATTCGCACCGCTTGTTATCAAATATGTAATTGATGACGCAATTTTAAACGATGCGCTGGCGCCCGAAATTAAACTGAAAAGGGCAGCGTTTTACTGCATTGCATATCTTTTGCTGTGTGCAACGCGAATACTTTCCTGGGCTGTAGGATACCGCAACCTTCTTATTGCTATTGAAGGTTTTATGTTCCGCGTCCGCTCGGACTTTTTCCGTCATATTCAGACGCTATGCATGAGATTTTTTGACAAAACCTCATCTGGCGAACTGTTTAACTACATAATGGGGTCACCTATTGCAAATCTTAAAAACTTTCTTTCGCAGTTTGCCCTGAACGTGCCGTACCAGTCGGTATCCATGGTGATTTCCCTTATCGCCATGATGTCGTACGATTGGCTGCTCACTCTTGTTTTGCTGGGGATTGTCATCATTTCCGCCGCATTTAATTATTTTTCTCGCAAACGTATCCGCCGTCTGTCGGAAGATATGCTCAAAAGTGAATCGGAGGCAAGCAAATACATTGATGATATGCTGCACGGCAGCCGCGCCATCAAGATGTATGCGATTGAGGATAATATTCACGCAAACTTCGAAAAATACATTGATACTTTGAAAAACAAAGGCATCACGCTTTCGTTTACGCAATGGAAAGAGGCGGCAAAACCCGAGTTTACGCAAGACTTCGGAAAAGCGCTTGTGTATTTTGTCGGCACATTCTCATGCATTTACCGCGGACTGACAGCCGGCGAACTTGTAGCGTTTGTAACCAGTATGACGATTATAAACAGTTCCGTAAATCTCTGGTTTAACATTAATCTTGTACGTTCAAACGCAGAATCCGGACTTGACAGAATTATGTCAATTTTAAAAGTCAAAACATCGACTCCCGAGGACTCGGCACATTTTCACGACATTAACCTTGAGCGCGAGAGTGCGATACGCAAAAATCTGCCGTGTCTTGAATTTCGCGACGTAACTTTCGGCTACGACAATAGAATTATATTCAATAAACTAAACTGCAAAATGGAATATAACCACAGTTTCGGTCTTGTAGGTTCAAGCGGCAGCGGCAAGAGTACAATAACAAAGCTGATTATGCGGCTTTACGATATCAACAGCGGCGAAATCCTTATGCACGGCAGAAATATAAAGGACTACAGTCTGCACGATTTGCGTAAAAATATCGGAATAGTTCCGCAAGACCCGTTTATTTTTCAGGCAAGCATTATGGAAAATATTCGCATGGCATGTCCCGAAGCGCCCATGCCCGAAGTAATTCAGGCTATGGAAACGGCACGCGTACATGAATTTGTGAACGATTTACCCAAAGGCTGGAACACCGTCGTCGGCGATAACGGATTTAATCTGTCCGGCGGACAAAAACAGCGAATTGCCATCGCCCGCGCCATTCTCGGCAAACCCGATATTCTTATATTTGATGAGGCAACCTCGGCTCTTGACAATGTATCGGAAAAATATATCCAGCACGCTATGGAAGATTTGATGAAAACGCACACCGTTATCATGATTGCTCACCGTCTGACAACTGTCAAAAACGTTGACAAGATTTTTGTTTTTGACAAGGGCGAAATCGTTCAGACCGGAACATATGATGAACTCAGCACGACCGACGGCTTATTTAAAGATTTGCTGACGGTATCGCAGCAGTAACAAATATCCACCTGCATCACGCGGTTTTCTTTATACAAAAAGAAAAGCTGCCTTCGCAGCTTTTCTCAGATTACTGACTTTGCCTTTGTCAGCGGTCTGAAGCAGACAGTAATGTCCGCGTCTTTTTATGCATTTTCGGCAAATAACCGACACAGAGATATACAATCCGCAATATCGGACTTTGCAGCCATTTCCGCCGGCGAATGAATATACCGCGTAGGTAGTGAAATTCCGCCGGCTTTTACGCCGCCGCGCGCATACTGCATAACTCCCGCGTCCGTTCCGCCGTCCTTCATTATTTCAAGCTGGTACTTTACACCGTGGTCCTTTGCAAGCCGAATAAGCTTCTCCCTTACTTCGGCATTGCATATTACCGAATAATCCATGACCTTAACAGCCGCTCCCAATCCGAGTTTGACTGCCATTTTGTCCGCCTCCGGCGTATCACCCGTATCGGTTACGTCTACAGCAATCGCATATTCCGGCGCAATGCTGTATGCGGCGGTACGTGCGCCGCGCAAGCCGACTTCCTCCTGTGTTGTGAAAACAAAATACAAATCATTTTCCGACTTAATTTGTTTCAAAGCCTCTATCAGAATATAGCAACCGGCACGATTATCAAGCGCTTTTGAAACAACAAACTCGCCTTGCTCGCAAAATTCACCCGTAAAGGACGCCATGTCACCTATCGAAACACTCTTTTGTGCATCTTCCCTGTTTTTTACGCCTATATCAATAAACATTTTTGTTAATGTATTTTTGTCATTTTTCGGCTCCGTTCCGATAACGCCGATAGTTCCGTTTTTAAAAATCACGCGTCTTCCGGCAAGATATTTCGTATATAATCCGCCGACATCGGAAAAGCGCAAAAAACCGTTTTCATCAATAAATGTGACAATAACGCCGATTTCATCGCAGTGCGCCGCAAACATTATCTTTTTTCCGCTGCCCTTTTTATGTGCCACAAGATTACCCATGTTATCGGTGTATATCTCGTCCGCCGTACCGTCGAGCACCGTTTTCAAAATTTCCGTAATCGCACCTTCATGTCCCGACGGTGCATTGCATTGTGTAAGTTTTTTCAGCAATTCCATTTTATATCACCTCATCAATTCTATCAAGAAACAGCCGCGCAAGCGCATGCATTGCGTTAATATCCTTCATCGACGCTATTCCGCACGGCGAGTGAAGGTATCGGCACGGCACCGACAATGACGCCGTTTTAATTCCGCCGAGCGCCAAATGTATTTTCCCGGCGTCGTTCCCGCCCGATGCGGAACGTTTATACTGCACGCGAATATTTTCGCCTTGCGCAGCATTATAAAGCCACTTGCGGAAATCTTCATTCACTATTGTACGCATATCCATAACGCTTACGGCAACGCCGCCGCCCATTGACGTCACATATTCATGTTCCTTAAATCCGTATACATCGCTGCATGTCGTCGCCTCCAGCACAAGCGCAATATCCGGCGCAGTCCGGTTTGCCGCGACACCCGCACCACGCAGTCCTACTTCTTCCTGAACCGTAAACACAAAATATGTGTCATATTTTACCGGCTCTTTCATAAGCTCAATCAGCACCGCACAGCCGACTCTGTCATCAATGGCCTTTGCTTTTATACTTCCTTCGCCGAGTTCCTCAAATTCCGTATCAAACGCCGCATAATCACCGAGTTTTACGGCTTTCAATGCGTCCTCTTTGCTTTTTGCGCCTATATCGATATAAATATCCTTTACTTCGGGCACGCTTTCCCTTTCGGCAGGCTTTTGCAGATGTATCGCCTTCATGCCGATTATGCCTTTGACTTTGTTTTTGCCTATACGGACTTTTTTTGAAATGATTACCCGGGTATCAATCCCGCCGACGGTTTTAAATTCCAAAAAACCTTTTTCGGTCACACCGCTTATTATAAATCCGACTT
>CAKSRS010000049.1 GCA_934487205.1 uncultured Clostridia bacterium
CCTTCAATATCACTGAATGTTTCTTTAATTGTCTGCGACGAATTCGGCTGCGACGGCGTAACAAATGCGGAAGAACCGGTCGACCCGCGGCTTGTTCCGCCGGAAGATGTCCCGTTCCCCGGCGTTACCGGCACCGTTTGCCCCGCATTGTAATCGGCAAGCAGCGCCTGTGTATCGGAATAGTCCTTTCCGACAAGATTTTTGCACGCATTTGCGTTGATACTTCCGTTAATTCCCGCGACGCTGCCGAAATTCGTAAGCGCCGTCACAACTTCGCCATAGCCGTCCGCATACATAATATGCGCAAACAGCAGCGCCTTTTTCAGTTCCGTATTGACCGAATCAACAGTAGTAAGCTGCGTTGTGAGCTTGCCCGCAATATACTTTGATATTGTATCGCTTTTCGCCTTTGCCTTGTAATCCGAAACAACAATATCATCAACATACAGGTCGTCTATATAGTTATCCAATGTTCCGATTTTGCGGGTGTTAACCGCCTCCATCAGAACAAAAGTTTTATACAATTTTATGTTCTTTTTTGTTTCCGTCTCGGACAACGGATTTTGAGCAATATATGCCTTAAAACGCCCCATAGCCGTATTCATATCGACTTCGCCTTCAAGCGCGGAATTAAATCCGAGCGCAAGCTTATATGCAGAAAGCGTTGTCATAAAAGTATAATCATCTTGCACAGCGGCAGCATTTATATTCCTTACGGCATTTTTAAAATCAATCGGGTCTACAATCACAAAATTGTCAATAACCGTCTTTTCTTTACCGTTCGCATTCAGATACGCCACACAATTTCCGGTTGTAACATCGGCATAGTCAATATCAAACATGTATTTCCCGTCTACTGCCGTATTGGTCTGTCCGCAATACAAAACCGTATCTTTAAGGTTTTTTGCAGTACCGGGTGTTACATCACAATCCGCCTCTGTCTTGCCCGTTTTAAGAATTACCAATGAAAGATTTGATCCCATATCTTTCGCCGGTACGTACACTTTTACATTTCCGTTTAAATAATCATATTCCGTTTCATAAGGGATTTTGTCTGCATATGCAGCGGAGGACGCAAGCATTACCGACGTACCTATTAACAATCCCGCAAAAGCATATTTCATTACCATAACCATTCCTTTCGCTGCACTTTTATTACAATCCGATTTTAATTGCTATTTGTGCACATTCTATACTTCTTCATTTTCCGCCCCCGGCAACCCGAACGGCATCGTGCGCCGTCCGGTTATCTCATGGCATTATTCGTATCTTATTCAACATCAATATTTTGACATAACGGTTTTAATCCGTCCTTCCAAAGCATGATTTTGAATTTATTTGCATCAGATATTCCTTTAACATCTAATTCTATTTCATTATCGGAGATATTTTCGGTCGGCGCGGATACCGTGATAATTTTTCCGTCCGCGTTATATGCCGCCGCATATACATCCGGTATTCCGGCAGTACCGTCAAATCTTACCTTTATCCTTATATCATCAGCCCGAAACAGGGAACTAATATCCAATAATTCATTCCCCGCTTTATCAAACATACTGCAATTTACGTCATATCCGCCCAAATTCAGACGTTCTTCCGTCAAAATCCCGTCATAAACCGATATAACATAAACGTCTCCGGATTTTAACGCGTACTCAAACCGATATCTTCCCTCGCTGTCCGATACGGTTTGCTGAATATACGCATACTTTCCAAATGCGGACTTTCCGTCCTTTGCAGTCATTGTTACAAGACTGTTCGGCGCGGCATAACCCGTAATTATAACATTTCCGCTGTCGTCCGCCGCAATACCCGCCTTCGGCCTTGCCGCCGCATACATCGGTTCATGCGTCACGGTATATGTTCCGATATTTTCCGCAACAACATTGCCGTACATATCGTAGATTACAACTTCTTGTTCATCGGGAATTTTCACCGTGAATACATCATCTTTTGCCGTTAATTCAGCCGATGCCGTATTCCCTCGTACAACTTTAAGCGTTACCGTTTTGGAAGCATCTCCGGCAGAATTTATCCGTCCCCGCGCCGCCCAAACCGAAAAGATGTCCTCGCCGTATTGATTTGTAAGTCCGTACGCCGCACCGTAATCTGTCCTTTTATACTCCGTCGGCTCGGCACCGGCAAGCAGTTTATTTACAAACGCCAGCGACGCATATGCGGGCTTTGGGTAATAGTAATAGCTTACTATTCCGAATTTATGTTCGGGTTCGGTCACGTCCGTTCCCTTCTCCTTGTAATTATAAACAAAGATTCGTTCAATACGCGAATTGTGCCTGAAATATGCGCCCATTCTCGCAAGTGCCGCCGCCTGGTCGTCCTCGGTACGGTACTGCGTGCCCCCGTCATCGTAATATCCAACCTCCGTCAGCCAAATCGGCATATTTGTTGCGCCTGCCTGATTCAGCCAATATTCCACCGTTTCAATATTATCAAAAACCGATTTTCCCGAATATTCGTCCGGATAATATCTCCCGTGCACATAGGGGTGAAAACTGAACACGTTCATATAATTATGCGCGCCGGCACTGAGCATGCCCTTCAGAAAATCTTCCGCGCCGTATATCGCTTTCATTGCAGTCAATGCGCCACCCGCAACCGTCGCGTCGGGATTTACCGATTTA
This sequence comes from uncultured Clostridia bacterium, assembly GCA_934487205.1. Classification (GTDB taxonomy): domain Bacteria; phylum Bacillota; class Clostridia; order UBA1381; family UBA1381; genus UBA1738. The sequence goes on from CAKSRS010000049.1 coordinate 2,643, forward strand.
ATAGCCTCATATGCCGTTTTAAGCAAGCGTGTGTATTGCGCCGGCGTGGGGCGGTTTTCTTTATAATTGCCAAGATCGGGCTCATTCCATATTTCAAACGCGTCAACTTTGTCCTTCAGCTGATTTGCAGCATATTTACAAAATTCACCGTATGCTTTAAGCCCCTCTTTACTCGTCGGAAAAGATCCGTCATCATAAAGCTTATTTCCTGCGTTAAGTATCGCGAGAACCTTTATTCCGTGCGACTCCGCATAGTCTGCCGCTTCCGCAAAACGGTCGGGAATTTTATATTTTCCCGTCGCGTATTCGCATTCCTTCCACAAAAGGTCTTCACGAATCCAGCCCGCGCCGCTCTTATCAAGCTGCGGAAATGCCTCGTACGCATTTTCTCTCGTACCAGTGTTAAAATGCGTGCACAGCCCCAAAAAGTCATTCTTTATGCTTATCTCGGGAATAACCGCATAGTACTGTTTTTTCGTAACAGACGTGCCGTCGCTGCTGAGTTTGGCTTCAAAAATATATGACCCGTAATCTGATGTGGGTTTTATCTGCTTTACTGTCGCGGTTCTTGCCGGAACGCTGAACGAGACTGTTTTATCCTCGGCAAAATTCCCGTCGCGGTTCGTCACGGTATACTCAAGAGTAAAATTCTTACCCGTGCTTTCCGAATTTGTAATATTCAGCGAAATAATCGGCGCGGTGTTTACAAAAACTCCGTTCGGTGCACCCAAGTCCAAAACAAAATCATCGGATATGAGCCGCGCGGAAACACTCTGCATCGTAAACAGTGCCGTAAGACACGCACTGAGTAAAAATGCTTTTAGCTTTAATTTCATTAAAATTCTCCTTGCCGTATCGGCAATGCCCGCAGGAAATGCCCGCGGACATTGCTTTCAATCAGTTACTTCCTATTACCTTTGGCGGCGAATACGGCATAATATTTGAGAAATTATCCCAAAGGAATATCGATACGCCGTCTATGCCCGTAAGATCCGACGGTACCGTAAATTCAGCGGAAATTGCCGCCTTGCTTTTAGCTGCAATCGCCGGGCTTTGGTAAATATCAATATTGGCAAGCTCGTTTCCTTGGTAGTATGCAATTAGAAATGTCGCCGTTTTGCTTTCATCGGAAGAATTTACAAACGTACCCGCAACATTAATTTTCTGATTTGCATAAATGTCGCTTACCGTTGCAACTTCATTAATATTGTTAGATTTCGCACTTTCAATAGTTCCTGTAACTACGGCATTGCCCGCAGTTGTGAAACGTAATTCAAACGAATTATCCATCGCATAGCCAAATTTATTTTCAATCGTATTTGCAACATTTAATACATATTCGGTCGACAGCGCAAGATAGCTGCTCGGCACAATGGTATAATGTCTCTTTACCGAATCGAAACTGCCCGTAAACGGAACGGCCGTGCCGGCACTTGTTTTTAATGTAATCGCACCGTCAATTGTATCTTCGTCCACGTTACAGCCGAAATCAAGCACAATCTTGTCAAGCGCGTTTGTTACGGCTGTTTTGTCTGCCACGCTGTTACCCGCATAGTCAATAAATTCTACACTTGATGCCGAAAGCACAGGCTTATCAACAACGTATTCAACAACAATGTCATCTATATACGCGGGATTGCTCCCCCTTGTTCCGTTAGCCTGATTGCCATAACCCCAGTTCATAACTTCAATGCCCGTAATCGGCTTAATATCTGTAAGCTGTTTATCGGCATTACTTGTTCCCGTCGCACTGTATTCTTTGGTTTTTATTAAACTGTCGGTTGTTGCATCATACACGCTGAGTGTTCTTGTCTTGCTGTCCAAATCATAAATATTCTCTATTTTATATACGGTTCCTTTGGTATATGATGACGATAGATTATCGACGTACGCAGCGCTTGTTCCCGGCAAAATTAAATTTCCGTCCGCTGAACCTGTCATATAGATAGCGTCCAAAACTTTTGAAGAATCCGATGTTAAAAGTTTTACATAAAATTTATTATCGTTTGTGTCTACTGTAAATACCGTTCTGATTTTTCCGCCTGTGATTGATTGGGTAAATGATTTTTGCATACCGCCCGATGTACCGCCCGTTTCATCAACCTCAATCTTACCTCTGTTTCCGTTGGTTGTATCAATAGATGTAATGGCTGACTGTTTGTTCACCCAACCTCTGTCCGCAAGGGTTGCTGTTCCTTCAAAATCCTCGCTCATGATAGCCGCACTCGGTTTCGGCGGGTCATACTCCGTTACGTTGAAATTATCAAATAAAAATGCCGGCGGATCCCATTTATTTATGCGGAATGTGTTGATTGATGTAATTTCAGCGTCCAATGTATTGATAAACTCATCAACAAGATTTCCATCCGATGTAACCTGAACCGTATAAGTCTGCTCCGGAACGTTAATAATTACACTTACATCATACCATGTATTGCTTTGATACTTTTTCCAATTTGCAGCCGTACCGCTGTTCTTCTGAATATAATTCGGGGCAAAATATATAACCTGCTGTTCCTTTGTTCCGTTGCCCACATATGCCAATATTTTTGTTTGGGTCGCATCTTCCGAATAAATTGAGAAGTCAAGCTTTAAATAACCCTTTGACACACCTTCTCCGTTTTTTGTCAGAATTGCTTTTTTAAATCCGTTGTTACCCTGTGTAAAGCGAATTGCCTTGCCGTAGCTTGTGCCGCCGTTTACAATTTCAGCTTCGGTCGGTCCGATTAAATCGCTGCCGGCAACAGCCTCCCAGCCGTCTGCAAAAAGTTCATGAGCATAGTCAAGCGTTTCAAAATCCTGTTTTGCAAAACTTGTTGATGTCTCCAGCTTATTTCTTGTTGCAATTTTGATATTGTCAAAATAAGCGTAAGTAGCGTCGTCGCCCGTAGCTTTCCACCAACTTCTGAAACAAATACCCGCCATGGCAGCAATCTTCAATTCGTCTGTTCTGGAATATGCAGTCTTCATTCCCGGTCCGAAAAATGTTGTCGTCATGGTACCGGCGTCAAAATCCGCCAAAATCGTAACATCAATCCATTCGCCTTTGGTGAACCCTACACCTGTGTCCTTGTTATTGAATACAAGCGTACTCAGATTTTGCGAAAAAGTAATTACTTCCTGACCTGCGGTCGGTTGAGTTGCATCGGCAAATACGTTAATCGGCTGTGTACACAATGTCGTTGTATTTGCTGAAAATGTAATCTTAATCTGACCGGCATTTACCGCCGAGTCAAGTGCGTAATAAAAGCCAGAGCTCGCATTTGTAGCATTTAACAATCCTACCGATTTACCCTTTGTTGTAGTCCCAATCGCTACGCAGTTCTCAGCCGCCTGTATCTTAAGACCGTCCGCCTTTGCCGCTTCCAAATCCGCATAATCGTCAAAATTAACATTAATCTTGTTGTCCCATGCGGAATAGTCGTTCGGCATCTGCTTTGCCGTTGCCGCGCTTGCCGACGGCACCGTCAGGATCGCCGCAAGCATTGATACTGCCGCTGCTAAACTAATTTGTTTCCTGAAAAAAATCATTTCAATACCTCCGTTTAAATTATTTATTTTGATTTAAGCGCCGCTTTGCAAATGAGCAAATTGACACATAATCCCGATTTAGTTTGTAAGAACCATCGAACCAAATTCGTATGCGCTCTTTACATAGCCGATTCCCGAATTATATTGAATCCAGCCCCTTCTCGTCGCCGCGTCGTTATCGTTTACAAGCGCCGAGAACAACATTTTTCTTCCGACGTACGGCTTAAAAGTATCGTCCATCAGCTCGCTCCACGGGATTTTGCACTCATACACCGTATAAGTCGCATAACGCTTAATCGCGATTTCCGCCTTATCGATTACGGTTCCCGTCGGGTGACTGTGTATGGTTTTGTACCGATACGCCACGCTGCCGTAATTCGGCACAAAGCCTAAGCCGATTTCCTCAAAATCCGAACGCCGTGCCGAGTCGATTTCCTCTCTCTCGTCAACCGAGAACTGGATACTGTCGCCGCGGTACATATAGTGCGGCTCTTTCGGCGAATAGTCCACCGAATGGATATCATCGGTAACGATTGCGAGCATATAGAATGCCTCCTCGTCCCACATCATCGTTCCGCTGAATGATAAATCGTCCGGCCCTCTCCAGTCGCCGCCGACGGTTACAGCCGCCTCGCCCACAGGCTGAAGTACATCCTTTATTTCGTCCGCACCTATCCAGCTGCCGCGCCATTCGCCGCTGTCGACATTTCCGTCGATTTTCGGTTTTGTATGCGCGTATGCCGCCGTGCCGAAATCCAGTTTCTTTTCATATGTATATATGTGCCCGCTGTCGAGCTCCGCCTCCGCCACCAATGCTATCGTGCGCTTTACCACGCGGTACGGAAGATTGATAAGCATCGTCTGCTCCTCGCCCGGTTTCATATTTTCAAACCGCCGCGCCGGCATCAGCTTGCTTTCCTCCTCCGGTGATGTAATCCGCATCGTTCCCGATATCGTCTGCGTGTTTGTCATATTCTTTACTTTTATGCGCAATCTCCAATGCGTACTGTCCCCGGATACCGCTTGTTCCGTTGTTATCTCAGCTGAAACACGATCGATAATTGTCAGCGTGTGCGTATCGCTGTAACGAATCCTGCCATTTGCGTCGGTTATTTTTACATTGAACTTAACCATTTCTTTCGCATCCGGTTTTGTGTGGATTTTTACAACCGCACGATTTCCGTCAAAACCGTTATTTTCGATAACCTCAAAACTTTCATTATCCTCTACCGTTACGGTCAGCGCGTCATTTGTGGTTTTATTGAATACCATTTCGGTATAATCGTCCGCCGCCACGGATATCTCGGTATTTTCCGCAGTTACCTGTGCAAGAGACTCGTCCGCAAGGCTGAATTTCGAAAAGTTTCCTATTATATACTTTGGCTCCTGCTCGGCATGGAAACGGTAAATTCCGTTTTCCGATACTATTTCATCAATCTTGTTGCCGTACATATCATAAATTTCCACACTGCCGCAGCCTAAATCATATGTAAGATATTTCGATACGTCCTCCGAATTGAGCAGCATAACGTCCTTTTTCAGCTTGTTATTATAAAAGCGGAACGCTCTGTATTTTTCTTCGGTAAATAGCATTTCTTTGTATTCCGCCATGCCGCCTATCAGATTATTCATGGCGCATACGGCAAGGTATGACGGTTTTGCACTGTACGGGTGTTCCTTATCCATGTAATTGCGAACCAATCCCCAGTTATCCTCATGCTCATCGGGATTTTCGCGGTCTAACAGACAATACTGGACGATACATTCCGCAAGATTTTCCGCCTGTGCCAGCGCATACAGCATTACGGTGTTGCTCGCTTGGTCGCGGTAGCTGTACTCGGTTGTAGACGTCGAAAATCCGATTTCCGTCCACCACACCGGCTTTTCGCCGCCGTATTCAATCATCATTTGCCGCAGCTTTTCCGAGTCCTCGCGCATTTTCCACCATCTGAACGTGCCGTTTGCCCAGTCATACGGGTGAGTACATACTATGTCCATGCCTTCAAGCGCACCCGCTTTGAATGCTTCTTCAATCCAGTCAAATTTAACGCCCGCCGTTACAATTCCGATTACTTTTACATCGGGATTTTCTTCCTTAATCGCCTTGTACGCCGCTTTTGCAAGCCGCGCATAATCGGACGCCGGCGATTGGCTCGGGTTAAAATTCACACCGCCGTTGTATTCGTTCCAGATTTCAAAAGCGTCCGTCACATCTTTTAACTCTCTTACGATAAATCGGCAATACTGTGCATATGCCGCTATTGCCTCGTCCGAAAGAGGTGTCTTGCCGTTGTCGTACAGGGGATTGCAAAATCCCAGCATCATTACGGGTTTAATATTTTTTTCTTTATACTTGTTTACCTTTTCCCATATTTCGTCCGAAATTTTGTAAACGCCCTTTTCCTTTTCAACCCAGTTCCACGGGATATAGTCACGGCAATATGCCATTCCGCCCTCGCTTAAAAGCGTCGTTACATTTTCCGGGTCACCGCGGTTTAAGGCTATTATCTGCTGATTTTGTCCGTATCTCGGATTGATGTCCTCCGGCGCAACCTTCCACGCAACAGAAAACTCTCCGTTTGCCATACTTTCATATTTTGTTTCGGGTTCATTAATATAGAAGGTTTCCGATTTTAATGATATCGTATAGATTGCACATTTTTTCTCAAGCTGAGGTTTTATGTAAATAGTCTTTTTTTCGTTCGGTGCGAAACTGTCGGAAATGACGCCCGTCCATGCAAGCCTGTCGTTCTCGTCCCGAACTTCGGCATTTATATTTATGCCTACATCTTTATCGGTCTTGTTTTCATAGGCTGTTTCAAGGCATACTTCCTCATTAATATCGAAAATATTTCCGACTTTTTCGGAATCTATTCTGCCGTTCATCGCGGCAAGCTGCCGCAGATTTGTACGCCTTACCGTAATTCCGCCGAAGATTACGTTTTCGCCCGACCAACCCATATTTATTCCCCATACGCCGATACGGAAATCCGACTGGTAATTACATTGATTTAAGAATGTCATGTCCTCTACATAAAACGTGTGGGTTTTCCATTCTTTTGAATTGGTAAGCGTTACGCTTTCACCGCCGCCCCATATCGATTTTGGATTTGTCGGATTGTGCGTGCCGTAGTCCAGCTCAAACTTCCCCTTGCCTTCGTCGAAATAATCAACATCAATTTCGATAGGGGTGTTATTCGGCAAGTCGTACAAAAAGTCTTTGTTTACATCTGCATAAATATATATGTTATTTGCCTTGATGTTCGTCATGCGTCCCGCACGTCCGCCGCGTTCCGTTACCTCAAGAGTTTCCGTCACCGTCATATTGACGCTTTTCCCGTGCCTGTCGAAACTTATCTGAGCATAGTCCGCCGTTTCCTGTGCCGATACCGGTGCAATAAGCATTTGCAGCGATATAACTGCCGCAAGAAAAATCGAGAATTTTTTCTTTTCCATAGCGCTCTCCTTTTATTGTTTATAAGTTCATTATAGTACCCCCCCCCCGATTTTCAAGGCACATTTTTTTGTAAGTCACACTATTTTATATTTTGCTTATTAACATATTTTTGTAAGTAACATTTATTTCCGGAGTTGCGCATTTTTGCGACCGTTTTCGCAAGCAATTGTAACTTTTTGCCGTTTTTGTACATAAAAAAGATGCGGCACAGACCGCATCTTTTTTATGAATTTTTCCTTATTCCTTTTTTTCGTTTACGGCAATCCAGATTTCACAATGATAATTCGGGTCTGAAATATCGGCCGATGAATACACTTCAAATTCCACATTTTCCGCATATTCATACTGCGAGCTCTGCGGGAAAAATTCCGTGACTATTCTGTGATATGTTTCGATAAATGCGTCCGGCATTTTGCCCCTGCTCGTAAATACCGCATAAGTATTTGCCGGAATGGTGACAATTTCCAAATCATCATCAACTTTTCTGCCGTCATACTCTACGCCGATACCGTAAGGGAATCGCTTTGCGTCAAGCTCGGACGAAAAACAAATACCGAGCAAGCCTTTCATCTTCGGATTTTTCGGCAGACAGGAAATCAACTTTTCCATTGTTCCGTCTGCGCCGAACTCCTGCCACATAGCCGTTATGTCCTGTGTGGCGTTTTCCGACTGCGGTTTGCCGACTTTCTTCCTTTTGCACACAACCTGAAATGCGTCTCTTTTTTCAATTCTGTAATCCATTTTGTTTCCTCCCGTTAAGGTTAATTTTACAGACAGAGGAGTAAATATTCTGACCTTGCCGCCATGTTTTGCCTCGCTCGGCGCAATGCCGTGAAATCGGGTAAATGCACGGGAAAAACTCTCCGGCGTATCGTATCCGTACTTTAATGCGATATCAATTATTTTTGCACCGCCTTTTGACAATTCCTCGCCCGCAAGAGAAAGCCTGCGCATACGAATGTAATCGCCCAGCGAAAATCCGCATAAAATACCGAACACCCTCTGAAAATGAAAGGAAGATGCATATGCGCATTTTGCCGCTTCCTCATAATCAATTTCGTCGGTTATGTTTTCTTCCACGTAATCAATCGCCTTCTGTATTCCTTGTATCCAGTTCATATTTTCACTCCTTTTCTGTGATTACAGTATATCAAAATTCAATTGCTGTTTCATGATTTTTCGTGCTTTGAGATGTTATGAATTTCCGGATGTACCAATTATATCACATTTTTATGCGGTTTGTATATACTGATTTATAAATTTTATATTTACGCAACATTTAATTCGGTTCTTGACACGCCGTAAAATCTGTGCTATATTATAAAAAGTGGAGACTGATTTTACAATCAAATTGCGCAAATAAAAACGGACAGGTGATAGATTATGATAATAGCGGACACAACATTCGATAAGGAATACATACCTCACTACGGGAATAAATTCCTTACGGGAAACGGATATTTCGGTATCCGCGGCACTATGGAAGAATACCAAAAAGGACACATGCCGTGCGTGAACATGGCGGGGATTTACGACAAAGTCGGCGACAGCTGGCGAGAGTCGGTGAACGCACCAAATCCGCTGTATACGGTTGTTTTCGTAAACGGTGAAAAGTTTTCACTCCCTGAGAAAGAGCCCGCATTGCACACGCAATCGGTTGATATTTCGTCTGCAATCCATTTCAGAAAAACTGTCTGGAAAACAGAAAAGGGCAGCATTACGGTAGCTTGCGAACGATTTGCAAGCATGGCAAATCAGCATATTATCGGAATGAAGTATACGGTCATGACGGATTTTGATGCGGATATCGAAATCATAACAGGCGTTGACGGTGACGTATGGGACATAAACGGTCCGCATTTTTATAAGGTTCAACCCGAGACAAAGGACAATATTGAGTGCGTAACAGGAGTTACGGGCGAAAAGAATATAACGGTTACAGTACGCCAGCGCGTAAAACCCGAGTTTGAATGTGCCGTATCGGAATATTCCGACGAATTTTCAGCATATAAAAGAATCACTTTCAACGCGGCGGCAGGTAAAGAATATTCTTTTACAAAAATTGCCGACGTAACAACCTCGGTTGACGATTTTGAGTGTAAAAACACCGATATAAGCTATGAAACGGCAAAAGCGGAACATATCAATGCATGGCAGAAAATATGGGATATGTCATACATAAAAATTGACGGCGATGAGGAGGTGGAACGGGATATAAACTATTCGATTTATCACTTAAACTGCATTGCACCGAGAAATATGAAGGATAAATCTATCGCCGCGCGCGGTCTTTCGGGACAGGTGTATAAGGGCGCCGTTTTCTGGGACACAGAAATGTTTATGATTGACTATTTCATGCACACCGAGCCGGAGGTCGCAAAAACGCTTATCGGCTACAGAATAAGCACGCTTGACGGTGCGAGAAAAAAAGCAAAAGAATACGGTTTGGACGGCGCATATTATGCGTGGGAAAGTCAGGAAGGCGGCTTTGAAGGCTGCTCCGACTACAATGTGGTTGACGTATTCACAAAACGTCCGATGCGCACGCATTTCCGCGACAAGCAGTATCACATATCGGCAGCGGTTGTGTATGCAATCGTGAAATATATAAGAGCGACGGGCGATACCGGAATTTTGAAGGACGGCGCAATGGAAGTCATTATCGAGTGCGCAAGATTGTATCGTTCAATGCTTTTGAGAAAAGCAGACAGCAATAAATACGAAATATATGATGTTGTCGGTCCCGACGAATATCATGAACGCGTGAATAACAATGCGTACACAAACAAAATGGCACAGCTGGTATTCAAAACGGCTGTTGATATGATTAAAGCGCTTGACGAAAATACATACAATGAGCTTGACAATAAATATAATTTGAAAAAGCTGTCGGCGGATTTTGAAGATTCGTATAAAAATATCAAAATACAAGAGCCGAACGCAGACGGCATTATCGAACAGTTTGACGGATATTTCAAACTTGAAAATTGCAGTATCGACACCGTACGGTCAAGACTTCTTGACGATAAGGAATACTGGGGCGGCGCATACGGAGTGGCGAGTCAGACACAGGTTATAAAGCAAGCTGATGTCATTGCCATGATGAGCATTTTTAAGGACGAATATTCCAAAGAGCAAATGCGCAAAAACTGGGAATATTATGAGCCGAGAACGGAACACGGTTCATCTCTTTCGGCTTGTATGTATTCGCTTGTTGCATGCCAAATCGGCAACCCGGAGGCGGCGTATCCGTTCTTTATGAAGTCGGCAGATGTAGATTTAAGACCCGGCGGCAAGGAATGGGCGGGGCTTGTGTATATCGGCGGAACGCACCCGGCGTCGGAAGGCGGCGCATGGATAGTTGCTGTAAACGGCTTTGCAGGAATAAGCATAGCGGACGGAAAACTTGTGTGCGAACCGAACTTGCCGAAAAAGTGGAACGGCATGCACTTTAAGCTGATGTTTAAAAACGAACTATATAAAATTGACATAGAAAATAACAAAGGAAGGGTAACGAAATTATGATTAAAGCTGTAATATTTGATCTTGACGGAGTAATCGTGTCAACAGACGACTGTCACTACCGCGCATGGAAGAAGATGGCGGACGAAGAAGGGATTTATTTTGACCGGGAAATAAACAACCGTCTGCGCGGCGTCAGCCGAATGGCAAGCCTTGATATTGTTCTCGAAAGAGCGGATAAAGAGTATTCGGAAAGCGAAAAGCAGGCGCTTGCGGAAAGAAAGAATAACTATTATAAAGAGCTTATCTGCGAGCTTACACCGGGCGATATTCTGCCCGGTGCTATGGAAACGCTTGAAAAACTGAAAAAAAACGACATAAAAATTGCAATAGGCTCATCAAGCAAGAATACGCCGATAATTTTAGAGCAAATAAGACTTGACAGATATTTTGACGCGGTTTCTGATGGGAATAATATCACACACTCCAAACCCGACCCGGAGGTATTTTTAAAAGCTGCTGAGATGCTGAAAATTGCGCCGGGGGATTGCATGATAGTTGAAGATGCAGACGCCGGAATTGAGGCAGGCACACGCGCCGGAATGAGAACACTCTCGGTACACGGCGCAAAGGGCGCGGATTTCGCGACAGAGGATTTGGCAAGCTGTGATATTTTGGCGTGCCTGAAGTAACAAATACAGAAAAGTCACCGCAATCAGCTGCGGTGACTTTTTGATATTCTCTCCTCCTCACCCTGTTGTTTTGCATACATCAACGGTGATTTTCCCGTATGATTTTTGAAATTCCGTGAAAATTCATATACATTGTTGTAACCCAAAGAATAAGCAATATCCGTAATGCTTGAATGGTCACTCTTAAGCATTTCTTTTGCTTTTTTTATTTTATAAAACTGAACGTATTTCATCGGCGAAATCCCCATGATATCCTTAAATAATTTTCTGAAATACACATCGGACATCTCGGTAACCGCCGCCAAATCATTATTACAGATATGTTTGTTATAATTTTCGGCGATATACTCAATTGCCGGAAGAATTTTTTTCTCCCTATCAGGCGGAACATATTTTTTCTCTGCCGTTTTAAGCACAGATGACAAAAGCCCATACAAATTTTTAAATTCATCAAGTCTGTATGCCGATTTTTTAACTGCTCTTTCTATCTCCATTTTTTTAATTATTTTCAAATATATTTCACCATTTTTTACGTTGAAAGAAAATATATCGTGCAATGATGCGTCACATTCAAACTCGATTATTGAAAAATGTCCCGAGGTGACACAACGCCAGTCATATGTACACCCCTTCGGCAGGACAGCAATATTATTTATGTTTGAAACATACTCTTTTCCGCCCGATACGTATCGTGTTTCGCCCTCATATTTGACCACAAATGCCCACAGCGGTCTGTTTTCTCTCCTTGAACCGGTTTTCTTTTCCGTGTACATGGTAGAAATTGAATGTATTTTTGTTATGACCAAATTTGATAAAATTTCTTCGTTCAAACCCATCGCACCTTCGGCTCGATTATACCATATATCTGATATTCTTGTCAAACGTTTTGTATCAAAATTGATAAAAATATCATATATGCTATTTTCCGATTACACATTCTGTGATACAATTTTACCGAGGTGAAAATATGAAAAAATATCCGAAACAGCGCCGCCCGTTTTGGCAGGCGTTATCCGCGAAAAAACTCCCGCGTCTGCGGTTGCGGAAATAAAAAACTGCGTCTATGACGGCGCGGATATGATAGACTTGCATATGTCATGTCTTGAAAGCACGGACACCGACGCTTTAAAACCTATAATAAGCGCGTCAATACTGCCTGTGCTCGCTCTGAATTACAACAAAAAATATGATTGGTCGGATTGCGGCTTGTCGGAAGATGAACGGGTGAAAACTTTCTTAAATGCGGTATCCGCCGGGGCAGCCGGCATCGATATGCAGGGTTACACATTCGACGCAAGCTCCAAGGAAACCCTTCGCGGCGACGACAAATACAGTTTCACAAAAGGCAATCCGAAGGAAATAGTTACCGACAGCAACATAATTTCAAGGCAGTGCGAACTGATAGAAAAGGTTCATTCAAGTGGCGCCGAGGTTTTGCTCTCGTGTCACCCCGGAATTTCGATGAGCTGCGAGCAGGTTGTTGAACTTGCACTATTTTTAGAAAAACGCAATCCCGATATCATAAAAATTGTGACCTTTGCGGCAGATGAGAACGACCTTATTGAAAGCTTTAAAACCATGGCGGTACAGAAAAAAGAAGTGAAAACCGCCGTAACATACCATGTAAACGGTGCTGCCGGAAGTCTTTCAAGAATTATTAACCCGGTTCTCGGCGTGCATATGATTTTTTGTGTTGATCGCTACAATGATGGCAGCACCATGGAGCAGCTTAACTTAAAAACGACTCGAATAATCATTGATAATATGAAAAAAATTATATAACCGAAAAGGAGATTTTAATGAGAAAAATCAAGTTAGGGCAAATCGGAATCGGGCATAATCATGACGAGGGCAAAATGCTCTGAAAATCATCTGGAGGTAATTGAACATGGACAATATATATTTAATCGGCGATTCAATACGGTTCGGAAGTGTAAGCAGTCCCGGTTACGAACTTTTTTTAAGGGAAAAACTCAAAGGCAAATGCAGCGTGCATTCACCTGATGAAAATTGCAGATTTGCGCAATATACTTTAAGAGGATTATGTGATTGGGTAAATCATGTCAATGCAGAAAACATTGATTTTGTTCATTGGAACAACGGTCTGTGGGACGTTCTACGGCTAAACGGCGACGAACCGCTCACGCCTATTGATTGTTATGTATATATGCTTAAAAGAGTATACAAAAAAAAACAGATTATTCTTCCCCAATGCAAAAGTAATTTTTGCCGTAACAACGCCTGTGGTCGAGAAAAACTCGCCGCCCGGCTGGGAACGCTGCAACTCTGAAATAGAAAAATACAATGATGCAGCAAAAAACCTGATGGATAAATTAGGGGTAAAAGTTAACGATTTGTACTCAGTAGCAAAACAGTTTGATGAAAGCTATTATGCCGATTGGACGCACTTTAACGAAAAAGGCGCAAGGATACTTGCGGACGAAATTATAAAATCACTGAAAGGACATAAACAATGAACAAAACAGCATTTATCACGGGTGCCGGCGGATACATCGGCACGCAAACGGCAATTACTCTTGCAAATGAGGATATTAATATTGCAGTATGCGACATCAATGAAAAGTCGGTAAACACAGCCGTCGACAAGGTTATCAGGTCAGGCGGAAATGCAAAAGGATATGTTTCCGATGTTACCGACTCAAACGACATTGAAACGGCAATCCGAAAAGCGGCGGAGGACTTCGGAAGTCTTGACATTATGGTTCACATAGCGGGCGGCAGCGTAAGGATAGCCGGCGGCAGATATGTTCCGCTTGTCGGGCAAGATTGAAAGCGTTATAGACAGGGTTTTGAAAGTAAATCTTTACGGCGCATTTTGGGCAAGCCGTGCCGCAGCAAAAATAATGATAAAACAAGGCACGGGCGGAAAAATTATCAACTTTGCGTCCGCTGTCGGGATTAACGGACTGGCAAATTGCTGTGATTATGCAGCGTCAAAGGGCGGCATAATGTCGCTCACAAAATCGCTTGTCAAAGAGCGCGGCGCATATAAAATCAACGTAAATGCGGTTGCACCCGGGGTTGTAATGCGTCCCGAAGAGGACAACAGCAGCGACCGCGCAACAAAAACAAATCTTCTCGGCGAAAAATGCACCGCAGAGGATATTGCCAATCTTGTCGCATTTCTCGCCTCCGACAAAGCACTCTTTATCACCGGGCAGACATACATATGCGACGGCGGGCGAACATTATCCATGAAAGGAACGGATTGATTATGAAAGCAATGCTTATTGATGAAAATAAAAATCTTGTTTGGAGTGATGTTGAAACCCCCACCCCAAAAGATGATGAAATTCTGATAAAAATTTATGCGGCTGCACTCAACCGCGCCGACTTACTGCAGAGAAAAGGTACATATCCGTCGCCCGAAGGCTGGCCAGAGTGGCCGGGGCTTGAAGTATCCGGCATCATTGAAGATATGGGCGACAAAGCAAAAAAAGGAAAGCGGCAAACAAATCGGCGATAAGGTATGCGCATTGCTCGGCGGTGGCGGATATGCCGAGTATGTTTGTGCACCGTACGGAATGGTTATGCCAATACCGAAAAATCTCTCCTTTGAGGAGGCAGCGTCGCTGCCCGAGGCATATGCCACTTGTTACTTGAATTTATTCCGTGAGGGACACTTAAAAAATGGACAAACCGCATTCATTCCCGCCGGTGCGTCGGGACTTGCATCGGTTGCAATTCCTATGGCAAGGGCCTTCGGCGCAAGGGCCATTACATCTGTTTTATCGGACGAAATCGCAGAGAAAATTAAAAATCTCGGCGCGGACATTATTATTAATTCATCAAAAGAAGGCGTGGCAAATGTTTTGAAAACAGAAGAAGAAAACGGGCGTCGTAAATATGGCAATGGACTGTCTCGGCGGGAAGGACCTCGGCGAAAGTCTGCCTTATATGGCAGAAGGCGGATATTGGGTTATCATCTCCCCCCTTGCCGGGATTGAAACAAACATCATGCTGAGACCGATACTCACAAAAGGCTTGCACATCGTCGGGAGCATGCTCAGAAAACGTTCATCGGAAGAAAAATCAAAACTGCTGAAAGAATTGGCCGAAAAACTTTGGCCCAAACTTGAAAGCGGCGAAATAACACCGTCCATATGCAAAATATTACCCATGGAAAAAGCTGCCGATGCACATGCCATTTTAGAAAACAGCAAAAATATCGGAAAGGTTGTATTACGGGTGTGCGAAAATTAATCTGCGCTTTAGTCGGTTTTTGCGGGATAATTGCCATAAACACCGGCACCTCGTATCACGGATTTTCCGACGGCGATATATTGATCATTGCAGCATCGGTTTGCACGGTAATTTCGATGATAATAAGCGGCAGATGCGCAAAAGGGACTTCACCGTTTTGGATAACAGGCATTTCACAGTTATTCGGCAGGGTTGTCATGTTATCCGCCGCTTTATCGGGCGGTGCAAAATTACCGATATTTACAGTTAAATCAACATTCGTATTTACTTACATTTGCATTGCGTCAATAACAGGATACACGTTGTTTTATTATGTTCAGCGTACGGCGGAGCTGTCAAAACTTTTCATAATTAAATTTGCGGAACCGCTTTTTGCCTGCATATTCAGTACGTTTCTTCTCGATGAAGATATTTTTAAATTCCGATATCTTGCCGCATTTATATTAATTTCATCAGGAATTATGCTGAGCAGCAAAAGAGAATTATAGAGATTTCAAAATTAACTTTTTGGCACAGGTTCAAAAAAAGATTGCAGCAGAGTGAAACCGTTCTGCCGCAATCTTTTTTACTTATTAATTTTATTATGCTTTCGGGCCGGCCGCAACTAATTCCTTACCTGCCGCATTTCCTTCATATTTAGCAAAGTTCTTGATAAATCTGCCTGCCAAATCTTTAGCCTTTTCTTCCCACTCGGAAACATTTGCATAAGTATCGCGCGGGTCAAGTATGTTTGAATCAACGCCCGGAAGTTCTGTCGGTACTTCAAAATCAAAGTACGGAATCTTTTTCGTCGGTGCATTTGCTATATCACCGTTCAATATTGCATCGATAATACCGCGGGTATCACGGATTGAAATACGCTTGCCCGTGCCGTTCCAACCTGTATTAACAAGGTATGCCTTAGCGCCGCTCTTTTCCATCTTCTTAACAAGTTCTTCAGCGTACTTTGTCGGGTTCAGTTCCAAAAATGCCTGTCCGAAACAAGCCGAGAATGTCGGTGTAGGCTCTGTAATGCCGCGTTCCGTACCTGCAAGCTTAGCCGTAAATCCTGACAGGAAGTAATACTGAGTCTGCTCCGGTGTGAGGATGGATACCGGAGGAAGTACGCCGAATGCATCTGCTGACAGGAAGATAACGTTTTTCGCATCAGGTGCAGCGGAAACAGGGCGTACAATCTTTTCAATATGGTCGATAGGATATGATACACGTGTATT
>CAKSRS010000050.1 GCA_934487205.1 uncultured Clostridia bacterium
TCCCCACCCGGCTATTATACCATACCTCGAGCAAAAACTCAATATCGCGGACAAAATTTTTGCAATTACCTGTCATGGCAAAAGATGTATTCCGGACAAACAAAGCAGAGCCGCAAATACATTACAGCTCTGTTTTGCCCGAGTTTAATATATGTTCATCAGCAGCATGGGTCACAGCACGGGTCGCAGCAATTGTTATTGCCGTTGCCGAGGAAATTGCCGTCACCGCAGCAGCACAGTATCAGAACAATTATAATAAGCACCCAAATCCAGCCGCCGTCACCATTTCCGCATCCGTTACCTCCAAACAGTCCCATAATTACAAATTCCTCCTTTCAGCTTTATACTATACAGTACGCCGAAGAATAAAAATTGTGCTTATTTATATTTTCTTTTCCCAAAAAACAAATGTCCCGTCGGAAGTCTTTGTAAGATGCAGCACATGCCTGCCGCCCGGCTCCGTCACAATACACGACCAACCGTTTTCGGTTTCGGTAATACCGGAATAAAACGCTTTCGGATAGTGCGCGTCCAAATATGCCGATATTGCGTCATGCTGGCTTTTAAATCTTACTCTGTTGAATATTCCTCTGCCTTTATAGAACCGATACGCCGCGATGGCGGCAAACCCTACAAGTAACGGCAGTTTTTTATTCCTCTTTGCCATAGTTAATCATCTCCCGCAATACTGAAAGTCCCGCAGAACGATAAATGCAATTCACTTTAGTTTTTCGTCATCGCAGTCCTCTTCGCATTCTGTCTCGTCTTCGTTTTCAAATTCACTTGTATCGTAGTCGGGATACATCATATTGTATATCTCCGAAAATATAGCATTGTTTGTTTCATTATCCCTTGCCTGAAATGCAAGAACCTGTTCCTCGGTTACATTATAATTTTTGATTTCTTCCGGATCAATGTCAAAATCCTGCTTTGCATGGTCACCTTCAAAGCCCATTAAATATGCCAATGACACATTAAAAAGCTTTGATATATCGGTCACTACACTATAATCCGGGATCTTTTGCCCTTCTTCATACGCAATAACAACAGCGCGGCTTTTGCCGAGAATTTCGGCAAGCTGCTGTTGCGACATTCCATATCTCAAACGTATTTTTCTGATTCTTGATCCAATATCTCTGTTCATGATTTAATCCCTCTTTTTACGCAGCATTGCACCTATTTGTACCGGCCTTTCCATTTTCATAAAAAATGTCATTTCAGCGTGATTGGCAGCTTCAATATCGTTACCGTTTTCGTCTTTCATTTCCGCTGTCTGAACAAAATATGGTACAGCCGGCTGCATTACTTCAATTTTATCACCCTTAAAAATTCTGTTTCTTTGGGTGACCGTTGCAATGCCGTTTTCTTTATCATAATTTGTAACTATTCCCACCAAATCGTACTCACGAATATATGAACTTGTTGTATATACCTGAGCATCGCTGTCGGGTTTTCCGTAATAAAATCCCGTATAATACGGGCGGTGACTCACCTTACACAGTTCTTCAAGATTTGACTTGCTGAATTTATATTCCGACGGATTTGCAAAATACCGATCTATCTCGTCGCGGTATGCCTTAACAACCGTTGCCACATAATATGATGTTTTCACTCTGCCTTCAATCTTAAAGCTTGTAATACCGCTTTCAATCAATTCCGGAATATGTTCAATCATACACAAATCCTTCGAATTAAATATAAAACTGCCGCGTTCATTTTCATAAATCGGCATAAATTCACCCGGTCTTGTTTCCTCGACAAGATTGTAGTTCCATCGGCACGGGTGCGCGCACGCACCGCGGTTTGCGTCCCTCGCCGTCAGATAGTTCGACAGTAGGCAGCGCCCCGAATATGAAATACACATCGCGCCGTGCACAAATGCCTCAAGTTCAAGTTCTTTGGGTGCTCTTTCGCGGATTTCGCGAATTTCAGCCATAGACATTTCGCGTGCCAAAACAACTCTTTTTGCGCCTTGCCTGTACCAAAATTCCGCACTCTTATAGTTGACATTATTTGCCTGAGTGCTTATATGAATCGGTAATTCCGGCGCATATTCTTTTACAATTTCCAACATACCGGGGTCGGCTATCAGAACCGCATCAAATCCAAGAGGTGCAATTTCGCGTATATATTTGGAAAATTCATCAATATCCGAGTTGTGCGGCAAGATATTAGCTGTGAGATAAACTTTTTTTTGCCTTTTGTGGGCAAACTCAAGTCCCTCCTTCAACTGTTCAAGCGAAAAATTTTCCGCCGCGACGCGCAGGCTGAAAGCCTCGCCGCCGACATATACTGCGTCAGCACCGTATTCAATTGCTGTTTTTAATTTTTCTAAACTTCCGCCAGGCGCTAAAAGCTCCGGCTTTTGCATACAAAATCGTCCCTTTCCTTTGCATATTTATTTTTTTACAGCGACCGTTACGCCGTCACCGAGCGGCAAAATCACCGTTTCCAGCTCATTTCGCTGCATTTGCGCGGATATAAATCTCCTGAGCCTTTTTACGATTGTGATTTTGCGCCTGATAACGTGTTCGTCATCGGCAACCATACCTTTATAAAGAATGTTATCTGCAATTAATACTCCGCCCTTTCTTAAAAGACGTATGCAGTCATTCAGCATATAAATGTAATGCGCTTTCGGCCCGTCGAGGAAAATTATATCATATTCACCCGTGAGCCGCGGCAAAACTTCCTTTGCATCGTTATGTATAACCGTTATTTTATCGGAAAGACCCGCTTTTTCGATATTGGCTCGCGCCAATTCCGTCATGTCGGCGTCCCATTCGACAGTTGTTATACTTCCGTCGTCTGCGAGATATTGCGCCATCAAAACAGCTGAATATCCTATCGCGCAGCCTACCTCCAAAATGCGCTCGGGCCGTTTTATGCACGTCAGCATTTCCAATAGTTTCGCCGTCTCCGGCTGAACTATCGGCACTGAATTTTCCGCGGCGTATTCTTCCAGTTCCTTTAAAATCCCTGTTTTTTCGGGAATTTCACCGCGCAAAAATGAAGTTATATATGGGTAGACTATGGCGTCTTTATCATATTCAATCACTGAGCGCCACCTCACATGCTTTTATAATACGGTCTTTTATTTCATCGAGCGTCATATCTTTTCTCGAAAATCCGGCAGCTTTTGCGTGTCCGCCGCCGCCGAACTGCGCGGCAATTTCCGCAACCGATATATCCCCGTTCGAGCGAAGGCTTACCTTTATTCTGTCTGCCATCTCTCGTATGCTTACGGCAATTTCGCATCCGGTGCATTTGCGCGGTATGTTGACAATATCACCGATATCGCGCTCATTGACGCCGAATTGCTCCATAAGCGTTTTATCAGCGCGGAATATACAAAGCTTGCCCTCGCAAAAACTTTCGATATTGCTCATAACATACCCTTCAAACTTCATAACCTTCGGCGTGAGAGTATCATATAAAAGCCGTGCGATTTCCGCGTGATTTATATCAAATTTAAGCAGCTGCGCCGCGATTTCCATCGTTTCGGGACTGACATTGCTGTATTTAAAGCTGCCCGTATCGGCGCTTATGCCGATATACAGATTTTTTGCAATTTCCGCCGTCATATCAATTCCCATTTTCATGAACAGCTTATACAAAATTTCCGCAGCCGCAGCAGCATACGGTTCGATATAATCCGCCTCGGTAAAACCGGTGTTGGTCTCATGATGGTCAATGCACGCGGTGTGATTTGCCTTGTCAAAAACAGCCACGCGTGCGCCTATGCGCTTTTTATCACCGCAGTCAATGCACAGACACAAATCGTATTCCGGGGGTTCCTGCCCGCTGTATACGGTGTAATTTTTCCCCATAAATGCAATGTGCGGCTCTATTTCGTCGGAAAACCAGCAATCCGCTTTCTTTCCCATCGCCGTAAGCGCCAAACACATGGCATAGCAGCTGCCGACAGAGTCGGCGTCCTCGCTTTCATGCCCCAATATTGCCACCGTTTCCGCATTATTTATCAGTTCGATTACTTTATTCATCGGTTTTACCCCGCTTTATTTCGTTAAGCACCTGATTAATATGCGCACCGTGTTCAATTGATTTATCAAGCTCAAATATAAGTTCGGGCGTGTGGCGCAAATCAATCCTGTGTCCCAACTCACGGCGTACATATCCCGCCGCGGATTTAAGTCCCTCTATCGCTTTTTTTTGCGTTTCGGTATCGCCCATGACGCTGATATAGCATTTTGCATAGCTCAAATCGTTGGTTACATGCACCGCTACGACGCTTGTGAGCATAGGTATACGGCTGTCCTTGAGTTCGCGTATTATTGCCGCAAGCTCGCGGTGCACTTCCTCATTTATTTTGTTAATTCTGTTGTTTGGCATATTATCTTTCAACTTCCTCCATGATGAAACATTCCATAACATCGCCTTCTTTGATATCGTTGTAGCCTTCAATGCTCATACCACATTCAAAGCCTTCAGCAACCTCTTTTGCATCGTCCTTGAAACGTTTTAAACTGCCAATTTTGCCTTCATGCATTACAATTCCGTCACGCACAAGACGAATTTCCGCATTGCGGATAATTTTTCCGTCCGTTACGTAAGCGCCGGCAATTGTTCCCACACCGGACACCTTGAATGTCTGGCGGATTTCCGCATGACCGAGTACGCTCTCCTTGAATTTCGGGTCGAGCATACCCTTCATTGCTGCCTCTATTTCCTCTATTGCCTGATAAATTACGCGATACAGTCTGATATCAACGTCCTGAGTTGCCGCAGCTGCAAGCGCGCCCGAATCGGGACGTACATTAAAGCCGACAATAATTGCATTTGACGCGTTTGCAAGCATAACGTCCGACTCATTGATTGCGCCGACGCCTCCGTGAATTGCACGTACGCGCACTTCCTCGTTGGACAGCTTTTCAAGCGATTGACGAACAGCCTCGACAGAACCTTGCACGTCCGCTTTTATAATGACGTTAAGTTCCTTCATATTTCCTTCATCAATTTGGTCAAAAAGATTATCGAGAGAAACTTTAACCGCCTGATTAAATCTGTTTTCCTTCTGTTCGCGTTTTCTTGCTTCGGCAACATCACGCGCAAGCTTTTCGTCCTTGACAGCCATGATATGTTCGCCGCCCATAGGTGCTTCGGAAAGACCCTGAATTTCGACCGGGGTTGACGGGCCCGCTGCCTTTAAGCGTCTGCCCTTGTCGTTCACCATTGCTCGCACATGTCCTACAGCCGTACCGGCAATTACGATATCGCCGACATGCAGCGTACCTTCCTGTACGAGAACTGTCGCAACAGGACCCTTGCCCTTATCCACGCGCGACTCGATAACAGTTCCCTTTGCCGCTTTATTCGGATTGGCTTTGAGTTCCTTCATATCGGCAATGAGAAGAACCATTTCCAAAAGTCCGTCAATGTTAATTTTCTGTTTTGCGGAAACTTCGACACAAACGGTGTCGCCGCCCCACTCCTCCGGAACAAGCTCGTGTTCCACGAGCATCTGCTTAACACGTTCCACATTCGCATTTTCTTTATCGATTTTGTTTATTGCAACAACTATGGTTACACCGGCTGCCCTTGCGTGATTAATTGCCTCAATCGTCTGCGGCATAATTCCGTCATCCGCCGCAACCACCAATATCGCCACATCGGTAACCTGTGCACCTCTTGCACGCATTGTTGTGAACGCTTCATGTCCCGGTGTATCCAAAAATGTTATTTCCCTGTCATTCAGCGTTACACTATATGCACCGATGTGCTGCGTAATTCCGCCCGCTTCGGTATTGGTAACGGAAGTATGGCGGATTGCGTCGAGAAGTGATGTTTTACCGTGGTCAACGTGTCCCATTACAACTACAACAGGCGGACGCGGTACCAAATCCTCCGGCTTATCTTCTTCCTCTGCAAAAAGTATATCCTCTTTCGTCAGAATAATTTCCGGTTTTGCCTCAACACCGAAATCCGACGCGATTAAAGCAGCCGTATCATAATCTATCGACTGAGTAATTGTCGCCATAACACCGAGCATCATAAGCTTTTTAACAACTTCCGCAGCACCTTTTCCAAGCTTTTGCGCCAATTCGCCGACCGTTATCATTTCCGGAATTTCTATCTCTGTCGGTACTGCCTTTTCCTTCTTTTTCGGTGCATTATTCTGCTGTTTTAATTCTTTTTCTCTGTTATTTTGCTGTTTTTTACCGTGCTGCTTTTTGCCGCCCCTGCCGTTTTCGAGCTTGGAAACATCATCATCTGTTACCATATCCTCCAAACGCTCACGCGTCTCGATTTTATCGAGTTCAACCGTATCGGTTCTTGTGTCCACATAGCGAACTTTTTTTGCGTCGTCGGCTTTTATTACGTACTCTTTTTCATTATCCTGCGGTATTTCAACAACAGTTTCTTCCGTCTTACGGCTCTTTTTAAGATTTTTCTGCCGTTCCGGCTTTTTCTTTTCCGGTTTTGCTTCCGGCTCTTTTTCCGGTTTTGTTTCTGATTTTATCTCCGGTTCTTTTTCGATTTTCGGTTCTGCCGTTTTTTCCGCCGGTTCTTCCACTTTCGGGGGTTCAACAGCCGCTTTCGGCTTTTCGATAGGCGCATCTCCAAGATCATGCAGCGCCGTATATATATCAAACACTATGCCGAGCTGTTCCTCTGTCAGCGCCGTTGTACTTTTTACCTCTATGCCGTAAGCCGAGAGTCTTTCCACAACATCTTTTGCCGTAACTTTTAAGTCTTTTGCTATCTGATTTACTTTAATTCCGTTTTCTGCCATGCTATTCATCAATCCTTTCTATTTTGGATAAAATTGCATTTTTAAAATTTTCGTCATTTACCGAAACAACACACCTTCGGTCTGCGCCGGTAATCCTTCCCAGTTCCTCCGCCGTGCCGTATTCAATGTATGTAACATTATAATATCTGCACGCGTCGCAAACCGCCTTTCTGCCGTTTTCCGAAATGTCCCGAGCAATTATTATCAAACGGGATTGTCCGTTTTTAATGGCCTTATCACATTGAAATTCGCCCGTAGCAACCGCGCCCGCACGTTTCGCAAGACCAAGCATACCCAAAGCTTTATCCATATAAACGCCCCCTGTTTTATGTTTTTATCTTATCCGCAGCAGCGTCATACAGTCCATCGTCAACCTGACTTTTAAAATGCCGTGAAAAAGCTCTTTTTTTTCTGGCAAGTTCAATACATTCGGTATTTTTACACACATATGCACCTCTGCCGAATTTATTCTGTTTTTCGTCAAGTTCCGCTCCGCCGCACACCTTTACAACCTTTAATAATTCGCTTTTAGGTTTCATTTTGCGGCATGCAACGCACATTCTCTCCGGTATATGCATTTAAAATCACCCTCAAATTTTTACTATTCTGCCGAGATATCAATTTTCCAGCCCGTAAGCCTTGCCGCAAGACGGACATTCTGTCCCGACTTGCCGATTGCAAGCGAAAGTTGATTTTCCGGTACCGTAACTTTTGCACTCTTTTCTTCTTCATCTGCAATCACGCTCAAAACTTTTGACGGACTGAGTGCGGCGGAAATATATTCGACAGGGTCCTCGCTCCATTTAACAATATCAATTTTTTCCATGTTCAGTTCTTCCGATACCGCCTGAACACGCGTGCCTTTAGGGCCTATGCATGCGCCCTGAGCGTCGATGTCATTATCCTCCGAATATACCGCAATCTTTGTTCTTGAACCCGCCTCACGCGAAACGGATTTGATTTCAACAAGACCGTCCTGAATTTCCGGCACTTCACGGAAAAACAGCTTTTTCACCAATCCCGGGTGCGTACGCGACAAAATAATCTGCGTTCCGCGGGTCGCATTTTTTACCTCGCTGACATAACATTTTATCATGTCGCCTATTTGGTAACTTTCACCCTCCGTCTGTTCGTTAATCGGCAGAACTGCCTCCGCCTTACCGATATCAACATAGATTGTGCCGTGTTCGATTCTCTCGATTTTTCCCGTTACAATATCATTTTCCTTTTGGGTGTACTCACTGTAGATAATTCCGCGCTCCGCCTCTCGAATACGCTGCGTTACCACCTGTTTTGCGGTCATCGCCGCAATTCTGCCGAAGTCGCGCGGGGTTACCTCTATATTTACGACATCACCTATTTCATATGTTCCGCTGATTTTCTTTGCATCATCAACCGAAATTTCCAATTGCGGGTCAGTAACTTCTTCCGCAACGGTTTTCTGCGCATAAACATTTATTTTTCCTGTATCACGGTCAAGTTCCACGCATACATTCTGCGCCGAGGCAAAATTACGCTTATATGCCGCAATCAGCGCCGCCTCGAGGGCGTCCAGTATTACCTCTTTCTCTATGCCCTTTTCCTTGCACAGTTCCGTAAGGGCAGTAAGTAATTCTTCATTCATTTTTCAACAAATCCTTTCTCTATGACACGCCTGCCCGTGCAGGCGTTTTCTTAAAATTCAAAATGTAACCGTATATATGCCGCATCTTTCGGATTTACTGTTATATCCGTTCCGTCTACGGAAATAGTGGCCGCACCCTTTTCATATCCCGACAATATCCCCGTAAACTCTTTACCGACTTCGCTCTTTTGAAACAGTTTTACATCAACTTCTCTGCCAATGTAGTGCATAAATTCACGCTCCGTTTTCAGCTTGCGGTCGAGCCCCGGCGAGGATACTTCCAGTATATATCCGCCGTCGATAGGGTCGCATGCGTCAAACTCGGTTTCAAAAGCTTTGGAAAAGCACTCGCAGTCATCTATGCCGACTCCCCCGTCTTTATCAATAAACAGGCGCAGATATTTGTCCTTGCCCTCTTTTACCAGCTGTACATCAACCAGCGTAAATCCCATGTTGCCGGCGATTTTATCGCCCAGTTCAAAAGCAAGTTTTTCTGCTGCATTTGCCAATACAATCCCCCCTCAAAATTAAAGAGTGGGTTTGTAAACCCACTCTCCGTTCATTACTATTCTTCTATATTATAACACATATATTCCGAAAATGCAAGACTTTTTTTATAATTTCTTAATATTTATTAATCTACATCATAAATATCTTCAAGAGGTTCCTTGGTTACCTGAGGTTTTTTTGTAACCACCGGTGCTTTTGTAGGCTCGGGAGTGGGAGTATTTTTTGGTGCGGCAGAGGTTTTCGGCTTTGCCGTAGCCTTTGTTTTCGACGTTTCCGTTTTATTTTCCGCCGAATTTTCCTGCGTATCCGAGGACTTGTTTTTATCCTTATTCTTAGTCATGTTTCCGCCCTTCAAAATTTTCTGCGAATGTCCGTCGGACAGCGTGATCTGGTCTGTCAGCTCGGCATCATAACCGAATGTTTCGCTCATAAGAAGTTTGGTTTCATCAAAATTGCAGATAAAATACGAGCCGCCGCTTATGGTTTTGGTTTCGCCCGGCAAGCTGTAGCTGTGAATACTCTCGCCCGTCAATTTATTCAGGTAACGCAAATATCGTGTAATATCTCCCGCCGAAATATTGGTTTTGATTTCCTTTGACAGCTGCGAATAAATTCCGGGCAGCTTTATCAAAAGTTCTGCGTTGAGTTTTTGGTCAATAACCGCTTTTACAAACTCCTGCTGACGTGCCACACGGTCGGTATCACTCCCGCTGCCCGCACCGCTGTTGCTCTTGCGGTAACGCACGAACTGCTGAACTTCGTTCCCCGTCAGCTGCTGCAAACCCGGTTTTAAGTGAATATGCAAATTCTGAACAGGGTCGTCATAATTCATTCCGCGGCCCTTGCCCTCTACGTCGGGCACATCAAATTCCACCGGACCGAGTGCGTCAAACAAATGGTCGATTGCGGAAAATGAAAATTCCACATAATAGTTTATCGGAATACCCGTCAGCTGCGTTACAGCCTCCGCCGTTGCCTCCGCGCCGAGAATTTCGCCGTTCTTTTTCTGACTGCTCATTGCGTGAATTTCATTTATTTTGCGCGTAACCTTGCGATTGGTTACATAAACCTTGGTATCGCGCGGTACCGAAAGCATATTCACCTGTGCCGCCTCCGCGTCATAGGACGCTATCATTATGGCGTCGGTTCTTAATCCTTCCTCGTCCACACCGAGCATCAAAACATTGATTTTTCCGTTTTCCAGCGGCGTCAATGTATCGGAATCGTCAAAAATGCCCAATCCCATGGTTATCATGGCAAGAACAATAAATACAACTATTGTCGTCAGCACAAATTTCAACGGACGGCGCTTTTTTTTCTTTTTCTTCCCCGTCCGCACTTCATCATGCGCGGCAACGGCAGGTTTTTTATACCTTTCGCGGGGTCTTTCCGCCGCGGCATCGCCCGATTTTTCACTGCGGATTTCTTCTATGATTTCTTCATATTTGTTTATATTATCCGTGTGAGACGGGGTTTCTTCATCAGGTACTTCCCGTCCGCCGTACATATTTTCTTCATGAATACGCGACTCACGCTGCAGCTCGTTTTCCCGCCGCATTGCAGCCTTTTTATTCTTCGGTCTTGCTCTTTTCACAGTTTAACCCTCTCTATTCTTCAGTAACATCAACGGACTTTTCCGTCGTTTCTTCCGGTTTTTCGGTTGCTTTCGGCTTTTCTGTCGCATCAGGCTTTTCCGATGCGGACGGTTTTTCCGTCGGCGCCGTTGTTTTAGGTGTTTCCGACGGTTTCGGTTCCTCAGTAGCCTTTGGTTTTGCCGTCGGCGTATGGGTCGGCGAAGTTTTCGGTTTTTCCGTTGCTTTAGGTTTTGACGTCGCCTTTGTCTTTTTTATATCCTTTGACGTACTTGAGCCGTCTGCCGAATGTATGGTGATTTTGCTTGCGGCACCGCCGAAATTCTCCTCTAACAGAGTTCCCAGCTGCGTCATATCGGCAATCCAGTACGATGAACCGTAGTCGGTTCCGTTTGCCGCGCCCGGCAGTGCATGCATGGTAATATTTTCACTTGATAAATCCTGAATATTAAGCGCGTATTTTACGGCATCATTCAATGTGAAATTTGTTCTTATTTCTTTCGTCAGCACCTTGTAAAGGTCGGGAAATTTTGCAATAATCGACGCATTTATTTTCTGTTCCGATACCGCCTTCAAAAAGCTCTGCTGTACGGCAACACGGTCGATGTCACCCATCGGATAACGGCGGAAACGGACAAGCTGCTCCGCCTTATCGCCGTCAAGATGCTGATATCCCTTGGTTAAATGAATATGCAAATCCTGGACAGGGTCATCATAATTCATATTCTGCGGAACATCAAAATCCACTCCGCCCAAAGCGTCAATCGTTTCGCGAAACGCCGCGCACGTAAATTCTATATAATAATTAATCGGTATCCCAGTAAGCCTGTTAACAGCCTCGATTGTGCCGTTTATCCCGTTCTTTTTGCCGTTTTTTGAAACGGAATATGCCGCATTTATTTTCTGATATCTGCTGCCTATATACATTCTCGTATCGCGCGGAATTGACAAAATATCCACCTTGTCATTATCCAAATCATAGCGTGCAAGCATGATTGTATCGGTAAGACCTTCGCTCCTATCCAGTCCCACAACAAGAATATTTATAACGCCTGTCTCTTTGCTGACCGGCTCGACATAGTCAACATCATCTCCGCCCGGGAGCTCAAAAAAGCCGCCCAACCCCATAACAACAGCAAATGCCGCCAAAAGAACCGCCAGCGAAATACCGAATACGGCAAATTGTTTTTTATTAAAAATTTTGCTTTTCTTTTTTCTACGTTTCAATTTCTTACCTCTGCTTTCAAATGGTGTAAGAGTTCCTGTATATTATACCCCAATTATTCTTTTATGTCAATAATATTATTATATTGTGTTGCAATTTGACGAAAATAATATTATAATATTAGATAAGTTTTATGGCATGAAAAAAGCTGCACTGTGCGAATGCAGCTTTTCCATAAAAATATTAAGGGGAAGGTATTTTGTAAGCTTTTCAGCTTACAAATACATAATAACACGCTATTATGTCATGCGTATGAACTAATTGTGAAAAAATTGTAAATAAAACGGGAGTTTTGAAAATTTATGCGAAAAGATGTCATTTTTATTGCAATAATGCTTGCCGCCGCGGGCATTTTATACCTTTTTTTACCGCGCGAAAATGCGGCGGAAACCGTGATTATAACAAAAAACGGTCAATTTTACAGGCAAGTCCCTCTGAACGCCGACAGCACCGTTGATATCGAAGGCGATAACACCGTTGTAATAAAAAGCGGCGAGGTATATATGGAGTACGCCGATTGCCCGGACAAACTGTGTATCAATCAGGGCAAAATTACCGACAGTTCAAAAAAAATAATCTGTCTGCCGAACAAAGTTATCGTTGAAGTAACGAAAAAATCAGAAACGGACGCGGTGGTGAGATAATGAAAAATTCCGAAATAACACAGATTGCGCTTTTAACTGCCATAGCGCTGATATTCGGCTACATCGAAAGCCTTTTTCCTCTGCCGACAGCCGTTCCCGGCATTAAACTTGGACTGTCAAATATTGTAATTCTTTTTGCCGTACTGCGCCTTGGCAAAAAGCAATCGTTTCTTATATTAATATTAAAAGTCCTTGTTTCATCGTTGCTTTTTTCCGGCGTCATGTCACTTGCGTATGCAGCCGCGGGCGGATTATGCGCTTTATTTGCCATGCTTGCGGCACGCCGGTTCAGTCTCGGAATTATCGGAATCAGTACAGCGGGTGGAGTTTTTCATAATATCGGACAAATCGCCGCCGCATGCATCGTTCTTTCCTCTTATGCGCCCGTATATTATCTCCCGTTTCTCATTCCGGCAGGCGTATTATGCGGCATTTTGACAGGTATTGTATGCAAAATGGTATTGAAAAGGGTATAAATTTACAGTTTACAAAATATTTACATATTATCAATACATTAAAAATATTTGTGTGATAGAATTAGTACAGTTTAAAATAGACGAGGAGGAATATTTTTGAAACGTGGAAAAAATATTTTCAGTAAAGAAAAATTTAAACAGTACATAAAGCCCGGCAAAAAAAAGGTTATTATTTTTGTGGCAGTTGTTGCTGTAATTGCAGTGGGCGCGGTTAAACTTTCCGGCAAGAAGGGCGCTCCGACAGCCGTTTCCGCAAGGGAAACCGACACCGTAACCCGCGGCGATATCGACGTAACCATTACGGGCAGCGCGTCAATCGAACCGTTTGAAAGATATGAAATTATTCCGAAAGTCAGCGGCGACATAATCTATTGTCCGTATGAAGTGGGCGATACGGTAACCAAAGGCGACCGCCTTTACGGTTTTGACACTTCAAGCAGCGACCTGAACGTGGAACGGCAGAAAATTTCACTTCAGCAAAGTAAGAACAATTATAACACTGCTCTTGAAGACGGGAGTAAGTTGACACTAACCGCTGTAAACAGCGGAGTCGTTTCCGACCTGTCCGTTAAAGAAGGGCAGGAAGTCAACGCGGGCACAAAAATTGCGTCGATTGCCGATACATCAAACCTTGAAGTAGTCCTCCCCTTTACGCAGGCACAGATTTCGTCCATTAACATAGGTGATTCGGCGGAAATTACAAGCTCAAAACATATGAGTTCGGTTTACGGTACGGTAACACATAAATCAACCGCGTCATATGCCGGAAGTGACGGGTCTACATTATATAATGTAACAATTTCCTTCACCAACCCGGGCGCATTTTATGAAGGCCTTGTTGTAGGCGGTTCGGTCGGCTCTGCAGTAAGCCCCGGAAGCGGCACCGTTGAAAATTCATCGCAAAACACAATCACCGCGGAAACAAACGGTACCGTTTCCAAAGTTTATTGCAAAAACGGCGATTATGTTAAAAAAGGCGCGGTAATCGCCACATTAACAAGCGATTCCATATCCGAAAAAATCACTGACAGCAATCTTTCCTACCGCAGCGCAGAACTGCAAATGCAGCAAACCGAAAAAGATATGGAAGATTACAATATCACATCGCCGATAAGCGGTACGGTAATTACCAAAAATTCCAAAGCCGGCGATACTATCGACAAAACGAACGCATCTACCACGATGATGGTTATTGCCGATATATCAAAACTGAAATTTGATTTGCCTATCGACGAACTTGACGTAAGCAAAGTGGCGGAAGGTCAGGAAGTTACCGTTACGTGCGACGCACTCCCCAACGAAACTTTTGTCGGCTACATAGACACCATCTCCGTTGAAGGTACGGCGCAAAACGGCGTAACGACCTATTCGACAAAGGTAATCATAAACGATCCGGGCAATCTTCGTCCGAGCATGAATATAGACGCAAGCATAATTGTTGAATCGGCAAAAGACGTACTCACCGTTCCGAGCGAGGATATCAAAACAGTCGGCGGCAAAAGCTATGTCTTTGTGAAAGATGATTCGGCTAAAAAGAACGAAAAAACAAAACCCGGCAAAAATGACGAAGGAAACAATTCCGCACCGAGCGGTGTTCCCGGCGGCGAAAACAGCGAAGGCAGCGGCTCCGCACCAAGCAGCGCGCCCGGCGGCGGAAAAACTCTCACGCCAGAAGCCCCCGACGGATATAAATCAGTTGAAGTTCAAACCGGAATTTCAAGCGATGACTACACCGAAATCATTTCCGGCTTGAATGAAGGTCAGGAAATTTACAGATATTCAACAGGCTCAAGCAGTTCATCGCTTAATATGAGCATGCCCGGCGGAGGCATGGGCGGCGGCAACATGGGCGGCGGAGGCATGGGCGGTCCAGGTGGCGGTGGCGGCATGGGCGGCGGTCCCAGATAGGAAGGTGACCGCGCATGATTCGACTCGAAAATATAACAAAAATATATAAAATGGGTGATACCGAAGTTCATGCTCTCGACGGCGTAAGCCTGCATATAAAACCGCACGAATTTGTGTCCATTATCGGTCCGTCCGGTTCCGGAAAATCAACGCTTATGAATATGATCGGCTGTCTGGACGTACCGACAAGCGGAAGATATTGGATTGACGGCGTTGAAGGCAGCAAAATGACAGACAATCAGCTTGCCGATTTACGCAATCAAAAGCTTGGATTTATATTTCAGCAGTACAATCTTCTGACAAAGCTTACCGCCCTCGAAAATGTGGAACTCCCGCTTATATACCGCGGCTTGCCTGCCGGCGAGCGTGAAAAAATAGCGGTAAAAGCGCTTGAGCGTGTCGGGCTCGGCGATAAAATTCACCATAAGCCGACCGAGCTGTCGGGCGGTCAGCAGCAGCGTGTATCAATCGCGCGGGCGCTGTCGGCAAATCCGTCTCTTATCCTTGCGGACGAACCGACGGGCGCGCTTGACTCTAAATCCGGCATAGAAATCATGCAGATGATGCATGATTTGCATGACGAGGGAAACACAATCGTTATAATCACTCATGACCTTAACATTGCCAAACAAGCCGAACGCATAATAACCATACGCGACGGAAAAATCACAAGCGATATCGACAACAGGGACGATATGGCAAGCGCGGACAATGTAAAAGGTTCAGACATCGGTGACAACGAGCACGGCAAAACCGCCGACCTTGACGCCGACCTAAAAAAGGAAAAATACATAAGTAACATAATAAACGGAGGTGACACCGAATGAATTTTTCGAAATTATCGCAATCATTCAAAATGTCGGTAAAAAGCATCACCGGCAATAAGGGTCGTTCGGCTCTCACCACCCTTGGCATTATAATCGGCGTTGCGTCGGTAATAATTCTGACCGGCATAGGCAAAGGCGCAACCTCCAGCATCACTGACCAGCTTTCGTCGATGGGTACAAAACTGATAACCGTTTCCATGTCGCGCGGCGGCTGGGGCGGTTCCACGAGAAGTATCAGCATCGACAGCATGCAGAAATTTTTGGACGAAAATCCCGACCTCGTAAGCGCAATGTCGCCGAGCATTTCCGGCATGGCGACATTAAAATACGGAAATGAAAATACAACCACATCACTAAGCGCATATGACTCTACCTATGCTGACATAAAAGATACAAAAATCCAGGCGGGACGTTTTATCTCGGAACATGATATAAAAAATCGCTCCTATGTATGCATCGTCGGCACATACATTGCGTCAGAATATTTCGGCGGCGCAAACCCCATCGGCGAAACCATCAAACTTAACGGACGCCAGTTTAAAATCGTGGGTGTATATGAAGAACAGGACGATTCGAGCGAAAGTTCTGCGGACAACGCCGTGACAATCCCTTACACCACGGCAGAGCGTTTTTTAAACAGTAAGAATATTTCAACATACTATTTTTCCGCAACGACGGAAGAAACGGTTGACGCCGCCGTGACCGAACTTAAAGCATATATCACCAAGCAGCTCGGCACCGATGAAGGTTTTAACGTAAACAGTATCGCGGAAATGCTTGATACTCTTAACGAAATTACCGGCACCATGACGGCAATGCTTGCCGGAATTGCGGCAATATCGCTTGTTGTAGGCGGAATCGGAATTATGAATATCATGACGGTTTCGGTAAGCGAACGTACACGCGAAATAGGTATCAGAAAAGCCATCGGCGCACGCACAACCGATATTCTTCTGCAATTTCTGATAGAGTCCACAATTCTCAGTGCAATGGGCGGATTAATCGGAATACTTTTCGGGATAGGCGCCGGTACCCTCATATGCAAGCTTATGAACATGAATTTTGTTTCACAGCCGAGTATGATTTTGCTGTCCTTCGGATTTTCACTGTTTATCGGTGTTTTCTTCGGTATTGCACCGGCGAAAAAAGCCGCTAAACTGCACCCGATAGACGCGCTGCGTTCGGAATAAATTTATTATGGAAAGGAATTTTTAAACATGAAAAAGTTACTTAGCCTGATTCTTGCGGCTGCCATAACGGCGGGGGCTGTTCCCTCGGCAATGGCGGCATACACAGATACCGACACTTCTGCGGAATACTCAAAATCCGCACTGCGGCTGCAGGATTTATGCATTATAAACGGATATGATGACGGAACATTCCGACCTTCCAACCAAATTACACGTGCGGAATTTACAAAGATTGTTGTATGCATGATGGATAAGGATACCGAGGCGCGCGCCGCCGGTTCAACATCGACATTTTTTGATATTCCCGCCGGGAGTTGGTTTGCGCCGTACATAAATTATGCTGTTACAAAGGATATTTTGTCCGGCTATTCCGACGGCTCATTTGGTCCCGAAAAGACGATAAGCTTTGCCGAGGCAGTGACAATTCTTATGAGAACGCTCGGCTACGGCGAGGACAGCGTCGGATATTACTGGCCGACAAATTATATTTCCGCGGCGGCGTCTCTCGGAATTACAGCGGGGATTAACGCTGATAACAATGCACCTCTCGCACGCGCCACAGCAGCTGTTCTTGTTGACCGTGCGCTTTTCACCAAACCGGCACAGACGGCACAGGGGCAAAGTGCCGACACATATCTTGATACAGTCGGCTGCACGGTGCTTGACGACGTACTTGTTCTCGACAAAGACAATGACGGCGGAAACGTTACCGTACTTGCGGGAAACATGAAATTGAACAATGCACAAACCTATCTGCTGACAAGTCAGACAGACATAAACGAGGGCGATATTTTTGAACACGCCGTAATCGACAAAGACGGATATCTCGCGACTGTACGCGAATATGCGTCGGCTGGCAATATTTATTCGCAAGCGGCGATAATTAACAAAGTTACCGAAAATAATATTGAGTACACCACAACCGACGGCAGAAAGGGCATTTACAAGGCGGAAAATAATTTCATAATTTATTCCGACAGCAACAAGCTGACATTTTCTTCCGCGAAAAATTTGTTTACAAACGGTACCGACATCACATTTTACGGCAACAGCTACGGCGTTTGGAATATAGCGGTTGTCGGCACCAGCAGCGGCATCGACCCAGTTTTGGCAAGTAAAAATTACTCGGACGATGATACATCGATTGAAGGAATAAATATTAATAAAAACAATCTGGTTATTTACCGCGACGGCGAAGCGGCAGCTCTTTCCGATATTAAGGCAAGCGACGTCGTTTACTACAACACGCGAACAAATATCATGGACGTATATTCCAAAAAAATAACGGGAACATATTATGCAGCGTCACCTTCCAAAGCGTATGTGGAAAGTGTTACCGTCAGCGGCAAGTCGTATGAAATCGGATATTCCGCCGCAACATCAAAGCTTGACGCGTCAAGCGGCGCTTTCGCAATAGGCGATAAAATCACGCTGCTTTTGGGCAAAAATGACAAAATCGCTTTTGTTACCGACAATTCATCAAGTTTTGACTACTTTGAATACGGCGTTCTGCTTTCAACATCAACACGCACCGCAACGGAGGGCGCAAATGAGGGCAGCTCGGAATTTATAGCAACAATGTTCATGGCGGACGGCGAATCGTACGATATTGTAACCGACAAGCTGTACAAAGACCATATCGGTAAATTTATGAGAATATCGTACTCCGGCGGCGTTGCATCGCTGACATCGCAGAACACGTCAAATGTTAAGAATTACACAGGCGACATAAGCCTTGAAAACAGAACAATCGGCGGGCGATATGTTCTTAAAGACGCCGCAATCATTCAGCTTACGTCTGACAGCGACGCAAATCCCGCATCATGCGAATTGCTTGATTTTGATAACCTTACGTCCAAATCAATAAGCAGTTCACAGCTTATTAATATCGTAACCGCAAACAAATTCGGCGACATCGCAATGCTCTTTGTAAAAGATTTGGAAAGCACGTCACAATTCGGCGTTATTTCCGGGTTCATGAAAGCGGGAACAAATACAAACGGCTACAAAATTTTTTCAAACGGCGCAATCGGGAATTACACGCTCGGCAATACCGGTTCAATATCAACAGCGTTCGGTGCAGGCGTAGCATTCCGCACGAATAACGGTACAATCAGTTCTATTTCTCCGCTGTATAAAATTGCATCGGCAAGCGGCATCGGCGCAGTTGAGGGCAGCAGAATTATGCTTTCCAATTCAATATACAAACTGTCCGCTGACGTTCAGATTATTGATATAACGAACAGCTCCAAAATGAAGGAATATTCAATAGATGACCTCGCGAAAATGAGCAATATTTCATCGGTAACGCTTTATTCCGACAAGAGTCTTGCAAACGGCGGCGTTGTAAGAATCATAACAGTTGCAACTACCGATAAATAGCAAAAAAATTGGGGCTGTTTAAAAAGTCTCACAAAAATCGAGGATGAAAAGTCCTCGATTTTTTGCATAGAAAAAAGGCTGAAACC
>CAKSRS010000051.1 GCA_934487205.1 uncultured Clostridia bacterium
TTACCCGCGAACAGATGGCGGCAATTATCTATCGCTATGCAACATTCAAGGGATATGACATAACGACAAGCGGCAGCACGGCCTATACAGATAACGGTGACATTTCCGATTATGCAAAAGACGCTGTAATATGGGCGGCTGAAAAGTCCATTATGACAGGTAATACGGACGGCAGCTTCGCACCAAAGGCCAATACGACAAGAGCGCAGGCAGCCGCGGTATTTATGCGTATACTTGAAAACCTAAAATAAAACAAAGCTTAATATTAAAACCGTCCTCTTAAAATGAGGACAAATGACGGCATAGCAGGCCGCCCGGTATAGAGGCAAAACGCCTTTATCGCCGGGCGGCTATTTTGATTCACACCATGTGTTATGCGCCTTGGAAAGTGAAGACGGAAGAATTTTATACAGGATTTTGTATTGAAACTTGCAGCGGCGCTATGAATCTGTGTGCTGAGCGTGTCGCTGCCTTGAATATATATTAGCAGCGGCCAGACGAAAATTAAACGCTTGATTGCCTTTCAGGATAAAACACCGTGCGGCGTCGGAAGCAGAATGCCTTGCGGCACTTGCCGTGAGTTCCTGTACAGTTCGTCATTCCTTGCGGTGTAAATTGTGTTTTTATCAGTATGCTTTTGCAAATTCAATTCATATCCGAACCCATATCTGTATTTAAGAGCCTTAATTTTTCGGCATAAAGCTTACGGACTTCTTTCATATATTCGTTTCCACCGGAATTTTCATATATTTTTACGGCGTCGCGTACCGATGTTTTATCGATGATAACGGATATTAATGCAGAGTCTGCGGCGGAAAAGGCTTTTTCGTGTATATCGTACGGTACAAAATAATCCAGAACATCTGCAAGGTTATTATTTTTCGGACAGCTTTTAAACTTTTCGGAAAGAGTAATTGAGTTTATAATATTCAGCTGACAATCAAGCGAAACGGCTGAGGAATTTTTCTTGAAAAAACCAACTGCAATAAATTTGGTGTCATCATCGGCAGGGATTGTTTTTATGTCTGCATTTTGCGGAACGGAGTTTGTAAACATTGCGGCGAGTTTATTTTGCAGAAAAATGTTTTTTGTTATATCGGCGTCATGATTTATAAAATCCGCGGGAATTAATTTTTTACTATACATTTGTCTGAGATTTTCCGCCAATAAGGCAAAATCCTGTGAATATATCCCGGAAATGGGTTGTTCACCGGACAGATAAAGACGGTAGGGATTTACTTTTCCTTCAGACAGTATGTCAATAAAGCGCCGATCGGGGCTGCGAAAGGGTAAATCAATAAGTGAAAATCCGCTGTCCGGCTTGTTTCTTGTCAGCAATTCCCGAACCGATACGAAATCATCGATAAGATTATTGTTTATGCATATTTGCATATCCGCATAATCGGTGCGCAGTATTATTCCGTAATTGTGTTTTTTATTCCACGTGCAAAGTTTATCGTATACCGATGTTTCCATCATTTTCGAGTATGCGCACGGTGCCGCATCTTTTATGCCGTCATATGCAACGGGAAAGAAATAGCCTAATTCCGCATAATTTATAAATTGCCGTATATCACCGGTAATCAGTATATCGGGAATACGGTCGGACGCTACATCGAGCATAAAGCCGCGCGAAATAAATTCATTACCGGCGTCGATAAGTTTTACTGTATCAATTCCGGCAGTATTAAGGCCGTCGGACACAAGAACCTGTACATCTTGGGTGCAGGCAATGGTAATTTTGCTTTCATTTTTGTCGGATATGGGAGTATCCGATTCGGGCTTCACATCGTTTTCATTTTTTGAACA
Organism: uncultured Clostridia bacterium; assembly: GCA_934487205.1. Taxonomy (GTDB): domain Bacteria; phylum Bacillota; class Clostridia; order UBA1381; family UBA1381; genus UBA1738. The sequence continues at coordinate 1,810 of CAKSRS010000051.1, forward strand.
AGAGCATAAGGCAATGCATAAAACCAACATAACAATAAACAATTTTTTCATAGCAACATTTTGAAAGCGTGGGGGAAGTTACGGAACAAATTATTTTATCCATACTCAACCACAGTCGTGATACGAATGAGGTTAATGAGCTGATATCGGCATATTTTGAAACCTTCGGTGTGACCAAGCAGCAGTACAAAAAATATGATTATACAAAGTTAAATTCAGTGCTGCTGAGCAAAGGATTTACATCAATGGAGCAGGTTGTTGCCGCATTGTCGGCAAAAATGGCGGCGCTCGATAGTGACACATCTGTCACACCGGCACCTTCCGGCGGCGGTGGCGGTGGCGGCGGCGGAAACTCCGGCTCGGTGGGAACATATGTACCGCCCGTTAAAAATGTTGATGACGAAATGACATTTACAGATGTGGACAGCAATGCGTGGTATTACCATTATAAAAATATACAATCAATACGGCAAGGCGGAAAAATACACCTGTGCAGAAAGGGTGAAAACCGATGGCATAAGTTTGAAAAAGGGCGTTTTTTATGATGTTGTTACCGGTGTGCCGGTATTGGTTGACGGTGCAAATACGGGTGCTTGGAGCGATTATATAAACGGCAAACTGATAAAGTATGAACTTGATGATGATAACAATATTTGTCAAATAGAGACGAGTATCCCCGCCGATGCAGTGGTCCGGGACAGCGAGGTGCAAAGTCCTATGCACAGGGTGTATGACCGCTCTAAAAATTCGCTTGTATGCAAAAATAATTCGAGTTTTGAAGGCGTTCTTTATATGGACGACAGCACTGTTGTGTTCCGCGTACCTAAAAATTTAGAGAATATTAATCAGTATCGCATAAACAACAGAAAAGTATTTGACTCAACGCAAAATATTTTGTACCCGGTAGAAGGCTATTATATGAAAAAGGGAAATATGATTGCCGATGTTGTTGTAACGGAAAATGCGTCGCAGATGTATTCATATTCCAATATGGTTATGGTAATTTCTGGCGTGAGCATAGCGCTGAATGACGATGATGAGACCGTGGAGAATTACCGTTGTCGGGCAAGACGGCGAAAAAGTATGCGACAGCACATGTAATGCATTTTCGAATAAGAACCTTGACCGCGGCGATGTTATTATGTACCCCGTCGAAACCGAAAATGACGTGCGCGAGATTAAGGTGCTGTACGATTTGAGTAAAGACAAATTCAACGAAAAAAATCCGTCGGCAACATTCGGTACATAAAGAGTTTCTTTGTGTTACCCTTACGAAATCGACCGTACGAGCAAGCTTTTCTCTGTGAGCTATACTCCGATAACTTCAAAACTTGACAGTACTGTAATGGAGAAAAAATCGATGGCAAATATGAAAAAGGGATATGTATGGAATATTGATGAAAAAAGCGTGAAGGAACTTGATATGAGCGATATTATATCTTATACCGATTCATCTGCATGGTGTTCGCGCATTATCACGCATGACGGAACGGGAAACACAAATCTGGTGTTTGTGTATAATTAAAGCATGGGTTATATGTTGGGAAAGTATAAGAAACGGAGGAAAAATGAGTTTTCGATATGAAAAAGAATACACCGCCGAGATTTCGTTTCCATTGGGCGGGATAGGCAGCGGTTCAATCGGAATTTCGGGTACGGGCAGACTTATTGACTGGGAAATTCTCAACAGACCGAACAAAAATTCCGTAAACGGGTTTTCGCACATTGCCGTTAAGGCGATTAAAGACGGACGCGTGGTTGATGCACGCGTCCTAAACGGGGATTGGGTGGGCGAAATGACCGGTAAATATGACATGGACGGCGTATTGGAGGGCAGACAGCATCATACGCTGGATATGGAACTGTTTGGAACGAGTTCATGGCTTCAGGGACTTTATGTATGTGCTTTAAAGGCTATGTATGAAATGGCAAAAATCATGAAAGACGGCGATGCGGACACATATAACGATTTATATATAAAGGGTAAAAAATTTCTTAACACCGAACTTTTTAACGGAGAATATTATTTTCAAAAAATTGATATTAATGACAAAAATGTTTTGATACCGTATGAAGATGCGGCGGAAAAATACTGGAACGAAGAATGTTCGCAGATAAAGTATCAGATAGGCAGCGGCTGTGAAATTGACCAGGCGCTGGCGCAATGGCATTCGGCGCTGTGCGGTTTGGGTGAAATTTATGACAAATCAAAAATAAAAAGCGCGTTATCGGCTCTTTATAAAAATAATTTCAAACAGAATATGCGTAATTTTTATAATCCATGGCGTGTATTTTGCGTTGATGATGAACGCGGAGCGGTTATGTGCGATTATCCGGAAGGCGCGGTAAAACCAATTGTTCCTCTGCCGTATTGTCAGGAGACAATGCATGGATTTGAATATGCCTTGGCGGGACTGATGATTGAAGAAGGTATGGCGGAACAAGGGTTTGAAATCGTAAAGGCAATCAGAGACAGGTATGACGGCAAACACCGTAATCCGTGGAACGAAATTGAGTGCGGAAGCAACTATGCGCGGTCAATGGCAGTATTTGCGCTGGTTATCATTCTCAGCGGATTCAGCTATGACTTGGATAAAGGGTATATAGGATTTTCGCCGAAAGTTGATACTTCAAACGGATTTGCGGGTTTTTGGAGCGCGGGGGACGGATACGGCAAGTACATACAAAAAGCCGGTGAATGCCGCCTTAAGGTGATAGGCGGTTCGTTAAAGATAGAAGCGTTCAGTTCTCCGATACCCATGCAGGACGCACAAGTGTACTGTGACGGGGTAAAAGTCGGTCATAATGGCGTAATGTTTGACAGAGAGATTGAAATAAAAAAAGAACTTTGTGTAAAAGCCTGTGCGGCAAATGGAGGGCAGGATAGTGTTTGTGACTGAAAAAGCGAGAGAAACCGAAGTAATTGCCGATGTGGACGTTTTGGTTGTCGGCGGCGGCCCGGGCGGAGTTCCCGCGGCTATAGCCGCCGCAAGACGCGGACAGCGTGTGCTGATTGCCGAGCGATACGGATTTTTGGGCGGTTTGGGCGTGTACGGTCTTATGGACGGCATATTCGGTTATTCGCCAATTGAATCCGAGCCGCCGCATAAGCCTGTTTTGGGCGGAATACCTGCTGAAATAATCAAAAGACTTCAGAAAGCCGGCGGTGCACCCGATGATGATTCCATTGATTGGGCGAGAGTTCAATTTGATTCCGAAATTATGAAATCGGTGCTGAAAAAAATGCTGACGGAGTCGGGCGGGGAAATATTATATCACAGCGTTGCCGCCAATGTCATAATGAATGAAAACATGATTGACTGCGTTATTTTTCAAACAAAATCGGGGCGGGCGGCTATCAGAGCAAAAATGGTGATAGATGCCACGGGCGACGGGGATATTGCGGCACTTGCCGGTGAAAGCTATGAAAAGGGACGCGCGGCAGACGGACTTATGCAGGCGTTCGGAACAAAATTCATTATAGGCGGCGTCCGGGATAACGCTGTGGATATATGCAATGCGTCTGCCCCTGATGCGCAGTCGATTCGTAAAAAGATATGCGATGCAATCGGCGCGGGCGCGATAAATGCATATTCGGTAAATGTGCGGCCGAGAACGCATTATAAGGATATGCGGATTTTCAACGTAACACGCACGGCGGGAGACGGTACCGATTTTATGGATCTTACGCGTGCAGAGCAGCAGTTAAGAGATGACAGCTTTAAAATTCTGCATTTTTATAAGCAAAATGTACCGGGATATGAAGATGCATTTATTATTGAAACACCGGTTCAGGTTGGCGTAAGGGAAACAAGACGGATAGTGTGTGAAAAGACACTTAAGTTTAATGATGTTATAAACATGTGAAAGTGTGCGGACTCGATAGCACGCGGCTGCTGGCATATTGACATTCATTGCCCGCGTGGGATATGCTCAAGGTACGTGGAAACAAATACGCTTTGCAACATGGAGTGTAAGGTAGATTGTTATATGAAAGATAACTTTGCCGCCCAAATGCCGAAATCTGAATATGCAGAAATAAGAAAGGATTTTTTTGATATACCATATGACGTTATAGTGCCGAAAAAGACAAAAAATTTACTTGTATCGGGACGGGCGATATCCGCCGAGCATTTGGCAATGTCGGCGTCGCGCGTAATTGCTACATGTTTCGCCGTGTCGGAGGCTGCCGGTACGGCGGCGGGCATTTGTGTAAAAAATGGTGTTGTGCCGAAAAATTTAGATGTAAAGTTACTTCAAAAAGAAACTTTGCTTGACGGCAATATTGGCAGTTAGTTGCACATACAACTAAAATTGCAACGCATTGTGAAAAAAGCAGGAAGGTAACCGGAAACGATTGCCTTCCTGCTTTTTTGTGCTATAATTTTATATAGGGCAGAACGGCATATTCGGAAATAATAATTGGTAGGAAAAGAAAATGATAAAGGTTCTTCATATTCTGTACCGCTGCAGTAAGCAAGCATTGTTCGGAAACTCTTTCGTTTCCACGCATGCGGCAATAGCGCAGACCATGCAGTTCTTTTGATTCTGCAAAGCTGCGCTCGATTTTCTCCTTTCGTTTTGAGTATATTTCCTTGCCCTCGTCAGTATGTGTGAATACATATACCTCATCCCTATAATCTTCCCACACATGACGGCGAAGGCTTTTTGTTTCTCGCTTAAACATTCCTACCGTCTCGGACAATTTGCACATCTGTCATTTTTGCATTTATATTCCCTGTAACCGTTTCTGTCTGTGGTTACATATTCAAGATAATTTCTCAGTCTGTCGAAAAAGTCCGGAAAAGTCTGGGCTTTTTCGACAGTCTGAACCAACAAAGTAATTTTGCTGCTTATTTTTAATGAATTTCGTCAATATCATAAGGTGTTGTTTGATAAACAAAATAGTTGAGCCAATTGGAATAGAGCAGATTTGCATGACTCCGCCATGACACAATCGGCGGCTTGGTATCATCATTTCCGGGGAAATAGTTTTCCGGAACGGAGATGTCAAGCCCGGCATTTTTGTCACGTAAATACTCGTTTTTTAAAGTGTCGCCGTCATACTCGGAGTGACCCGTTACAAAAATTTGTCTGCCTTTATCGGTTGAAATGACATAAACGCCCGCTTTTTCCGATGAGGCAAGAATTTTAAGCACCGGTACATTTTCTATATCCTTGCGCAGAACTGTGGTATGGCGCGAGTGCGGTACCATGAATGTGTCATCAAATCCGCGGAAAAGTATGGAATTTTTGTATTCCACCGTGTGTGCAAATACGCCGAACAATTTTTTCTCAAGCGGTACTTTTTTTATGCCGTAGTGATAATAAAGTCCCGCCTGTGCACCCCAGCATATATGGAATGTGCTTGTTACATGCGTTTTGCTCCATTCCATAATTTCGCACAATTCATTCCAATAATTGACGTCCTCAAATTCAAGCTGCTCAACGGGCGCGCCGGTGATTACCATTCCGTCGTATTTATTGTTTTTTACCTCATCAAATGTTTTGTAAAAATCAATCATGTGCTGCTCGTCGGTATGCGTCGCTTTATGCGTTGCTGTTTGGAGAAATTCCAACTTTACCTGGAGTGGTGTATTTCCCAAAAGGCGCGCAAACTGTGTCTCTGTCGTGATTTTTGTCGGCATGAGATTAAGCAGCAGTATTTTAAGAGGACGTATGTCCTGTGTGAGCGCGCGTGTTTGGGTTATAACGAATATATTTTCATTATGAAGGATTTCCGTTGCGGGGAGGTCATTTGGAATTTTTATTGGCATTATCTCACCTCGCTGAGCGCCTGCTCAATATCGGCTATGATATCGTCCGCGCTTTCTATGCCGACTGACATTCTTATCATATCCGCACCTATTCCGGCATCTGCAAGCTGTTCATCGGTAAGCTGGCGATGCGTCGTTGACGCGGGGTGCAGAACGCATGTTCTTGCATCGGCGACGTGTACGACGATTGCGGCAAGTTTCAAACTGTCCATGAATTTAACAGCAGCCGCGCGCCCACCCTTTATTCCGAAGGAGATTACGCCGCATGCACCTTTCGGCAGATATTTTTCCGCAAGACCGTAGCTTTCGCTTGATTTCAGTTTGGGATAATTAACCCATGAAATTTTATTGTTATTTTCAAGATATTCAGCAACTTTCAGCGCATTTTCGCAGTGTCTTTCCATGCGCAGATGCAGCGTTTCAAGTCCCAAATTCAACAAAAACGCATTTATTGCACTCGGCGCAACACCGAAATCACGTATAAGCTGCACGCGCAGTTTTGTGATATATGCCGCATTGCCGAATGATTCTGTATAGATTAAACCGTGATATGATTCGTCCGGCTCGGTCAGTTCGGTGAATTTCCCGTTATTCCAGTCAAATTTGCCGCTGTCCACAACGCAGCCGCCCACGACCGACGCATGACCGTCCATATATTTCGTCATTGAATGTATTACGATGTCTGCACCGAATTCAATCGGTCTGCATAAAATCGGCGTTGCAAAAGTATTATCAACCAAAAGCGGCACACCATGCTTGTGGGCAAGATTGGCATACTTTTCGATGTCAAGAACCTTCAGTGCGGGGTTAGCTATCGTTTCGCCGAATACAAGGCGTGTATTTTCATCAAAAAGCGCGTCGACTTCATCGTCGGTCATTTCCGGCGTGATAAAGCGGACTTCTATCCCGAGACGTTTAAGCGTTACGGCAAAAAGGTTGATAGTTCCGCCGTAAATTGATGACAGGCTGACAAAATTCTGCCCGCTTGACGTGATATTCAATATTGCCAAAAGGTTCGCAGCCTGTCCCGACGTGGTAAGCACCGTGCCGACTCCGCCTTCCAGGTCGGATATTTTCGCCTCAACACATTCAAGTGTCGGGTTGGATATGCGCGAATACATATGTCCCGGCGCCTTCAAATCGAATAAGTCGCCCAGGTGTTCCGATGAATCATATTTGTAGGTTGTACTTTGATAAATAGGCAGAATACGTGGCTCGCCGTTTTTGGGCGTATATCCGCTTTGTATGCACTTTGTTTCAATACTGTAATCCTTCATTAAAATCTTCCTTTCGTAAAATAATACAAATTCGTGTTCTTTTCGCCGCATTTCGGCATTTTTTGATACTAAAGGCGGCTGTTTCACGAAAAACAATCATATTGTCGAAATCTTAATCGTCATTTCTTCCAATACATCAAGCAGAACCCTTACGGTATCGAGTGATGTAAACATGGTTACGTTATTTTCAACAGCACAGCGGCGTATTCTGTAGCCGTCAGTTTCCTCGCCGACCGAATTCAATTCACGCGTGTTTATAACATAGTTTACATAACCTTTTCGAATTGCGGTCAGAATTTCATTATCTTCATCGGAATTTTTGGTTACCGTATGCGTTTTTATTCCATTTTCTTTCAAAAAGTCCGCTGTTCCGACTGTTGCTTCGATGTTAAATCCGAGCTCGTAAAATCTTCGTACAAGCGGCAGCGCCTCCGACTTATCCGCATCTGCAACCGCAACGAAAACCGTTCCATAATTCACAACATTCATTCCCGATGCTTTCAGCGATTTGTAAAGAGCTCTTGTGAGACTGTCGTCATATCCTATTGCCTCGCCGGTGGATTTCATCTCGGGTGACAAATACGCGTCCAGACCGCGGATTTTCGAGAATGAGAATGCCGGCGTTTTAACATACCAGCGCTTGCTCTCCTCAGGATAAAGCATGTCATACCCCTGCTCTTTAAGCGAATGACCGAGCATTACAAGGGTGGCAATATCCGCAATCTGATAGCCTGTGGCTTTTGACAGGAAGGGCACCGTTCGTGAAGAACGCGGATTTACTTCAATTACGTAAACGTCCTCGTTCTTATCGACGATGAACTGAATATTGAACAGTCCGATTATTCCTATTCCCAAACCAAGCTTTTTCGTATAATCCAAAATCGTTTTTTTCTCTTTTTCCGATACACTAAAGGTGGGGTAAACGCTGATACTGTCGCCGGAATGTATTCCCGTACGCTCTACGTGCTCCATAATTCCCGGCACGAATACATCTTTGCCGTCACATACGGCGTCAACTTCAAGTTCTTTGCCGACAATATATTTGTCAACCAGAACAGGTCTGTCCTCATCAATTTCAACGGCTGTTTTAAGATATTGCCGAAGCCCCTGTTCATCGGCAACAATCTGCATTGCGCGTCCACCGAGAACATAACTCGGACGGACAAGAACCGGGTAGCCGATACCTTCCGCCGCGCGAACGCCGTCCTCAATATTCGTTACGGCTTTGCCCTTCGGCTGAGGGATTTCAAGCTTTTCCATGATTTTTTCAAAGCTGTCGCGGTTTTCAGCATTATCGATGGCGCGGCAATCCGTTCCGATTATTTTTACACCTCTTTCGGCAAGCGGTTCGGCAAGATTAATTGCCGTCTGTCCGCCGAGAGACGCGACAACGCCTTCCGGTTTTTCAAGCTCGATTATATTCATTACATCTTCCACGGTGAGCGGCTCGAAATAAAGCTTGTCGCTGCATGTATAATCAGTTGAGACCGTTTCGGGGTTATTGTTGATAATTATTGCCTCCCAGCCGGCTTTTTTAATTGTCTGTACTGCGTGAACCGTTGAATAGTCAAATTCTACGCCTTGTCCTATTCGGATAGGACCGGAACCCAAAACTACGATTTTCTTTTTGTCGCTTACGGCGGATTCGTTTTCTTCCTCATATGTTGAATAGAAGTAGGGAATATAGCTGTCAAATTCCGCTGCACATGTGTCAATCATTTTATACACGGGGAACATTTTTTCTTTTTTGCGGATTTGATATACGTCATCTTCGGTCATCTTCCAGAGTTTTGCGATATATTTATCGCAGAATCCCATTTTTTTTGCTTTATACAAAATTTCCGTATCGCCGATATTTTCTTCAAGAACCTTTTCAAAATCAACTATTTTCTTGATTTTGTCAAGGAAGAACATATCAATTTGCGTGATGTTGCATATCGTCGAATGGTCAACGCCGAGCCACATAAGCTGCGCTATCGCATATATTCTGTCATCGGTGCCTTCCTTAATATATGAGAGCAAATCGTCGACCGACATCTTGTCCATATCGAATTTCGATTTATACAGGTGGCATATTCCTATTTCAAGCGAGCGGATAGCCTTTAAAAGACTTTCCTCGAGAGTTCTTCCGACAGCCATAACTTCGCCCGTTGCCTTCATCTGTGTCGAGAGTTTATTCGACGCCGTTGTAAATTTATCGAACGGAAAACGCGGCATTTTTGTTACGACATAGTCGAGCGCAGGTTCAAAAGATGCGGGTGTATTTGCGATTTGTATTTCGTCAAGAGTCATGCCGACGGCAATTTTTGCCGAAACTCTCGCGATCGGATATCCGCTTGCCTTTGACGCAAGCGCGGACGAACGTGATACGCGCGGATTTACTTCAATTACATAATATCGGAACGACTGCGGGTCGAGCGCAAACTGTACGTTACAGCCGCCTTCAATTTTAAGTGCTCGGATAATTTTAAGCGCGCTGTCGCGCAAAAGCTGGTATTCCTTGTTTGTAAGAGTCTGGCTCGGGCATACAACGATGGAATCGCCTGTGTGAATACCGACAGGGTCGAGGTTTTCCATGTTACAAACCGTAATTGCTGTATCGTTTTTATCCCTTATTACCTCGTATTCGATTTCCTTGTAGCCTTTTATGCTTTTTTCAACGAGCACCTGTGAAACCGGCGACAGCTGAAGTGCATTTTTCATTATCTCGCATAATTCTTCTTCATTGTCGGCAAATCCGCCGCCTGTTCCGCCGAGAGTGAATGCCGGACGCAGTACAACCGGATAGCCGATTTCTTCCGCCGCTTTTTTTCCTTCTTCAATCGAGTGGGTTATGACAGACGGCAGGACCGGTTCGTCAAGCTCCTCGCAAAGCTCCTTAAACAGCTCTCTGTCCTCTGCGCGCTCAATACTTTCAACGGTAGTGCCCAAAAGTTCAACGTTACATTCGTTGAGTACGCCTTTTTTAGCCAGCTGCATGGCAAGATTAAGTCCCGTTTGTCCGCCTATGCCCGGAACAATCGCGTCGGGACGTTCATAACGCAGAATTTTTGCGACGTATTCAAGATTTAAGGGCTCCATATAAACCTTGTCCGCAACGGTTTTATCTGTCATTATAGTTGCCGGGTTGGAGTTTGCAAGGATAACTTCGTACCCTTCCTCACGGAGTGCGAGACATGCCTGTGTTCCGGCATAGTCAAATTCCGCCGCCTGACCGATTACGATAGGTCCCGAGCCGATTACCATTATCTTTTTTAAATCCGTTCTCTTAGGCATTGTTCTTCGCCTCCTTCATTATGTCAATAAATTTATCAAATAAATATGCGCTGTCCTGCGGACCGGGGGCACTTTCGGGGTGGTACTGAACTGAGAAAATTTTATCCTGTTTATTTTCAACGCCTTCAACGGTGTTATCCAAAATATTGATGTGCGTGACGTTCAGGGACGTATTTTTTACGGAGTCTGCGTCAACGGCATAGCTGTGGTTTTGGCTTGTAATTTCCACTTTCCCCGTTTCGAGATTTCGAACAGGGTGGTTTCCGCCGCGGTGACCGAATTTCAGTTTAAACGTTTTGGCGCCGTATGCAAGGGAAATCAGCTGATGCCCCAGGCATATTCCGAAAATGGGCAGTTCGCCTTTAAGCTGCTTTACGGTTTCGATAACCACCGATGCGTCTTCCGGATTTCCGGGGCCGTTTGACAAAAACACGCCGTCCGGTTTCATAAACCGTATTTCCTCTGCCGTCGTGTTGTACGGAACGACGGTGACGTTGCACCCGCGCTTATTAAGGCTGCGGATTATGTTCAGCTTAATTCCGCAATCTATCGCCACAACATTGTATTTATGATTTGATGTGCGCGAATACCATTTCTTTTTGCAGCTCACACGTGCAACGGCGTCGCGCGCTATGTCCCTTGATTTCAAAACCTCAAGCGCGTCGTCAAGCCCCGTATCGGCGTCGGTGATTAAAACTTTTCTGCTGCCGAAGTCACGTATGCTGCGAGTCAGTTTGCGCGTATCAATACCGTATATTCCCGGAATATTATTTTCCGCCAAAAGCTCGTCAAGCGTTTTTGTGTATCGGAAATTGCTCGGCATGTCGTTATAATCACGCACGATAAGTCCGCCGATGGTGGGCGTTTTTGTTTCAAAATCATCGTCCGTTATGCCGTAATTTCCGATCAGCGGATATGTCATGACAACCATCTGATATGTATATGACGGGTCAGAAACAATCTCCTGATAACCAACCATTGACGTATTAAATACCAATTCACAGACTCGCTCGCTTGCCGAACCGAACCCGTAGCCATAGTAAACGTCGCCGTTTTCCAAAACCAATTTTCTGTCAAAACGTTTGTTCATAGCAACTCTCCTTTTATCATCGGCGTCATGCTTTGGGCATTGTATATAAATTCACAACATTTTATGTTTACAAAAATGAATATTATTCACAAAATCCCCACATATTCGCAATTTCCTTCACATAATAATACCACTTTTACGGAATTTTGTCAACCCCTAAAACAAATAAATATACTGTTTTCTGTATTTTTATACATGCTTATGCATAAAGTTTACATTAATTGTTTATAATATAAAACAAAGTATAAAAAGGAGTGACAAAATTGAATTATAAAGGAACAAAAACAGAGCAAAATCTCATGGCGGCATTTGCGGGGGAATCGCAGGCGCGAAATAAGTATTCCTTTTTTGCGGCAAAAGCGCGGAAGGAAGGTTATGAGCAGATTGCCGACATTTTTGATGAGACGGCGAGCAATGAAAAGGCGCATGCAAAAATGTGGTTTGATGAATTATCCGGTATTTCGGATACAATAACAAACTTGCAGGCTGCGGCGGACGGTGAAAATTACGAGTGGACGCAAATGTACGACGCATTTGCAAAGGACGCTGAGGAAGAAGGCTTTTCGGCATTGGCACAGCGTTTCCGCGATGTGGGTAAAATCGAGAAGGCGCACGAGGAACGCTATAAAAGGCTGATAAATAATATTGAAATGAAAAAAGTATTTGAAAAAGCGGGCGAGAGTATGTGGGTTTGCCGTAACTGCGGACATATTGTTATCGGCAAAAAGGCGCCGCAAGTCTGCCCCGTATGTAATCACCCACAGGGATTTTTCGAAATTAAAGCGGAAAATTATTGATTTTCTTTTACAAAAATATGCACCTCAAAAGACATACTCTTTTGAGGTGCATTTAAAATTTTTATTATTCACTGAACATCGGTGTGGAGAGGTATCTGTCGCCGGTATCCGGAAGCAGTGCAACAATGACTTTGCCCTTGTTTTCGGGACGTTTTGCAAGCTCGGTCGCCGCGTATACCGCCGCACCGGAGGATATACCTACAAGCACGCCTTCCTTTCTTGCGATAGCTTTGCCTGTTTTGAATGCGTCCTCATTTTCCACGGTAATTATTTCATCATAAATTTTCGTGTTCAAAGTATCCGGTACAAATCCCGCTCCGATACCCTGGATTTTGTGCGGGCCGGGAGTACCTTTTGACAAAACGGGCGAACCTGCGGGTTCTACAGCTACAATTTTTACGTTGTTCTTTTTGGATTTCAGATATTCGCCGACGCCGGTAAGCGTACCGCCCGTTCCTACACCGGCTACAAAAATATCAACTTTTCCGTCGGTGTCATTCCAGATTTCGGGCCCTGTTGTCTGACGGTGTGCCTCGGGATTTGCCGCGTTTGTAAACTGGCTCGGAATAAAACTACCCGGTGTCTGCGCCGCAAGTTCCTCAGCCTTTGCGATAGCACCCTTCATGCCCTTTGCGCCGTCGGTGAGGACAAGTTCCGCACCATATGCTTTGAGCAGGTTTCTGCGCTCTACACTCATTGTTTCCGGCATTGTCAATATAATTTTGTATCCTCTTGCCGCCGCTACCGACGCCAAGCCTATACCCGTATTTCCGCTTGTAGGTTCTATGATAACGGCACCCGGCTTTAACAATCCTTTCTTTTCCGCATCGTCAATCATTGCCCGGGCAATTCTGTCTTTTACGCTGCCTGCCGGGTTGAAATATTCCAGCTTTGCCAATATGGTTGCGGATAAGTCGTTTTCTTTTTCGTAATTTTTCAGTTCCAAAAGCGGTGTACCGCCGATTAAGTCAGTTATTTTTTCATATACCTTCATGATAAGTACTCCTTTAATTTGATTTATTTTTTACAGGACTATTTGCCGCAACATCGTTCTTTTATCTGCATTATCATAATACCGCCTCCATATATACCACAATACCTATATGTTTAATATGTTATTATTATACTACCACAAAATATATTTGTCAATACTTTTTTTGAATTTTTTACAAATATAATTTGAAACGAATTGCAGGGGCTGTAATTATGCAGTCCCTACGGGTAATATTTATTATATATTCAGTAAATTCATAAATACGGCTGCCGCCTGGGCGCGTGTTGCGTCACTGCAAGGTTTGAAACTGCTGTCATCAAATCTGTTTATGATTTTTCTGTCCGATGCCCATGCGGCGGCTGATTTTGCATATTCCGAAATTTCGGAACTGTCTGTATATTCTCGCAAATCAGAGAAGGACATGTCAAGATTTTTATATTCCGCATATCGGTATATCATTGCTGCCATTTACTCGCGGGTTATATTTATATCGGGCGCAAATTCCGTGTCCGTCACTCCGCTTACAATGTTATTTTCCTTCGCCCATGCGGCTGCGGCGGAATAATATTTATTATCGCATACATTGGAAAATACATGTTTTGCGTTTGTCTGAGGTTCGTTTTCCGTGCGGTAGAGTATTGTTACGAACATTGCTCTCGTAAGCGGTGTTTCGGGTGAAAATTCGTTATCTGAGGTGCCTTTCATTAACCCTTTGTCGTGCATATATTTTACGGCGTTGTAATACCATTCATCTTGCTTTACGTCACTGAAAAATTCACTGCCGATGCTCGGCGCCGCTGAACCTGATGAACCTGATGACCATGATGAGCTCGACGAACCCGCTGAACCCGCTGAACCCGACGAACGTGACGAACATGATGAACCGGAACCCGATGTAGCTGTAAAGTATGCGGTTTTGTCTATTTCATATTCCGACCATGGGGTATATGTGCCCATGCCGCTCATATCCGCATTGCTTTTATGACTTTAATTATACATACTGTTCCTAAAAAGTTCTGAAAATTTTTCGGTTTTTTGAAGATAAATCAAATAATATGGAAAACAAAATAAAAATATGTTATACTGATGACATAGTGAGGTGCTTTAATGTGAAAATACTTGTAGTTGAAGATGAAAAAATGATTTCCGACGCGATATGCAAAATACTTGCCGACGGCGGATTTTACACAGATGCGGTATATGACGGCGAGGACGCCCTCTATTACATAAAGGAAGCAAAATACGACCTTATCATACTTGACATAATGCTGCCGCTGCTTGACGGAACACAGGTTCTTAAAAAAATGCGCGCTATGGGGAACGGTACACCGGTACTCATGCTGACGGCAAAAAATACAATCCCGGACAAGGTTTTCGGTCTAAACAGCGGCGCTGACGATTATATGACAAAACCGTTTGATGCCGACGAGCTTTTGGCGCGTGCAAATGCGCTTACGCGCCGAACGGGCACTGTTGTGATTGATACGCTTGATTTCGGCGATTTAACTCTTGACTTAAATAAGGCAATGCTTATTTGCGGCGAAAGTTCAATCCAGCTCACCAAAAAGGAGTTTAAAGTTCTTAAAATGCTTTTCACCAATTCGAATATGACGCTAACAAAGGAAAACCTTATCGTGAATATTTGGGGCGAGGATTCCGACACAACCGAAAATAATGTGGAGGCATACATATCCTTTGTCAGAAAAAAGATAAAATATCTGGGGTCAAAAGTTCGGATAAAAAATATTCAGGGTTTGGGTTACAGACCGGAATTTGTTGAGGAGAATAATATATGAAAGATTATAAAAAAAGTTTTATTACATTTAATCTTTTGCTTATAGGTCTTGTGATTATGATAATGAATACCGTTATTATGGCGTATTCGTATCATACAAGCGTGAAAGAACTTCGGACGGAGATGCAGCAAAAAATCGAACCATATAATACAATAAGAAACATTTTGCGGGACAGACCGCGCGGCACAACCGATATTCCGCCGGAAAAGCCGATTGAGCCGAATAACGAAAACGCCGAAAAACCGCCCGAACCGGCGGGGAATTTTGCCGCAAGAGCGCGCTTAAACGATAATCGCGGCGGAAAATATTCAAAATCAATATATGTGTTTTTTTATAATATTGATGAAGAAAATGTTACGGTAATTTCAAAAGATGAATTGACGGCGGATAATGAGCTTTTGGAAACTGCGAAAAAGATATATGAAAAAAATGATGATTTCGGCACATTGAAGGCGGAAAATCTTTACTATTATAAGCAGTCCACACCGAATGAGCTTAAAATTTCCGTCGCAAACAGGAATTTTATACGTTTTGAAATGCTCAGACTTTTCGGAGTGCTGCTGCTTATATTTGCGTTTGCGATGCTGATATTTTATTTTATAAGCCGAAAACTCTCTGACCGTGCCGCAAAGCCGCTGGAAGATGCCATTGCGCGCGAAAAGCAGTTTATAACAGATGCGTCGCACGATTTAAAAACCCCGCTCACGGTTATTCTTTCGAATTCGGATATTCTGGCAAGGAATAAAATCGGTGATGCCGATGCGGCAAAATGGATTGACGGAACAAAACAGGCGGCAATAAATATGAAACAATTAATTGAACAGATGCTTCTTCTTTCGGAAAGCGAATCAAAGACGGAAGTAAAATACGAGGAAGTTAATATTTCCGATATTGCCGAACAAAATGCGCTTGTTATGGAATCGGTCGCGTACGAGAAAAATATCGGATATAAAACGGATATACAACCGGGAATTATGATTCATGGAAATCCCGATTATGTAAAGCGTATTGCTTTTTCTCTGATTGATAATGCGATAAAATATGAAAAGAGCGGCGGAAGTGTTTGTATTTCTCTTTATAAGGATAAAAGGAATATTTGCTTTTCCGTTGCGAATAAAAAGAGCGTCATTGACGCTGATGATATGCCGCACATATTCGAAAGATTTTACCGGGCGGATAAATCGCGCCGCGCAGACGGCAGTCACGGACTTGGGCTTGCAATAGTGAAAAATCTGACCGAGCTTATGAATGGGCGGATTAAGGTGACAAGCACCGAAAAGGACGGCACAAAATTTATTGTAACTTTTTTTGAAAAATAATCTAATTCTTTCAGAATTTTTTAAGAAGTATTTGTATAATTAGAATTACCGAAAAAAATTTTGAAAGGAATGAAGAATTATGAAGAAAAAGAATTTAAAAAATGTATTGGCGGTTTTGTCCGCGGCGGCGCTGTCTGCACAGCTTGCTTTGCCGGCGGTGTTTGCCGAAAGCGAAACCGGAGCGGATTTGCCTGTCAGAACGGAGTTTGCGGGCGAAAGAGAATTTAAAGATGATATTATTTTCATCGGCGAAACGGACGGGAGCGAAGGTGAGACATCGGTAAAATGTGTTGCATTTGGTGTTCTGTCGGGCAGAGGGCGAGGGTTCGGAAAATTCGACGGCGAGCCACCTCAAAGACCGGACATGAGCAGTGACGGCGATGTAACCCCGCCGGAAAAGCCGAGCGGCGATAACGAGACGGACATGAGAGGTGACGGATTCCGCAAAGGCATGAAACCGGGGAAGATTAAC
>CAKSRS010000052.1 GCA_934487205.1 uncultured Clostridia bacterium
CGTTCCCTCGAACATCAGCACGCAATCGGGTGCAGCCGTTCCCTCAACCGTCTTTAACGCACGCTCCATACCTTTTCTCAAATTCTCGGGGTGATATGAAGTTTCGGGGTCTAAAATATCATAGAACCAACCGTAATCGTCCTTGTTTGCGGTGTGGAATACCTTGCCCAACTCGCCCCAGTTATATTGCCATCTCTTGTCCCATGCGTCCTTGTCATACACAATCGGAATATGTCCCGCAAAGAAGAAGTTCCACCTTGCCTCGGGTCCCAAATGTGACGCAATCAGCTTTGATTCATCGGGCGATTCCCAGATAAATTCGTGATACTTCGACTTTTTCGGATCCATATACTTATAGAAAATCGCCGTGTCAATATCAAAATTCCGGTAAATTTGCGGCAGCTGTCCGATTTGTCCGAACGAGAACACGTTATATCCGCACTTTAACGGCTCGCCAAACTCGCGGCTTTTCTTTATACCGTATTGAAGATTGCGGACAACCGACTCACCCTGGATAGGTGCACAGTCGGGCAGCGAGAACCACGGACCGATTTCCAATCTGCCGTCCTCAACATATTTTTTGACAGTGTCTTTCATTTCGGGGCGGATTTCGAGATAATCCTCCAAAAGCGTGAACTGACCGTCACAAAGGAACGAGCGGTAGTCCTGCTTTTCCTCCATAATCTCAAACAGGTGGTCGAATAAATCCACCAGTCTCATTCTTGTTCTTTCAAATTCCCAGCGGAACTCTCTGTCCCAGTGGGTGTAGGTTACAATATGTACTTTTTTCATCTAAACAAACTCCTTACATTTAGCTCTTTTACTCAAAACAATTGCGCGGCTTAAATAGCCTCACATTCATATTTTTCATCTGTATCATCCCTTAAATCACCGTTAAAATTATTACAGTGTAAATTTTTACAAATAATCTCCCCGGCTTTTGACCACGATTTTACTAAGGTGTTTCCAAAAACCCCATCAACATTGACATTCTCCAAAAGAATTTCGACGAAATTATCTGCCTTTATAAACTCTCCCTCAACCATAGACTCATTACCGTGCAGTGTAGCTGCTCTGTCAGCAAATGCAATATCCGAATCCATTATTTTAAATTTCACAGGTGTATCATTACTGCCGCACATCGTAATCGGAAGATAAATATTTTTTGCTGTAACATTTTCAATCGTGATGTCTGTTGTCGGCTTGTTGGTCTGGAAAACTTCGTGGTCAAAATTATAATGAACAAAATATTTAACATTGTCAATATTGCAATCTTTAATCACAATATTTCCCGGTTCATCCTCGATTTCATGTGACAGGCACGCAAAATAAGTGAACACAGAAAGCATATCAAATCTGTGGCTCAGTCCGCTCTCACTTTTCTTACCTCCGTTTAACGTCAAAGTTCTTCCGTCTGCTTAATAAGCAGACGTATAAGTTCTCCCCTTCTCGGGCGGTTCAGCGTAAAATTTCTCGCACGCAGCATATATCTTTCAATATTTTCCCACGCCTCAAAGTCTTTCTCAAAGCAGCGTCTTGTAAGGTCTGATGCCACTTCTTCCCATGAGAGATAATATCTCTTTCTGACCTCATAGCTGTATCTGCCGCGTTCTATAAATGACAGCTCCCTGACCTTTTTCTCGGTCTCGAAACGTTCGTCATTTTTTTCTGTTTTGCAAAACGGAAGGTTATTTAATTCTTCACCCGATTTCGGAATTTCAACATCATATTCTAAGTACTTTAATACAATTGATGCCATAATTTTAAAACCTTTTTCGTTCGGATGAACTCTGTCATCTTCATAAAGACGCACACCGTCCTTTTCAAAATAATCCTCTACTGCTTTAAATTGTTTGTGTAATTCAATCACCCCTGCTCCAAACTCTCTCGCCACACTTCTTACAAGATCGCCGTAATACTTCAATTCATCGGAAGCACCGTACATAACGCCGCGTGTAACCTGTCTCTCATAATCATCAAACGGCAACGGAGTCATTAAAATAAGCTCTACACCCCTCTGCATAAGCATCTGACAGATTATTCTCATATTTATTTCATACTTCTTCCGCCATTTTAATATATCTTTTTTCTTTTCATTTTCCGATATTTCTTCACCTGCCGGTCTTTTTTCATATAAATATTGACCTATATCATTTGCACCGAACATAACTATAACATAGTCCGGGTCTAACTTTAAAACCTCATCTTCCAGATAATACGGTGCGTCGGATGACATATTTCCGCCGATTCCGCAGTTGTAAAAGCGCGTCTTACTGCCCATATCTGCCAAATATCCGTTAATATCATATATCCAAAATCCCAATTCCGTTATGCTGTCGCCAAGACAGCATACTCTTGAGCCTTCCTTGATTTTCATATAATTCACCTCTACAGTACGTTTTTCAGATTTTCTATACACCATTCGTTATACGGCTGCCACTCGCCGGGGTTTACAAATGCGTCCTCTTCACCTTTTGCGAGCCTTGCAGCCTTGCCGAGCGTATCGTTATGCTGCATGTGATTTCCGAGGAATATGTCAACGTGTTCTTCGTTAAGTCTTTTCATTGATTTCACAAAATCATCACGCAGGCTGTACGGCAGCTTGTATTTATCAAGGTAATCGCTCGACAGCGTATTTATTCCCATTCCTCCGTGCAGTCCGGCACGGTATTTTCTTTCGCTGTCATATACATCAAAGAAAAATGACATTGCTCCGGCAGAATGTCCCGGTGTTGCAACAGCTTTGATTTCAGTGTTGCCGAGCTTTATCACATCGCCGTCATTTATCAGCACGTCCGGCTCAAAGGTCTCGCAAAAACTCATTCCAAGCTCTTTTGCGTAGCTTAAATCAAGTTCGCCGTTTGCACTCTGTCTGTCCGCCGCACCGAGAAATATCTTCGCTCCCGTAAGCTCATTTAACGCTCTTGCACCGCCCATATGATCTATATGCCCGTGGGTAAGTACAATATATTTAAGATTTTTCGGAGAAAGTCCCAGCTCATACATATTATTTACTGCAAGATACAGCGAGCTTTGATACCCGGTATCAAACATAATCAGTCCGTCACCCGTATCAACGATATGCACCGATGCAGGCTCTGTCCCGACAAAATACAAATTCCCCCACATTTTAAACGGCTTTACGTATCCGTCCCATGGCATCATCATACATCGCTCCTCTCAAGATTAAGCCATTTACCCTCATTTCCGCTGAGTTCAATATCCATTGCGGCAATATTTGCATCAAGCTGCTCCTTCGTTACGGGACTTTTTATATCCTTAGGAGTGCCGACCATAATAGAAAGGTCATAGGTGCCAATCATTACCGCACTGATGTACTCGCCGTATTCCTCAAGCATTTTCGGCAGCATTTCTATTCCCTTAGGTGATTCAATCTGCGGCATCAAAAATCTTGTTTTCTTAAAATCCGCATAAGCCTCGCCTTTTCTGAACTGTGCGTGACCGCCCGAGCCTTTTCTTCCCTCGGGGTAAAAAAGCAGCGCGTCAACCGCGGTTTTAAGCTGTTCCGGGCTTTCGGTACGCGGTATCATAACGCCGTCCGCACCCATATCGATAGCCTTGGCAATCAGGTGATATTCCGCGTCCTGTGCACGCACAAACGCAGGCAGTCCCATAAGGCGGCAAACCTGCAAAAGCTCAACTGTGTTCTGCGTCAAAAAGCACATAATCAAGCTCATCGCAATTCATACATTCGAGAATAATCGGATTTTTGAAAATTATCATTGTTGTACCGATAATCTTCTCTCTGTTTTTAAACTTCTCTGCCAGTCTTTCGTATTTATTCATTTTTAACCCTCCAGTTCTACTCTTTCTCCGCCGGGTATTTTTACCGGCTTATCGTTCACACCAATCCACACATCAATCGCTGTCGGATTGTATACCATGTCACATTCCTGCGTGAACCGCAATTGTTTTAATGCATTGACATAATCGGCAACCTCGATATTTGTCGCAAACCAAACGGTATTTATTGTACTTATGTACCTGCAGAAGCTTTCCATAACGTCCCAGTCGTCGTTATCGTCAAGCTCATAGCTGTGTCCCCACACCTGCATAAGCGGCATATTCCTCTGCCAGTCAAAATACTCCGCAAACTCGTTTGCCTTTTCCATAAGTAATGTACGGCTTATGACCAAATTCTTTGACCACCGCTGTGTTCCGCGTGAATAATGGATTGTCGGATGCCATTCATAAAAGTTTTTCGGCAGTGCAAATGTGCCTGTTGAGAGCGTTGTTCTTCCGTAAAGCACGCTGGCATTTTTCATAACCTCGGTCACATTATCCCCGAAGCTTCCCATAGGATAGGACAGCCCGCAGATTTCACGTCCGGCTATCCTTTCCAAAATACGTTTATTTTCGGTTATTTCATAGTCAATCCGGCGCCTCGGCATATATGCAATCGTCGGGTGAGTGTGCGTATGCAGGGATATTTCGTGTCCGGCATAAAGCTCCTTTATTTCCTCCGACTTAACATAACCGTCCGTATCAATACGGCTTGAAATCAAATGAAAAGTACCCTTTATGCCGTATTTATTAAACATTTTAATTAAGTCACGGTCGAAAATCCTACCATCGTCAAAGCTCATTGTGAGTGCTTTGGTTTTACCGCCCGGGTAATAGTTATACGTAATCTGGTTCATATTAACTCTCCTAAATCACAAACAAAGCAAGTGCTGCCATACAGGCGATTACACTCAAGCCTGTTCTTTTATTCAGTCTTTCGCCAAAGCATATGCGGTCAAATGCAGCCGCAGCCGCTATTGTACCGCAGGTAACCATCGGGTACAGAATTGTTGCCGGCATATATGACGCGCACACAAGCTGCAGAAAATATCCGCCGCCGCTTGCTATTGCTGAAAGCAGCATAACCGCGTACATTTTCGGTGACAGCCTGTGTGTGTTTTCGCTCTTTTTGCAAAATGGCAGAAAAAGCGAAAAACAAACAAATCTTGCAAAGTCTTTAAGCACCACAAATTCCTGTGCCGATATTGTCGGATAAATCTTTTCAATCTGGTGTGCCTTTGACACAACGCTTGTTCCGCCGTTTAATAGGAATACCGCAAAACACAGCAGTAAAAATTTTGCCGACTGCTTTTGCTCTTTTCCGCCCGACGCATTCAGCCAAACGGCAAGAATAACAAGCAGAAGTGCTGCGATTTTCTGTAGATTTACCGTTTCGCCCCAAAACGCAATTCCGTAAAGATACGGCACAACCGCACCCCCGAGCATCAAAAACACCGTGTATACCGTCATACTGCCTATCGACATTATTTTAAAGCCGATTACCGTATATGAGCCGACAAACAGCGTAAAAAGTATCGCCATAATGAGGGAAAATGCCGTAAACTCAAGCCTGAATCCGGAGGCGGCAAAAAATATTATTCCGCTGAACAGCCCGACAAAAATATTGAATATGACGCCCTCGCGCACGCCGCTGCCCATTTCCTTTTGGTACACCTTGGTGACGGCGAAATTCCCGGCTGTTCCGATTGCCGCAATCAAGGTCAGTATATAATATATCATTTTTTGCCAATACCTCAGCCTATTTTATTTATTTCGGATATATGCTTATTGATTATCTCACCGTTTTTAATGTCTATATCTTTTTCGACATTATACAAATTAATATTATTAACCGAAAGCCTGTCAATTTTTGCTTCCTTGTCAAGCTCAATAAAGCAGCCGCCCTTATCGGAATCCTTGTGCCGTGACACCTCGCAGTTTCTTATAACAAGCTCCTCAATAGGATTTGTAATTTGTATAATCGGCAATTTTAGCTCGTTCGCACTTCTTTCCTCAATATGCAAGCCTTCAATCAAAACGCTCTTAACCGGCGAAAATTCCGTTCTTAATCCTTCGCTGTCATCACGCTCTCTGCTTTGAAAAAACGGGTAGCCGAACTTGAAAATATTTCTGTTGTCACATTCATTCATATTAACATTTCTGACAACCAGCTGCTTCATTTTTCCACCTATATGGAACAGGAACGGGTCAAGTATATTTATATAATTGGCCGCAAGCGGCTTGAGATTAATATTTTCAAATATAATCGAGCCGAAATTTCCGCCGCCGCCCATAAACCAGCAGTTGATATAAAAACCAAAGCTTTTGTAAGTCCCTGTGACATTTTTGATATGTACACGATCCAAAAGTCCCGTTTCGCGCGAAAGCAGCCTTATTCCCTGATCTGCCTCGTGCAGCACAACGCCGTCAATCAATACATCTGTAATTGATGATTTGTGATCTCCCTCGTCGGGTGCAAGCGCAATAAAATCATCGCCGGTTCTGCCCTGAATATTTTTAAGCGTCAGATATTGCCCCGGTCCCCAAAAATGCAGGCCGTCTTGATTTTCATTCGGCATATGATGCTCAAGGTCAATCATAATATTTTCCATTGCGACATTTTTAAAGTTGTAGCATAAATATGCCCATCTTCTTTGGTCTTTCAGGGTTACATCTCTGATCAGAACATTTTCGACGCCGATAAGCTGCACTGTCATAACCATTTTGGGTACGTCGCTTACCTCGCAGTCATAAAATACTTCTTTCAGGCAGGTATCATCCTCATATCTGAATTTGTCCTGGTTTATGTTGTTGCCGTTATATGTACCGCCAAGTATGGTTATATTTTTGTCTTTAATATTATCCTTGTTCGGACTTGCATTAATCAATATCGGCTTGTTTGTATGATCCTTCAAGAAGAACCCGCAGCATTGATTTTTACATTCTATTGTGGTATTTGAGTGGACTTTCAATCCCGTCACCAGTGCTGCACCGTCCATTATCAGATGAACGTTACCAAGTTCCGGTGCCTTGTCCAAAACCGCCTGAATTACGGCAGTGTCATCGTCTCCGCCGCCCAAATACACATCGCTGTTTAATTTTGCTCCGCATTCACTCGCATAAAATATGTTTTTCATTCCAAAGTCCTCCTTATTCTCTGCAAAGTCTCATGGTTAATATTTCATAATTTCCCATATCAACTTTAACTTTATTGTTTTCTGTTACTAATTCTTTTTCATTGTTTTCCAGCATATCGCAAATATACGCTTTCTTAAAATCAAAACCAAATTCAAATTCGACAGGCGTTCTGCAATTATGACATTCATAAGCTCTTATGATTATGTCATTTCCACTCTCAGCCTTCTTGATTGTGTCAATCACAATATTCTCATTTTCACACCTCGCAAATGAATATGTCGCATCAAGACTGCCCTTACCGCGAGCTTTAGCACAGCGCAAAGGGTTATTCAGCTGATACGCTTCGCGAACAGTCTGTCCTTGTTTGAAATCTCCAATATGCGGATAAACCGAATACACAAATTTATGTTTTCCGCAATCTCCTCCCGGATTGGGGTGTGTGGCAGACTTAAGCAATGTAAGCCGCAAGGTACTGTCCTCTGCGCTATGTCCGTATTTACAGTCATTCAACAGGCTCACGCCATAGCCTCCATCTGAAATATCTGCCCATTTGTGTGCGCATACCTCAAATTTTGCAGCATCCCATGAGGTGTTTTTATGTGTAGGTCTTTCGACATTTCCGAACTGTATATCGTAGATTGCCTTTGTTGCAAGCACATTAATCGGGAATGCTGTTTTTAGCAGCATATTGTTTTCCTGCCAATCCACCTCTGTTTCAAAATCGATTCGCGCTTTATCTGCGTACATTACAATTTTTTGTCTGAGTGATGATTTTGAGAATTTTCTTTCAATAATAAATCCCGCACAAAAATCATCATTAAACGTAGTTATGCGCTCAAGCGCATTAATCGGACTTTTCTTATACTTGTGATATTTGCTTATCTCCCAGCCATCATAGCAATATGGGCGATCCTCGTATAATTCAAACTGATTGCCGACCCCCGAAAAAACCTCCTTATCAGCTCTTTTATCATACAAAGACAAAATATTTCCGTTCTCATCCAATCTCAGGACAAAATACTCATTTTCCGCAGCACTTGCACAAGCATTAACCGTGTTTTTGTGTTCTGAATGCAAAACATTTTTCCACCCATACGGCGGAATATTTTTGCAGTAATATTTTTTTCCGTCATAGGTAACAACGCCATCCTGCATAAAGCCGGTGGGGTTAAATACGATCATTCCTTCATCTGCGGCAATATTATCTGCAAAAGCGTTAAGCTTATCCGTCACAAGCTCCTCGCCTTCCTGCGTGATTTTATCGTACATCTTATCACTATCCCGGTATACCTCTTTGATTGAGCTGCCGGGGATAACATCGTGGAATTGATTCAAGAGTATTGTTTCCCAGTTTTTATACAGCATATCGGCATCGTACTCACCGCCGTTCAGAACCATATCTGCTGCGGATATAGTTTCCGCATATTGATAAAGCAACTCACTCTTTCTGTTATACCTTTTATTTCTCGCTATGTTCGTGTATGTGCCTCTGTGATATTCCAGATAAAGCTCACCGCACCACCGCGGCTCTTCTTTTAACAATCCGGCATTTTCAAAAAACTCTTTTTTGGCTTCGTCGAAAAATTCTTCCGCAAAGGCTATTTTTGTTTTCGGAAGTCCCGGGATTCCGAATGCCGTACGTCTTTGCGTTTCAAGCATTCTGTCGGTAGGGCCGCCGCCGCCGTCACCATATCCGAATGTCGAAAGCACACTCCTGCTGTAATCCTTCTGTTGAAATCTGTTCCACGTTCCCTTTATTTCCGAAGGCGTCAGCAGGGCAATATATGTCGAGAAATTGTGCGCCGGCTTTCCCTTTTCGTATTCCTGCGCCGTAGCAAAATATGAAAAAATCCTGCTTCCGTCAATGCCCTGCCACATAAAAATGTCATATGGCATTTTATTTAACTCATTCCAGCTTATCTTTGATGTGAAAAATGTGTCTATTCCGCATTTTTTCATTATCTGCGGCATTGCAGCGCTGTAACCGAATACATCGGGCAGCCAAAGAATATGACTGTCTTTCCCGAACTCATCCTTAATAAACTTTTTCCCGTGCAAAAATTGACGAACCATACTCTCGCCGCTTATGAGGTTGCAGTCTGCCTCAACCCACATTCCGCCTTCAACTTCCCATCGCCCCTCGGAAACTCTCTTTTTAACTTTCTCGTATACTTCAGGTGCTTCGTCCTTCAAATACTGATAAAGCTGCGGCTGACTGGACATAAATTTATATTCCGGGTATCTGTCCATAAGCATAAGAACCGTGGCAAACGAACGCTGTACCTTTTCTTTGGTCTGCGCATACGTCCACAGCCACGCGACGTCAATATGAGTATGACCAATCCCGCTGACAATCGGCGCATTTCCGCCGCATACGGTTTTGTAAAAAACATCGTGCATATACCGGAGCGCCTTGTTTATGCTGTTATAGTATGAATCACTTCCTACATCACATAAATCCAGCATATTTACCGCAATTGCCAGATGCTTTATTATTGTCAGAAAAATCTCATCTTCTTCATCATAGCAAAGGGCTGCCTTGTGCGGTACGTCAAGATCATAATACAGCGTATTTACCGGAATGTCCAAAAGCATTGTATGCATTGCAAATTTGACAGGCTCGTCAGTTATTTCCTTGTTTGTACCGGTATAATAGTATATGTATATTTCATAATCCCGTCCGAATTCGAGTTCTATCTCCCGGTGGTTTACGTCAAGTCCGCATATCATTTCGCCGTTTATATATACAATACTCTGCGGATTTACAAGGTCATTGTTTTCAAATGTCTTTGATATATAAAAGTATGGCCGTTTGCCGTCAATCGCTGCGGGAGTTGTGAACTGTGCGTAAAACCAGTAGTGCCTGTCCCATCCGAAAAAGGCGTTGTTTTCCTCAGACGAGCACCAATCTTCCGTAACCCGCGGCAGTAAATTATTTTGCTTATACCCTGTTTCGATGTACCTGTACGGAATTTCATCAAGTATGGATTTTCTCGCACTGTCTAAAAACTTTATTGTTGCCTCAATTTGCTTTTCGTGATAATTCATATTTTCCCCCCTATCGTATATCGAACACACTGCGCAATTTTATTGTTTTCGGTGTTCCTTCGATAACCTTAAGCTTTTTTGTCTCTCCACCGTTTAAATCAAAGTAATTGTCGCTCAGTATAAAATCACTGTCCGGTGAATCCACCTCAATAAACTTCGCATAATTCTGTGCCGTAACAGTGATTTCGTCACCGTTCACCGCGTATGAAAGACCGGGGTCTTTAAATTCAAAGTGCTTTGGTGCTGTAAATAATACCGTTCCGTCCGACACAATATTTCCATCTGACACAAACGAAAAGCTCAGATAATTATGCAGTACATCTGTTTTTCTAAAATCAATCTCATCCAGCCATAACACGCTCATTGCCGACACACATACCTCTTGACTCCCCCTTTTCAGCACTTCGGATTCATTATTTCTGAGTTCCCAGAAAACAGTCCCCGTTATATCGGATAATGAGTCATTTGTTACGCAAAGCCTTGCTTTGGTTTCATAATCATACCTTGTATAATCCATATTACAATAAGGTCTTGTCGTTGTCTCTCCGGTTTCGTGACACGACAGAAGTACAGGGCTGAAAAATCTTTTTGCCACATACTGAAGAGCCTTATACCGACCGAAATAATCAATGCTTGCCCAGGACGCCGTCGGCCATATATCATTAAGCTGCCAATACAGCGCACCCATACACCTGCCGCGGTTTCTGCGCAGATGCTCAACGCCGTAGCGAATTGCCTCCGCCTGCAAAAGCTGCGAAGCGTACAGCAAGGTCGAAAAGTTGGTCGGATATTTAAAGGTGTCACCAAGATATGTTAATATTTTCGCATTTGCCCCTTTGCTGCGCTGATGCATTTCCATAACTCTGCCGAATACATTCCTGTCCTCCGGGAGTGTAAATTCGTTTACGGTTTTCTCACACGGGAATGACTCGAATCCAAATTCGCTCAAATATCTGAAATAGTGCTTTCTGTATTCGGCAAACGGGAGTCCGCCGTGCCATACATTCCAATAGTGCGAATCGCCGTAGTTTTCATTTTGTGGGTCAATAAAATGTCCGCAAGTGCTCGGCGACGATGACACATACGGTATATCGGGACATATCTGCCCGCAAATACGCGGAATCAAATTTTCAAATACCTCAAGGTATGTTTTCTTTTGCCTATCATCTACAAGCGGATTGAGAGCACCTTCTTCAAGCTCATTATTACCCGATATTACAGCAATGCACGCGTGATGTCTTATTCGTTTCAAATTGTCGGTACATTCAAGCTCAATTTCCTTTTTCAACTCATCGTTTGACGGAAGAAATGTGCAGGCAAACATCATATCCTGAAAAACCACCAGCCCGTACGCATCACACAAATCATAGAAGTAATCGTCCGGGTAATATCCCCCGCCCCAGACTCTTATTGCATTAAAATTGCAGTCCACGCACTGTTTAATAAGCCTTTCGGTTCTTTGCGGCGTAATCCTTGAAAGAATGTTATCCTCCGGAATATAGTCCGCTCCCATCGCGAAAAAGCGAACGCCGTTTACCTCGTGGCAAAAACTTTCTCCGTACTTATCCCGCTCTTTTATTAAATTTAAAGTCCTCAGACCTATTCTTTTTTCTGTACAGTCAACAACTGTTCCGTTTTCCGTCACCTCAAATCTTACACCGTACAAATTCTGTTCACCCAATCCGTTAGGCCACCACAGCTGCGGATTTTCAATTTGAACCTCAACGTTATTTTTAAGTTCCCGGCAGCTGCCATCCGGTGCTGTAAGCATGATATTCACTTGTGCCCCATCTCCCGAAATCAAGGCTTTCGGTGTGATATAAACTCTTCCGCCATCGTGCCTTTGCAGGATTTCGGTATCTGTAAGGCGGCAGGAATTTTCAATTACAAGCGAAATATCCCGCCATATTCCCATATCCGGCAACCTCGGGCCCCAATCCCACCCGAACATACAGTGTGCTTTTCTTAAATGCGTAAAACCCATCAGCGGGTCATCCGTGCCGCATAAAAGCTCTTCATTTGCCCTTTTTCTCACATATTCGCTTGCTGAATGAAATGTAATACTGATTTCATTTTTTCCGTCTGAAAGCTTGTCTGTGACATCAAATTCATATGTACGATGCATATTTTTTGTCGATGCAATAAAAACCTGATTGAAAAAAATATCCGCAAGGGTATCCAGTCCCTCACATCTTAAAAGCACTCTTTTGTCGTCCGTTTGTTTTTCGTAAATAAATTCCCGCGAAAAAGTGTAATCATACCTCGAAAGTTCAAGAGCTTTTTCCTCGTTTGTCCTGTAAAACGGATCGTCCATCAGTCCGTTATTTATTAAAAACGAATACACCGAGCCGGGGATTGTTCCGCAGCAATCAAAATTATTTCCGCTCATATTCCATATGCCGTTCAAATTAATTTTTCTCATACCGCGCCTCCGTATTTCTAAAAAAAATATGCATTCTTCTATAATCTATTATAGACAAAAAAAGAAACAGCAGTCAATAAATAATACTGCTATTTCTTTTGTTTTTCTGCTATGTTTTTTTATTTGTCGATAATAAGTCTGAACGGCGTCGCAACCAGATTTGCAGAATTATAAAGGTTTAATGCCGGATAAGGATACGGTGTGTAGCCGTATCTTACTTCTTCAGGCGACGTCACTCCCGAAGCGGTTAGCTTCACGGTATCCGTGCCGGTAATTTCCGCCGACGCGCTGTATACCTTGCCGCCCTGTACAAGCTCAAAGCCCGCGATTGTTGTTTCGCCGTCCTTAACCTTAAGTCCGTTATACACATCCTTGTATGTGACCGTCACACTGCCATCCGTACCGACCGCGCAGCTTACCGGTGCGGGGAACAGATATTCAACATTCATTCCGTAGGCTACGCCCTCCGCACATAGTGCGAGCCTGTCTGCCAAAGTGTTTTTATCTGTCGGGTGCAGCGATGCTTTATCAGACACCGACGGACCTGCATCCATTATGCACACAACGCCGATTTTATCAAGCTTATCGCGCAATGCAAGCTGCTGAGCGCGTATTGACGGGAATCCCGAACCCTCGCTGCATGGTGCAAGCTCTGTTACAATAAACGGCATATCCTTATCACCCCATCTTGAGCGCCAGTCGTTGACAAGGGCGATTTCCTCATCGAGGTACACATCGGCATTCGGTGCGTGATTCTGACAGCCCTGATACCATAAAACGCCCTTTATCCCATATGGGATTATCGGATTTATCATTCCGTTAAAGTATAAAGACCTGTCCAGCTTTGTGTAATATCTTTCAATATTTGTATTTCTGAACCCGTCTCTGCTTATAAAGCCCTCTATGCTTGTACCGCCTCTTGCAGCAGCAATTACACCAATTGGAACCTGAAGGTCATCATACAGTTTTCTTGCCGTCAGAAATGCAGCCGCCGAGAACTCACCCGCAATTTGCGAAGACGGTATTTTCCATTCGCCGCCGACAGTTTTCTGCGGTGTTTCCGCTCCGACTATGTCCATATCATAATAGCGTATATTCGGATAATTGTCGGCAGATGCAATATTTGTATCGCTGTTATCACACATATTCACTTTCCAGAACATATTCGATTGCCCCGAGCAAAGCCATACATCGCCGGCAAGCATATTGCTAAATGTCTTGGTTTCGTCACCTGCCGATACCGTCATTGTGTATGTCTTATCTTTTACATATGCTATTGGCTCTGCGTACACAATCCAGTCACCGTTTTCGTCAGCTTCGGTCGAATACGTCTTGCCGTCAAGCGTCACCGTAACCTCCGTGCCGGTGCTCGCGGTACCGAAAACAGGCAGCTTTATATCACGCTGGAGAACCGCGTTGTTTCCGAAAATATTGGATACCGTAAACTCGCTTTCCGTAAAACGTGTCAGCTCACTGTAAGGCGTAATAGGTCTGATTCCCTCATAGCTGTCAAACGTCATAGCTTTAACGCTGTCGCCTTCCTCCGTCACGGCATCAAGCGATAGAAATGCTTTTCCGTCAGCAATCTGTCTGTCTCCGGTTGTAAGTACGTTTTTCAGGCTGCCGTCCTTACCGTAAACAGCCATGAACATATTTGCCGCAGTCTCCTCTCCGTCAAGTGCAAGTTTTGCGGAAATGTTGTCACCATTTTGGGTTAAGAGAATTTTATTGGAATCATCCTTAATACCTCTGATAAACACTTCCTTCAAAACATACTGATAATATCCGACCGGATTGATTGTGATTTTTACATACTGTGCCTTTCTCGCACTGAAAGTATAGCTTGAGAACAGGTAATCAGTTGTGGCGTAATCGTGCAGTCCGGTGCATTCGGAATCCTTGTTGATTGACATATACTTCGTTCCCACCTCGGTATATGTCTCTCCGTCGGTACTTACTTCAACTTTGTAGTTGTCTGCAATCTTGCCGTCGTAATAGAACCATTCTACTACGTCAACACCGTTTACATAGCACGGCTCACCCAAATCATACAGTATAATCGCAGGCCCCGGTGAACCCCAGCTGCTCCAAATTCCGGCATTTCCGTCGGTACCCGTAGAATATCCGTCGAACAGGTAATTTACTCCGGCCTTTGTCTCATTTCCTCTGGCTATGAAATCTTTGTCCGTTCCGTCAAGGAACTTCGCACTTGCATTCGGCAGATATTCTCTTAATATGCCGTCATAATTTTTAAAATGCTGCCAGTCCGCCTCCCACATATCATTTTGGGAAAGTATCCTGTCACCGCCGCGAAGCCGCAGGCTGTCTGTTGCCGTATCAAGCGCATCTGCCGCATTCTTCATTTTCTCGTCTGTTGCCGATCCGCCGTCAAGAACCGCCTGCGCAGCTGTGCGTGCGGCTGTCATTGCGTTCCAAGTGCTCTCGGTATAAGGTACGCTGTTTGTGTATTCCGCCGCATTCTCCAAAGCTCTGTTTAGCTTGTTCTTTGCAGAATCGCCGAATATCAGTACTTCGCCCAGCAATGCATGACCGGTCGATTTAATCGAAATCTCAACATATCTCGCGTTAACATTTTCAATGGCATACGGCAGCATACGCATTGCATATCGTACCGGGTTCATTATATTTTCAGCTTTTTTCACCTCGGTCAGGTTGTCCTTGTCGTTTCCCGCCTTTATCACTATATTATCCATTTGATTTTCCGACAGAGTATTCTGCTCGAACTCTTCTCCGAGATATATATCAACTCTGCTTATATCATAGCTGTCCTTAAGATCAAACGTAACAACGGTTGTTTCACCTCCCCATTTACACCACATCACATGGTCACTGTTAAAACCGGTCACATATCCGTCTTTAACTCGTTCAAACGTATTCGTGTCTCCTTCTGACTTCACTTCATATGTCGCACCTGTGTCGATCTTTTTGTCAAGCCGTACACCTATCGGATTCTTTTTATACAAACTTATATCTTCGGCATTCAGACTGTTGCCGCTCAGCAAATATCCGTCGGGCGACACCTTTTCCTTGCCGAAAACCAGAACCTCGCCCAAAAGCATCTGCTGGTTTGAGGTAATCTCAACCGAAACATAACGCGCGTCAATGTTTCCGATATTAAATGATAAGGCTCTCATCTCGTATGTTTTTGTAAATAATATGCTTGTATCTCCGGCAACCGCTGTCATACTGTCTTTGGAGTCTCCCGCCTTAACCGTTGCACTGAATTTCGCGTTATCGTAGCATACACCCAAAAACATATCGACTCTTCCGATATTGTACGTTTTCTTCAAATCGAAAGTAACCGTTGCGGTTTCGCCGTACATTTTACCCCACGCAACGTGTTGAATATTGTCGGTCACATAACCGTCGGTAATTTTCGTCTTCATTGTATCAGATGCCACACCGTCTGTTGCGGTTGATATAACTTCAACGGTTGCATCCGTATACAGCTTCTCAAGCGCCATTCCCATACTCTCGGCATAATATGTAATATCACCTGACTGTACGTTATTGTTACTCAAAAGATACTGCTGTTCCTTTATCTCGTTTCCGAAAATCAAAATTTCACCGAGCAGCACCTGCGGACCGCCTTCAACCGTTACCTGTACATACCGTGCCTGCACCGTACCCGGACTCAGAACAATCTGCTTCATAACACTGTCTTTTGAATATGCCTGTGTGTTCGACGAATAATCGGTAAAATTTTGCAGGTCATTACTTGTCTTAACATCAACCGTAAGGTCAATACTGTCCGCGCCGCCGCTCTTTGCGTATCTTCCGATAAAAATATCGGCACGGGAAATATTATATACCTTTTTTAAGTCAATAATAAAGGTAGCTGTTTCAACCGGAGATGTATACCATCCCCACGCTGCATGTCCAATATTGTCTGTCACATACCCATCTGTCAGCATTTCTGTGTGCTGTCCCAGACCGTTATTCCCCTGCGTGCTTTCCTTCAGATAACATTCAGCACCCGTAACCAGCCTGTTTAACCTGATATCAGAGTTATTCATATACCAAGTCAGGTCGGACTGCTGCAGATCATTGTCTGACAGAACATATGCCTGGCTTGTCAGCGCCGCCGCGCCCGCCCTGAGCGGGAGCTGAATTCCGGACAGCATTGTTGCCGCTGTCGCCAACGCCAGAATTTTCTTTGCAATTTTCAACATTTTTTATACCTCCTGATTATCTCTTTGTATTTTTATTCTCCTCTTAATATATCGTCTATCACCTCACTTTTCCGGGGCGAAAATTTTACAGCGTATTAACCTCAACAGGCGTATGTGAGTAAATGTAGACCGGCGCGGAGCCTATAGTGATTTCCGATTCGCTCCGTACGGTTTCGCAGTTCCCGTATGCGTCAACCTTTTTCATATCACCGTCCGATGACTTTACGCTGATATTCTTTCCGTCTCCGCTGATGTTCCACAGAGCCGTCAGATACATATCCTTTTGTTCATCATAGAACACCATACCATAGTCCGGATTTTCAAGCTCATTCATCCGGCTTACAAAATGCGCATTTTTCAAAAGCTTTCCGAGCGTGTAATACGTGTAGTATGCCGGTTTCGGATTACAGTACCAGTCCACTATTCCGAACTGATATTCACTGTTTGTATCTTCATAGCCTTCATCCTGAAAAGCATATAAAAATACATTTTTTATGCCAAGTGACGCACTTATCAGATAACATCTTGCAGCGAAATTTGCCTGCTGCTCTTTTGTGACTTTTTCCGCAATATGTGCATTTTTATCATCGTTGTGCGTCGTCCAGCCGATTTCACTGAATATCATATCTTTATCCGAATCGCCGTATTTACTCAAAACAGCGTCTATTTTTTGCTTTTTCGCAAACAAATGCTCCGGAATACTGTATGCCTCTGCATTTTCGGATAACTTATCGTCAATATTATTCTTTCCCTCAAAGGTTTTACAGTACGCGTGCACATCGCATATGTCATAATAATCGCCCAAATTTTCATCGGCTTTATACATATCCTCAAAGAAGGATATTTTATCCGTACCGCATATTGCCGGTTCGGAAATCAGATTCTTGGCATTGACAGCCTTAAGTGATGCGTATCTTGTCTTTATCCTTTCCGCATAGTCCGCGGCAGTTAAATTCTTGTCCAAATCCGGCTCATTATCTCCCTGGAATGTATACATTCCGTACGAATTCGACAAAACTGTATTACCGGGGCTGGTGTGTGCACTTATTCCGTTTGCTGTCCACATATTGAAATAGCTGTCATTGTATGTCCAATACCGTGTCTTTGAAAT
>CAKSRS010000053.1 GCA_934487205.1 uncultured Clostridia bacterium
TGCCTATACCGCATTTCATGCGGAGCTCCATGGTTGTGTAAACCTGAGTTTTATCAAAACCCAATTCCTGAAGTCCGGCAAGGGTAAACTTAATCATAATCGGCGGACCGCAAAGAATTGCGGTTTTATCCGTCGAAAATCCGAGTTCTTTTACGTAATTAGGTACAAACCCGACATGTCCGTCCCACTCCGGTTGCTCACGGTCAATTGTCAGGTACACATTAACGCCGTCGTCCTTAGACCACTCATCAATAATTTCTTTATAATCCACCAAGTCCTGCATGCTGCGCGAACCGTAAACAATATCGATTTTACCGTAGCGGTCGCGGTAATGGCGACAATAATTTATAACCGAGCGCAGCGGCGCAAGTCCGATACCGCCCGCAATGAACAGCATATCCTGTCCCGCAAAAGCCGTATCAACAGGGAATGCATTTCCGTACGGTCCGCGGATTGTTATCTGCTGACCGACTTCCATAGAATGGAGCCAATCGGTTACGCAGCCGCACTTTTTAATGGAAAATTCCATAAATTCCTCATTCGTCGGCGACGATGTTATCGAAAACATTGCCTCGCCCACGCCAGGTATTGAAAGCATTGCACACTGCCCCGGTTTATGCTCAAACGCTTTTTTTCCGTCCGGAGTAACAACGCGGAAGGTTTTTACGTCCGGCGTATCAATGCGGATATCCGTAACTACACCGATAACCGGAATAAGAGGTTCTTTCATATCAAGCATTTCCACGTCCTCCCAACTTTTTCATAACTTTAACGATATTCATCTGAATCGGACATTTTGCCATGCATCTGCCGCAGCCTACGCAGGAAAACAGTCCGTCATTGTTCGTCGGATAATATACAAGTTTATGCATAAATCTTTGACGAAAACGTTCCAGCTGAGTCAGTCTCGGCTGTCCCGCCGACATCTTTGTGAAATCGGAATACATGCACGAGTCCCAGCAGCGGAAACGTTTTACGCCGTGTCCCGTGTTAAAATCCTTTATATCATAGCACTGGCATGTCGGGCATACAAACGTACATGTTCCGCAGCCCAGGCATGATTCGGAAAGTTCGCCCCATTCCGGTGCGTCAAAAAATTCCGATGTTTTTCCGCTGCCGAAAGCGTCTGCCGAAAGTGTGGATAACGGGAGCTTTGAAAGGCGCTCCTTTATCAGCTTTTTCTGATCATCAACCGCCGTGGTATCGGCATCTTCCGTCACGCCCGACAGTGAATTTAACAGTTTTTCGCCTTTTTCGGTTTTTGCGTCCATATAAAGTGCGTCCGCTGTTTTATAGCATACCACATCGCCTTCCGGCTCCGACGCGTCAATACCGAATGTTCCGCAGAAACATGTTTCCACCGGCTTTGTACAAGCCATCGACATTATAATTCCGTGTTCACGGCGGTTTTTATAATAACTGTCAACCGGTTCCGCAAGGAATACACGGTCTAAAACGTCGAAACTCTTTACATCACACGCGCGTATGCCAAAAATTACAAAATTCTCACACTCACTGCGCGTATCGATAACTTCAATATTTTTTCCTTCTACCTTAAAATCCATAAGGTTTTCTGTTTGCGGGAAGAAGAAATCCTTTGCACTTCTTACGGTATTAAGTGCGTCCGAAAGCTTTTTGCCTTCCTCCCACTTTTCATATTTCGCTCCGCCCTTTTCGTCAACCGGCATATACAGCGTATTTTCCGCCGCTATTGCAGAAAAGAGTGCGTCCAGCTTATCAATTGAAATTTTACGCATTGCCGTCACCTCTTTCCACAGCCTCGCCCGGCTCGATATCCTCGGTCGTGTAGTTTACAATCGGCGCTCTGCTGCCTTCTTCCGCGCCCGCCTGATACTCGCCGTAAAAATTATCAATATCCTTAATAAATTTGCGGTTTAACAGATGCAGCGGAATATGCTGCGGGCAAACGCGCGAACATTCGCCGCAATCGGTACAACGTCCCACAACATGAAATGCACGTATAATATGGAACATCTTTTCCTCAAACGAGTTTGCCGCCGCTTTATTTTCAACACCCGAATTAGGGTTATCGAACACGCACTTTTCGCAAGTGCATGCCGGACAGACATCACGGCACGCATTACATCTTATGCAGCGCGACAACTCATTCTGCCAGAATGCAAATCTTTCGTCCGGGGTCATTTTTTCTATCTTCTCCACTTCATCAAAGCGCGCAGAATCGAGAACCTCGCCGTCCTCGCCCAAAAGCTCATCATAGGCAACATGCTTTTTCGATTTACAGTTTGTGCATCTGTCGGGCAGCAAATCGGCTCTGTCAAATGTTTTGGCGCCGTCATACAGCGTTTGCACCGTAACCGTATCGTCCTCTTCCGTAACAGACGCAATACCTTCCGCGGTCTCCTTTATACGGTTTACATCGAGCATACCACTGCACGGAATGCCGACCGCATATACCTTTTCGCGGTCAAATCTATGCTCGGTAAGCAGCTGGTTAAAGCTGTAGGTATCACACGGCTTTAAAAATACCAAAACCTTTGCATCGCTTTTTGCGGTCTCCTTTATAAGATACTTTGAAAAGTTTGTGCCACAGAAATCGTTCCACACAAAATCACTTTTCATTTCATCGGCAGAACGAAAAACTGCAGGGGTTGTATCATAATCAAATTCTCCGGTTCTCCAGCCGAGAACTCTGTCAACTGTGCCGTTTTCCATCAGCTCAGCTGCCTTATTTACGAGAATTTCGCGGTTTATTTCTTGCATCGCAAATCCTCCAATCTCTTGTTTTCACCGAGGGACGCAACCTTTTCGGCAAAATCATTCATAGTTGCGGCAAACTTTGCGCCTTCCGCCGCGCTGACCCATTCAACGCGTGTACGTTCTCTTTCAATGCCCAGATAGTCGAGCATGGAAAACAGCAGCGCCATACGGCGGCGTGTGTAATAGTTTCCCGATGTGTAGTGGCAGTCGCCCGGGTGGCAGCCGCATATAATTACGCCGTCCGCACCGCGCTGAAATGCACGCAATATGAACATCGGGTTTACTCTGCACGAACACGGAACACGTATAATTTTTACATCTGCCGGATAATTAAGTCTGTTATTTCCTGCAAGGTCGGCGCCGGCATACGAACACCAGTTACAGCAAAATGCCACAATCAGCGGCTTATAATCATTTACTTGCATATTGCGTCTACCTCCGCCATAATTTGTTTACTTGTAAATCCGCGCAAATCCATTGCTCCGGACATACACGCCACGGTACATGCGCCGCAGCCCTGGCATACAGCCTCATTTACAACCGCTACGCGGCGAACTTTTGTTGTTCTGTCCGGCATACGGAATTCCTTATCTTCATAGGTGATAGCACCGTACGGGCAAACATTTGCACAAGTCGAACAGCCGTTACACATCATCTCGTCGGAGTGCGCGATACACGGATTGCCGACAAGCTTATCCTTACACAAAAGTCCGATAACTTTCGACGCCGCAGCACCTGCCTGCGATACCGTTTCCGGAATATCCTTCGGGCCCTGGCACGTTCCGGACAGGAACACGCCCGCCGTCGGACTTTCAACCGGTCTCAGTTTCGGGTGCGCCTCTGTGAAGAAATCATTGGTATCCATACTTGCCGTAAGCATTGTAGCAAGCGGTCTTGCCGACTTATCCGGCTCAATCGCCGCCGCCAAAACTACCAGGTCCGCGTCAATATGCAGCTGTCTGTTATCAAGCAAATCGGACGCCTGAACCTTCAGCTTGCCGTCCTCCGGCGAAACCTTGCCGACCATTCCCTTGATATAATGCACACCGTATTCCTCAACGGCGCGGCGGTAAAATTCATCAAAGTTCTTACCCGGCGTACGCACATCAATATAGAATACATATACATCTGTATCGGGATATTTATCCCTAATCAGCATTGCGTGCTTTGCCGTGTACATACAGCAGATTTTTGAGCAATATTCCTTGCCTTTTTGCGCGCATGCCTCACATCTCGAGCCGACACACTGCACAAACACGATAGTATGCGGGTGTTCCCCGTCCGACGGACGCAAAAGCGTTCCGCCCGTAGGTCCGGCCGCATTCATCAGACGTTCAAGCTCGAGCGACGTTATAACGTCCTTCGACTGCGAATATGCAAATTCATCGAATTTATCCATAGAAATCGGATTAAATCCTGTTGCGGCAACAATTGCGCCGTATTTTTCTTCAATAAATTCATCTTTCGCTTTATAATCAATAGCGCCCGCCGAACATACCTTAGAACACACGCCGCACTTGCCGGTTTTCAGCATTGTACAGTAGTTCGGGTCGATGGTTGCAACCTTCGGCACCGCCTGTGCAAACGGAATATATATCGCGCGTCTGTTATCCATTCCCATATTAAATTCATTGGGAACCTTCTTTTGCGGACATTTTTCGGTACAAAGTCCGCACCCCGTACATATATCTTCCTTTACATATCTTGCCTTGCGCTTGATTGTAACATCAAAATTGCCGACAAAACCCTTCACGTCGGTAACTTCCGAATACGAGAAAATACGGATTTTATCATTTTGCGCAACGTCCACCATCTTCGGCGTAAGAATACATGCCGCGCAGTCAAGCGTCGGGAAGGTCTTATCGAGCTGCGCCATTTTTCCGCCGATTGTCGGCTTTGTTTCAACAATATCAACCGGGAATCCGGCGTCTGCTATATCAAGAGCCGTCTGTATTCCGGCAATTCCGCCGCCGATAACCAGCGCGCGCTTTGTTACCGGACTCTCGCCCGGGGTAAGCGGTGCGTTAAGGTTCACCTTTGCGACAGCCGCTTTGGCAAGAATAATTGCCTTTTCCGTACCAATCGGCATTTCCTTATGAACCCATGAGCATTGTTCGCGTATATTGGCGATTTCTACCATGTACGGGTTAAGTCCCGCAGCGGCAGCCGTCTTGCGGAAGGTTGCCTCATGCATACGCGGCGAACAGGAACAGACTACAATACCCGTCAGATTATTTTCCTTAACGGCGTCCTTAATCATGTTCTGACCCGCTTGCGAACACATATACTGATAATCGGTGGAGAAAACAACACCCGGCTCATTCTTAAGTGCCTCTGCAACAGCTTTAACATCAACCGTTCCGGCAATATTCGTACCGCAGTGGCATACAAAAACTCCAATTCTTTGCATGGTTTGTTTTTCCTTTCTTATTTTGAATATTTACGCATAGCGCTCATGACAGCCTGCTGCGGCATATCATCATCTGCGAGCGCCGGAATATCGTTCGCCGTCAAGTGGTTTGCACCCTTCTGACGAATAACACTGAGTCTTAAAGCCTCTACAAGTTTTGCCGGCTCCACACCGCGCGGGCATCTGTCCACGCAAGCAAAGCACGACAGACATTTATATATCGAATCCGACTGCATAAGCTTGTCAATCTCACCTGTTTCCACCATATATACAAACTGATGCGGGTGATATTCCATCTCATCATACGACGGACATGTGCCGGAACATTTTCCGCAGCGCATGCACTTTCTCGGATTAACACCGCTCATGCGAAGAATTTGCTCCTGCATACGTTCATTTTTATTCTGCATGACAATCCTCCTTTACGCCGAGTGCCTCGGCAAGAAGTTCCGTGAAATATATTACCGGAATTTCACTTCCGTTTTTTATAAGATTATATCTGCACAGCGGACAGGCCGTAACGAGCATTTCCGCTCCGTGTTTTGCCGCTCCGCCGCTTACGGCGTTTGCCTTCTTTTTCGTCAAATCCGAATCTTCAAGCGCTGCATATCCGCCGCAGCATTCGTTTCTTTGCGCATATATAACGGGTTCTGCACCCAATGCTCTTATAAAATCCTCGATTATCTGCGGATTTTCCACATCGTCCATAGCCATAACCTTACCCGGACGCAGCAGCAGACAGCCGTAATATGCACCGATTTTTTTGCCCGTCAGCGGGTTTTTAACAGCCGCGCGGATTTTATCGAAACCGACAACGTCTCGCAGCAGCTCAAGATAATGATAAACCTCCGTTTCGCCGTGATACGGCTCTGACTCATCTTTATCCTGCGACATATAAAGATTTACTTTATTTGCAAATTCTTCATCATTTTTCATCGCATAATTTGTTTGTTTTATTACATTATGACAGGCTGAACATACCGAAACCAAAGGTCTTTCCTCGTCGCGTGCGGTTTTTAACGCGCGCACCGCCGGCAGCTTGGACGCGATTTCGTCCCTCGCAGTGACAAAAACCCCGCCGCAGCATTGCCAGTTATCTATTTCACACATTTCGATACCGAGAACCTCGGCACATTTGCGTGCAAACATATCGAGGTCTTTTGCCTTTGTACGCAATGTACAACCCGGAAAATAACTTACTTTCATTGTTTTAACCGTTACTCCTTTCGTTAAAATAACAGTCCGTACGGCATAATGCCGTCTCCGACATAGTCAATTCTGCATCAAACCATCTGTTCGGGGTGGAATACTTCGTCAAATTTTTCCGCCGTCAAAAATCCGAGTTCGACGCACGCTTCTTTAAGGGAAATATTGTCCTTATACGCTTTTTTTGCGGTTTTAGCGGCGTTTTCATATCCGATATAAGGATTAAGCGCTGTTACAAGCATGAGTGAATTATGCAGATTATGATACATTTTATCCTTATTTGCGGTAATTCCCACAGCACAATTGTTATTGAACGAAACAATCGCTTCCGCCAGCAGGCGTGCCGACTGAAGGAAATTATATGCCGCAACCGGCATGAACACATTCAGCTCAAAGTTACCCTGTGATGCAGCCACGCCGACGGCAACGTCGTTGCCCATTACCTGAACCGCAACCATTGTAACAGCCTCGCACTGCGTCGGGTTTACTTTACCCGGCATAATCGAGGAACCCGGCTCATTTTCCGGAATATGAATTTCGCCGAGACCGTCGCGCGGGCCCGATGCCAGCCAGCGTACATCATTTGCAATCTTCATCATATCGCATGCCGTTGCCTTTATCGCACCGTGCGCGAATACAAGTTCGTCTTTTGACGTAAGCGCATGGAATTTATTTTCCGCCGTTTCAAACGGCTTGCCCGTCAGCTTTGAAACCTTTTCCGCAACCAGTTCGGAAAAGCCTTTCGGCGCATTAAGTCCCGTACCTACAGCCGTTCCGCCCAGTGCCAGACCGTAAAGCGGTTTTACCGCCATTTTTAAAAGTTCGGCGTCCCTTTCAAGGCTTGAACGCCAGCCTGAAATTTCCTGACTGAATTTAATCGGCGTTGCGTCCTGAAGATGTGTACGTCCCGATTTAACAATTCCGTCGTTTTCTTTTTCAAGGCGTTTAAATGTTTCAATAAGAAGTTCAATCGCCGGCAGCAGCTTATCTTCAATAGCAATAACTGCCGAAATATGCATTGCCGTAGGGAATGTGTCGTTTGACGATTGGCTCATGTTTATATCGTCGTTCGGGTGGCACAATTTTTTATCCGCCAGCTGATTCGCGCGGTTTGCTATAACCTCGTTGGCATTCATGTTTGACTGTGTACCCGAGCCCGTCTGCCATACAACAAGCGGGAAATGCCCGTTCAGCTTGCCCGCAATCACCTCATCGCACGCCGCCGAAATCGCCGCAAGCTTTTCCGCCGTCATCTTTTCCGGTTTAAGCTCCGCATTCGCAAGCGCTGCCGCCTTCTTCAAAATTCCGAACGCATGAGTAATTTCGCGCGGCATTGTTTCGATATCAACGCCGATTTTAAAATTCTCATGGCTCCTCTGCGTCTGTGCAGCCCAAAGACGATCCGCCGGAACCTTCATTTCTCCCATAGAATCATGTTCGATACGGTATTCCATTAAAAAAACCACCCTTCTTTATATATCCAAATTGCTTATAACATCTTTTAATGTTTCCGCGCTGCGATGAAGCTTGCTTACCTCTTTATCGGTCAGCATAATATTTACCTTTCCGCGCACGCCGTTATTTCCAATCATGTTAAGCGTGCTCAGGCATACGTCATTGATGCCGTATTCGCCGTGCATCATCGTGGAAACGGTCATCGTTGTATCAATACCGCCCAAAATGCACTTGCATATGTGACAGACTGATACCGATACCGCGTAGAACGTTGCACCCTTACGCGCAATAACGCGCCCGCCGGATTTTCTTACATATTGTTCTATTTCTTCCAGATTAAGTTCCGGACTCTTTATACCCGGTTCAAGAATAATTTTTTCACACTGTCTTATAGGAATATTCGAGATATTCGCCACCGACCAAGGGATAAACGAAGAATCGCCGTGTTCACCGAAAACGTATGCATGTACATTGCTTTGGTTTATGTTGTAATACTCGGCAAGTCTTGCACGCAGACGCGCCGTATCAAGAATTGTTCCCGAACCGATAATGTGATTTTCGGGAATATTTGAAAATTTATTAAAGGTATATGTCAGAACGTCAACCGGGTTGCTGACAATAATGTAAATCGCATTCGGAGCATACCTTGTAATTTCCGGAATAATCGATTTTGTTATGTTGACGTTTGTTTGTGCAAGTTCAAGTCTCGTCTGCCCCGGCTTTCTTGCAATGCCCGACGTTAAGATAACGATATCTGAA
Organism: uncultured Clostridia bacterium; assembly: GCA_934487205.1. Taxonomy (GTDB): domain Bacteria; phylum Bacillota; class Clostridia; order UBA1381; family UBA1381; genus UBA1738. Next base: position 8,570 of record CAKSRS010000053.1, read on the forward strand.
TTAACCGCGTCGCGGTAATCGCCGGCATATATGGAGCATGCGCCGCAAAACGGTGTTCCCTGGCGTATGTCAAGTGCTTCACCGAGTGCCTTTTCGTTGTTAATGTCAATCATGACTATTTCTGACGCTATGCCCATAACCGTTAACGTATAGGCTATCGTGGAACCGACGCTTCCGGTTCCTACAATGGATATTTTGTTCATAATACACCTCTCAAAAATACTTATTCTTACTTAATTATAACATATTTCGCGCTTTGGCGCAAATGTTATTTTTATATATCGGTATTGTCTTTATCGATATACCCTGTTATGATACATGTGTGAGACGATATTCACGTACTGTATTGCCGTCAAAATCCTTCCACACAAATACATCACCGTCAAAAATCATGTATCCGTGCCGGCTGTTTTCCTTCGGAATGGACACAGACCCGGGATTCATACAGATATAATCGCCGCAAGATACGCACTTTGGTAAATGCGTATGCCCGTGCAGAAGAATATCCCCCTTATGCAGCGGCGGCAAATTCTTCTCATTGAAAATATGCCCGTGTGTTGCATAAATAAGCCTGCTGCCTATATCGATTATCGCATAGTCCGCCAAAATCGGAAAATCCAGAACCATCTGGTCGACTTCGCTGTCACAATTTCCGCGAACGCATAAAATGTCGTTCTTTTTTTCGTTCAGCATTTCGATAACAGCTTTCGGTGCATATTCTTCCGGAAGGTCATTCCTCGGTCCGTGATAGAGAACATCACCCAGTAAAAGCATGCGTTCGGCTTTTTCGTTTTCATACGCGCAAAGCATCTTCCGGCAATATTTCGCACTGCCGTGTATGTCGGACGCAATCAGCCACTTCACCATCGTTTCCTCCTTTTATGTATCAATTTTTCCGGCGGCACAATACCGCTTACATATGCATATTAACATACATGTTTTAATTATACTACTTTGTGAAATATAAATCAATGTGCGATTTAGACAAAATTCGTCATATATCGGCGCATATACTTGTTATTCAGTCGCCATTCGCCGCCTTATTACATGCTTTCATATAATAAAAAACCTCCCCGGGCGTATCTCTCGCCGCCCTTAGGAGGTTGTTTTTATTTATTTGCCGCAAAATACCGACATTGCTTTTTTTACATCGGCTTTCATTGACGCAGTCGCGTCATTTGCCGCGTCGTGGAACTGTCCGTAGGTCTTTCCCGATACAGCCTCGCCGCCGGCTTTTGCCATGTATGTGTAGTAGTTGATTTTTCGCACGCCGAGCGCGATTACCTTTTTGTAATCCTCATGACTCACGCCGCTGCCGCCGTGCATTACTATCGGCACATTCGTGATTTTGTTTATCTCGTCAAGCCGCGCAAAGTCGAGCTTCGGCTCTTTTAAATAAATTCCGTGCGCCGTTCCGAACGCGCATGCTAATGCGTCAATTCCCGTTTCCTCCGAAAATTTCTTTGCAGCCTCAGGTGTTGTGTATATGCTCTCGCCGCCCTCGGCTCCCGATTCTCTCGCACCCATCGAACCGATTTCCGCCTCAACGCTCGCGCCCGTTTGCGCCGCCATTTCAACCGCAACCGCGGTGTTTGCAAAATTTATCTCGTCGGGCAATGTCGAGCCGTCGTACATAACCGACGTAAAGCCCAAGTCAAGCCCTTTTTTCACATAATCAAGGTCTGTGCCATGGTCCAAATGTACGCATACCGGCACGCTCGCGCGGTCTGCCATGAACAACATTATCGGTGCGATTTCGTCCATTTTGCAAAGCCCCATTTCCTCGTGAACCTGTGCGTGCATTATTATTACCGGCTGATTTAATTCCTCCGCCGCGCCGATTACGGCTTTCAGGCTTTCAAAATTCGGTGTATTGAACGAGCCGATTGCACACTTTTTCGCCTCGGCGATTTTCAATATATTTTTTAATGTTACAAGCATTGTTATTCCTCCGTAAAATCAAATTCCAGATGATGTACCTTTTCCCCGCCCGGCTGTAAAAATTCAAGTATGCCTTTCTCGCGCATGACGTCGCGCCCGTCCGGCAGACAGTTGCCCGGCTCCAAGCCCAGCACATAATCATGTTCGCCCATCATCTTCCACTCTGTAAAACACGGCAGCTCCTTCGTGTCAAACGTGATTGCGACACGCTTTTTTATGTCGGGATTATACGCCGACACCCTGCCTTCCGAAAGTGTGTGATAATAGCACATTTCCTCATAGCCGCACTGCGGTTTCTCCATTTTCAGACAGTCGGCAAGTCCCTTTTTTGCGTGGCTATTTCGCGGCTCGGTCGACCTTGCCGGAATGTCCAAAACGGTGTTTTCCGACAAAAGCGGATAACCCATGTTGCAGTGGTACAGCACCTCAAGCGGTGTTTTATCCGAGCCGATATTTCCGATTTTGTCGCACAGTGACAGCTTGTTTTCGGTTTTTGAAATTCTGTATTCGCGCTCCAAAATCAGCTGATGCGCAAATATTGCCGCGTCGCGCACCTGCGCTTTTATGATTATCTCGGTTTCCGTTTCCTCATACGAATAATTCTCGCACGGTGTGTTTGCGATTGTGCCGTGCAGCGGCAGCTCCTCGCCGTCATCGGTGCAGGGTGAGCCGACAGCTGTCAGTCCGCACGTTGTCATAAATCCGGCGGTAAAGGATTTTAAAAATCCCGTGCCGCGGTTATCATAAAAACCGGGCGCAACATATCCGCACGGCGAAAAATAGCCGAGGTTGTCGCCCTTTAAGCTAACCCTTGCAATATCCATCGCACGGTCAGCTGAAAAGGTGATTTCAAGTCCCATGCCGTTTCGCACCTGCAAAAGCGTCATGCCCTTGCCTTTGCCTTTTGCCAGAATTACCTCGTCAACACCGCTTATCTGCGATTGATGTCCGATATATTTATTCATCGCGCATTACCTCCTTTGCCGCCGCGTAAATTTTCCTATACTTTTCAAGCTGATTTTTGTAGTATGCATGCCGTTTTTCGTCGGGATAAAATGTCTTTCGCGGCTTTGCGAGGATTGTGTTTTCATCATACACTCCGATTGCACGTCCTGCCATTATTGCCGTTCCCGCACCGCCGATTTCCTTTCCGTCAAGTGCCGTTACCGCAAGTCCCAGAACGTCCGCCTTGATTTGCAGCCACACATCCGACCGCGCACCGCCGCCGGTTGCCGTGACCGATTTCGCCGAAAGTCCGCGTTTTTTAAGTATTTCAAGATTGAGCGCGATTTCATAAGCTGTTCCCTCCATTAACGCCTTATAAATATCGGTTTTTGTATGCTCAAACGTCAGCCCCAAAATCGCCGCCTTTGAATTTATGTCCATATACGGCGTTGCGGCTCCGGCAAAATGCGGCATAATTAACAGGTCTGTCGGCTCCTCGCTGACGGCCTTGTCAAGCTCGGCATAGCCCCTATCCGAAAAATTATCGCGGAACCATTTCAGCGTCGCACCGCCGGTGTAGGACAGCACATAACACGCATATCCGCCGCCGGGGTGCGGTGCCAGGGAATAGCCCATTTCATAGAGTGTAAAATCCCGGGGTACACTGTCAAACAACACCGGCACACACTCAACCGTGCCTGTTCCGTCCATAACCTGCTCATTTGTACGGATATTCGCACCTTGCATCGCAGCAATCTGGTCATGTGCGCCGCTTACTATCACGCAATCCGACAAAATTCCAAGCTCACGTGCAAGCTCCGGCTTGATTTTTTCTGCTGCCGTACCCGTTGGAACAGGTGCGGAAAGCAGGTTTTCGTCAATCCCGGCAAATTCTAAAATTTCCTTGTCCCAGCACTTGTTTTCGATGTCAAAGCAGATTGTCCGCGCGGCAAGCGATACGTCAATCTGCCGCACGCCGCACAGCATATACACGATGTAGTCCTGTATCAACAGGATTTTTTCCGCGCGCGCAAAATTTTCCGGCATATTCTCTTTTATCCACATTATTTTCGGCAGCGAGTACATTTCATGCGTTTTTGCGCCGGTTTTAAACGCGAGATTTTCTGCCCCGAATTTGTTTATTAACCGCCCGCACTGCTCTTTTCCGCGCGGGTCGGTATACAACATTGACGGCGCGCACGGCTCGTCATTTTTGTCAAGCATGGCAAAGGTTTCGCCGAAGCTTGTAACCGCGATTGCCGCAGTATTTTTGCAGTCCGCGGCTTTTATCACCTTTTTTACCGCTGCAAAAACCGCGCATGCGTCAATTTCGTGCAGTCCGCCCTTGCGCGTCACGTCATATTCGGTGTATTCGTCACGCACAAACCGCCCTTCTGCGTCATACAGCACGATTTTGCAGCCGCTTGTGCCTATGTCCAGTCCGCCGATTAAAATATCTTTCATAATTACAACTCCATCACATCATAACCAAGATAATGCTCAAATGCTTCTTTCAAAATCATCGACATGTGTCCCACTCCGACGGTTGTATGATGTCTGAATCCGCATCTTCCCAGCTTTATCAGCTTACGCTGCAAATCCGGGATTTTCGCAACACCGCCGCAGCCGAAAAATTCCTTTTCAATATCATCGTCGGTAAATTCACCCTCGTCAACGTAGAAGGTCAGTTTGCCGTCCTCGGTTTTGCAGTTGGAAAGTGTCATCGGGAACGCGGCAATTCTTCCCTCGTTCGCGCCCCAGCCGCAGCCCGGGCAGCCTTTTGCAAACATTTTATGGTCGGTCACAAGACCCTTTGCCTTCATCAGCTTTTGTGCCGTTGAGCCGCAGTGGAACAAAATTACCTTGTTTTCATCGTCGCCGTAGTTGTTGTTCCAGTCAAGACAGGCGGTCGGCTTACCCGAGGCAAGCTGCATCGAGTACATGTTGATTGCCGAGCAGAGGTCGATTTCGCATGACGCGACAATTCCGCGGTCATTCAGTTCGCTCAAAAGCACGCACGGTGCAACGCCAAGCACCGTCTGCATTTCCTCCCAGCAGCGCAGCGTTATGCAGTCAAGGCGGAACTCGCGCATATAGTCATCAATTACAACCGACACCTTCGCAAGCGTTGTCAGCTTATCGTCCGGCACGAGCGAAAAATCGGTGTAATTTTTAAGGTGTTCTTTTCTTTCCGCCACCTTTTTATCATCGTCCACGTACTGCTCCACGCGCCAGAATAAATCCGACAAATCAAAAGTTTCACAGGTAATTCCGTATTTTTGCAGCGTGATTTCATCATAGCGCACAGTTTTGAACTTTGATGTTCTCGCGCCCAGAACGCCGATTGAGAAGTGCCGCATACCGTTTACCACGCGGCAGACAGCGGCAAAATCATGCAGATTTTGTTCAAATTCCTTTGACAGCGGCGAAACAACGTGCGGCGCAAAAACCGTGTACTGCACTCCGTACTGATGAAAAACGTCCTCAATGCTGAATTTTCCGCAGTACGAATCGCGGCGGTGGTCAAAATCCATTTTGCCGATTTCGTCCGGATAAGCCTGAATATATATCGGCTTGCCGCAATGCTCCAGTGCCGCAATCGCGCCGTTTTCGTCACTGAAATTCGGCAGCGACATGATAACCCCGTCATACTCACCCTCGTGAGATTTCAGCCATTCGGCATACTTCCAACCCTCTTGGCGCGTTTCCACCGCACCGTAGCGCGTCAGCTCCTCCGGCGCAATTATGTAATCATAGCCGGCATCGGTAACGGCTTTCACCATCTCCTCGCGCGCTCCGGCAATCAGACTCGCCGGGAAAAATCCCCGGTTTCCGAAATATAACGCAAATTTCATATTGTTTATCTCCTATCCTCCGCAAAATGTGCGGCATATTTTTATATCTGTCTTGATTTTATCAAATTTTATGATATAATAATAGTTAAATTTATCTATATTTTTTGTAAATTTGTCCGAAAGGAGAATTGCGATTATGTTTCTCGCCGCAAAAACCGATGAACTTCGTTCAATCATGGAGTTATTCTATAATTTATCCGGAATAAGAATCGTCATTTTTGACAGTAATTTTCGTGAAATTATTGCATATCCGTCTGAAAAATGTGCATTTTGCCGCGAAATATGCTCAAAACAAAATTTAGTCAAAAAATGTACCGAGAGCGATACTGTTTCTTTTGAAAATTGCAGAAAAACCGGAGATATTGTTATATACAAATGTCACGCCGGTTTGGTGGAGGCAACGCTGCCGCTGTCATATGACGGAATAAATATCGGCTATGTTATGTTCGGACAGATTACCGACATAAAAAACAAAGAGGAATTATGTGAATTTGTCCGCAAAATAAACAAGAAATACGGCGTAAATTGCAGTGCAAAAGGACTGAAATACAGAAACAAAAAGCAGATTGCAGCAGCGGCAAAACTGCTTGAAATCTGCACCGAATACATTATTCTGAAAGAAATGGTTGTGCCACAATGTGAAAGCATTGCAGCACTTGCCAAAAGGTATATTTCCGTAAATTTATGCTCCGAAATAAAAATCAGTGATATTTGTGCGTGTGCCAAAACAAATCGTTCACAGCTTTACGCCGCATTTTCTGCCGAGTACGGCATCGGAATTTCAGCCTATATTCGCAACAAACGTCTCGAATTTGCTTACGGTCTGCTGAAAAAGCATATTTCCGTAAGCGAGGCAGCGGAAAAAGCCGGATTTAACGATTACAGCTATTTCAGCCGCCTTTTTAAGAAAAAGTACGGAATTTCACCATATAAAATTGCTAAAACCCCCGAAAAATAATATGTCCGACGTCAAATATAATTATGATACTCATTGTCGGAGCAGACCGAGTTTTTGCAGATGTTTTATATGAACATCTCCGCTTTCAATAGTATAAATTCGCGTGGTATTAATATTCGAATGTCCGAGAACATCGGCAAGGCGCACTATATCCTTCTGCATTGAGTAATACGTGCGCGCAAAAAGGTGTCGCAAATTATGCGGGAACACCTTTTCGTTCGGCACGCCCGCGCTGCGGCACAGTGCTTTAAGCATGCGCCATATGTTCGATCTGTCCAGCGGTTTTCCGTTTCTTGTAACGAAAACGGGGCCGCTTTTTATATTTCGTGACTTAATGTATTCTTTCAGCATTTTACACAGCAAATTCGGCAGAAATACCCGCCTTATTTTGCCCTTACAGTTTATAACCGCCTGCCCGGATTTTACGGCGTCGACCGTTATGTACCTCAGCTCTGATATTCTCAGACCGGTGCTCCCCACGGTTTGAATAAGATAGTATATCCGCTCCTTTTTTCTTGCCTTCGCCACCGACAAAAGCCGCTCGTACTCGGATTTTGTGAGCTCCGATTCTTTATCGGAAAATATTTGCTTTTGGATTTTCAGAGTTTTTACCTTAAGTTCATGCCACTCCAAATAATCAAAAAAAGCATTTATTGATGACAGCATAGAATTTACGCTCCGCGGTGCGTATTTTTCGCACAACAGCTTTTTATATTCAAGCATATCTGCCTTTTTAATACTGTTTTTCCCGATATATTGTGAAAAAGAAACTACATCTCTCATGTATTTGTTAATGGTATTTTCACTTTTTTCATTTTCGTACAGATACAGTCTGAACTTTTTCATTTTTTCCTTTGTAACAGTTCTCATATATTTCTCTCCCTTCAGAGATATTTTACCATAACCGTCAAATATTCCCAAACAAAATCATAACCACCCGTCCAACGGGTGGTTTCAGACCGCTGACAAAGTCAAAGTCGGCGGTCATTTTTTTGTAAAAAACCTTTTCAAATCATGCAAAATATGATATAATGGGAGTATAGAAAACAGCGTAATAATGGGGTGTTGAAATGCTTTTGGAAGGAAGAAACCGACAAAGGAAAATGGAGTTTGTATACATAGAGGATACAGTACCCATTTAAAAGCAAATGCGAACAAAAATAAATTTGTAGAAGATACAGTTAAAATAGAGACACAAGAGTATATAAAAGAATTAAATGCGGCAATTAACGAAGACAGAGCAAAGCATGGAAAGAAACCCTTG
>CAKSRS010000054.1 GCA_934487205.1 uncultured Clostridia bacterium
ATTTCATTATCAGCCATTATTTCCCCTCCGAAAAGCTATATATAACACCGTTACATTTATTATAACAGTGTTATATCGTTTTGTCAATAGGTTTTGAAAAATTTTTTGATTTTTATTTTTCGGTGTGCCGGGCATTGTGTTTGACTTGACAGCGAAAGCCTAAAAAGATGGTGTGGCAAATGAATTCATTTGCCACACCATCTTTTTAAGAGTTAGATTATACCTGATTCTGTTCGGATTGTTCTATATTATCAATGTAATCCAAAAGCCGCATCATAACAGAAGCAAGCTGAGCGCGTGTTAAATTTCCTTTTGGCTCAATAAGCCCGTTGTCATGACCTTTTATAAGACCCATTTCATAACATATTGCCATATTTAGTTTTGCATAATCGGAAATATGTGTATAATCACTGTGCCTTTTAATTTCATCGGAGTCGCCGGGCAATGCAATATCCTTATAGTTAAGATAACGCACTATCATTGCCGAAAGCTGCTCACGTGTAACAAAATTATCCGGAGCAAATTCAGTTTTGCCGATACCTTTTACAATACCGTTTTTTGAACCCCAGGAAACATAATCCGCATAGTATTTATCTGCCGTAACATCGGTAAATGCCGATACTGTGCCTTCTATGCTGTCTTTTGAAAATCTTCCGAGAACCGTAATCGCCATTGCTCTTGTGACCGATCCCTCGGGGTCAAAAAGTGTATCCGAAATACCGGTAAATAATCCCGCTTTTACACAACCGTAAATATCGTTTTTTGCCCAATGTCCGTCAATATCAGTGAAATTTTTATCCGAATAAGATTTTGATGTATCCGGCAGGGTTATGTCGGGTTTTTTTATACCGCCGCCTGTGCCAAAACCTCCGCCGGAGGATGAGCCGCCTCCCGGCGAACCGCTTGAACGGGTTATGGTTACGGTGAACGGTTTTGACGAAGTGTCACCGTTTGTTTTGTTGTGTTCATCAACTGTCACAATTTTTGAGTCAACCAACGAAACGGTTCTTTTGGCACTCCCGTTGTATGAATAGTTCAGCGTTGCTATTTTTTGCTTTCCGGCACTGTATTTATTTGTGTTTGAAAAAAAGCCGAAATAGAGACAGCCGTCTTTTACAGTCTGTACTTTGGACTCGTTTTTCAATTCATCCGCCAAAGCAAGTGATGAAAATTCCACATCGCTTTGTGAAGGTTTTATACCGAATTCAGCCCCGGCAAATGCGGTATCGGTTTCCAAATAAATATCAAAAGAAATGACATTATCATTTTTACCGAGAGTAATGCTTGTATTCGACGGAGTGATTTGTGCCGCATATGCAGAAAAAGAAGAAAAGCAAAAACAAAGAGCCGCCGCTGTCAGCATTTTTTTTGTTAATCTGTTCATAATAATCTCCATTCCGAGCGGGACTGTATATTTCAATACAGTCCCAATAAAACATATAAATTATTTTGTAAAGTTCAGCCAAATCGCCATATAATCTTCTATGTCAATCCTGCTGTCGCCGTTAAAGTCGCATTTTGATGCCGTGCTCCAGTTATCATTTTTTTTGTCGGTGCGGTAATAGAGTTGAGCTTCTGTAATATCCAAAAGATCAACCTTGCCGTCGCCGTTTATATCATAGGTGAGCGCGTCGGTAAATGTTACCTCGGGCGGGTTGATTTCGTTTACACTTCCGTACATTACATTTTTATCCGAGTCCCAGCCCGATACCTTTAAATCGGTTATTTTGATTGATGCTTCATCTGTATTCACAATTATTTTTGCGACTGCGGTCGATTTGTCCGCCGAAAACAATTTGCCGTCGGCATCCAAAAAGCCCAGTATCGCAGTACCCGTATATTTGCCTCCGTTTACTTCACCGCTGATATCACCGATAACGGTAAAACCGTTATCTCCGATAATTTTGACATCGGAGATCGGAGTTTCAAAGGTCAGCTGAACATTCGCAATTCTTGAAGCCTCGGAAAGCGAAAATGTGAAATATGATTTGCTTTTTTCAGCCGCGATTTTTTCAGCCGCCAGTGATGCTTTGGTTTCTATATTTTCTTTTTTGGGTTTGGTTGAGTCGGACTCCGTAACGGTTATCATGCAATATGCGCTGATGCCGTTGACGGCTGTTACAGTGATTTTGGTGTTTCCTGACGAAACGGCCGTTACAACGCCTTTGGCGTCAACCATCGCAACCGCATTGTCAGAGCTTTCCCATGTGACAGATTTATCTGCTGCCGTTTGCGGCAATACTGTTGCGGATAACTGAAGCTTGTCGCCCTTTTTCATTGATGCGGAAGTTTTATTGAGAGTCACCTTTGTCACTTCATCATTATTTCCGTCCGATACAGTCGAATCAATGACCGCAAAATATCCAAGAATGTCTGTCTGTGCGGTAAATGTTTTGCTTACCATTGACGATGAAATTTCCGAAACTTCACCGTCTGTATAAAAATACAGTTTTGCATTCTTTGAGTAACCGTCGGGCAGTCCGACGCTTACAGTGTAGCTATCCGCACCGTTGTCCGGAGTTGTCGAAATTTTGTATACACGCAAAGCTCCGTTGGAAGACTTCGCACTTAAGGCGTTATATTCATCGCCCGAATAAATTTCTTCCGCTGTAAGGTATGAGTTGATCGAAAATTCGCCCTCGACTTTGATTTTTTTATCAAGATTAATTAAATAAAAACTTCCTGCATTTATGGAGTCGAGATTCGATACATCGGGGAGGACTTCGTAGTTATATCCCCAGTCCGCAACATTGTTTACCGCCCAGCGTTCACCGCTCGAGCCTTTTTCAACATAAACCACCAATGATTTCGGACTGTCGGGAAACATATTGTAAGCCCCTACGATATCATCGCCCGGAAAGCCCGTAACACTTGACGGAATAACGACTCTTTGAAGATTTGTGCAGCCCTCAAATGCCGCAAGCGTTATATTCGCGATTCCGTCGGTAAGAACCAGATTTGTAAGCGATTTGCAGTCTGTAAAGGCATACATTTCGATATTTGTTGCCGAGTCGGGAAAGTCTATCGAAGAAAGACTTGTGCACCCTTTGAACAGGCTGTGAGAAATACTTGTCATACCTTTGGGAAGTTTTATATGTGTAAGCTTGGTGCAATCTTCAAACACGCCTGAGTCAAGTTTTTCGACGGTGTCGGGAACGGTGACATCGGTCAGTCCTGTTTTTTCAAAAGCGTTGCCTCCTATGATTTTTATCGTTTCGGGTATATCGATATCGGTCAGATTTTCGGCGCATTTAAATGCGCTTGCCCAAATTCGATTTACCGTTCTGCCGTTTACTTGCTCCGGTATTGTGTACCCGCCCTCTCTGCCACTTGGATAGGCTGTCAGAGTCAGGTTGGGATCATCATACTTCGGAGTACCGTTATCTACCCACGGTCCAAACATGACGCCGTTTTCGTCTGTGACGTAGTATGGATTTTGTGGGTGAACCGTTATTTTGTCCATACTTGTGCAACCTTTGAATACATTTGCGGTTACATAGGTTGCCACCGCTGGAATTTCGCATTCGGTCAGTTTGGGGCAATTTGCAAAGGCACTCAGACGGATAATCATATCCGCTCCGTCGGTCGGGTCTTCAAAAATTATTCGTTCAAGCTCTGTGCAGCCCTCAAATGCGTGATAGCCGATAACCTGAACACTGCCCGGAATTGTTACACTGGTAACATTATCGTTGTTTAAAAACGCTTCACCCGCAATTACGGTGACGGTATCGGGTATTTTTATATCTCCGCCGTTTCCGTAGTAGCCAAGAAGCTCGCCGTCCTTTATGTTTGCGCCGATCAGTCCGTCGTTTCCTGCGGACACGCTGACGGTCAAACCCGTCAGCATAGCCGCAATGATTGTCAGCGCAGATAGTTTTTTTAGAATTTTACTTTTCATATCTGCTCCTTATTAGAAATCGCTTAAGTTGTTGAATATTGCTATGTAGTCCTCAATGTCAACTTTGTTATCGCCGTTTACATCCATAGCTTTTGCCGTTTCCCAGTTTGTATCTGATGAGGTTGCCTGATAATATCTATGTGCTTCGGTAATATCGATAATGTCAACCGTGCTATCGCCGTTTACATCATAGCTCGGAACAAAAATGCTTGTCGAGGGTGCGGTGATTGTAACTGTGCCGTTCATCGCCGATTCATCTTCGCCGACTATGCCTGCCGCTTTGGCATCGGATATTTCCGCTGTGATATTTCCCTTTGCATTGTCCTTTAAAGAAACGGAGATTTCAGCAAGCTTTGTTTTCTCGGTTGAGGAAAAGCCCATAACATTGCCCGTAATACCTAAATATGCTTTTAATACAAGCTTGCCGTTTTCTTCTGTCCACTCTGACGTTCCGCTTGTGAATTTGTCGTTTGTTGAAACGATTTCTCCTTTGGCGACCTTTGATGAATCAAAAGATACCTTTAAAAGAACAGTATTAACATTCTCCGCACTGTCGAGATAAATGTTGTAAACAGCTTTTCCGTCTGTTATTTTATCCGCCTCGATTGAAACTGCTGCCGAAACTGTCTTTTCCTCGGGTTCTGAGCCTGCAACGGTAATTGTTGTATTTTCGGATGTGTAATACTTTGTGTATGATGATGTTGATTCAAAAGCCTTGGCAACATCTTCATTTTTTACAATTACCTTGCTGCCCGCTTTCATCTCGGTGCACACCTCTGAGCCGAGCGACGGAGCGGTTTCGTGTTCAAGTATAATTTCCTCGATTGCCTTCATGCCGTTAAACACATACCGCGCAATGCTTGTTATCGTTTGAGGAACCGTGATTTTCTTTAATGTTCCGTTTTCTTTAAATAACTGCGGACCGATTTCGGTAACGGTCTTGCCATTGACAGAACCCGGAATTGTAAACTCCGTCTCCTGCTTGCCAAACGGATATGCAGTCATAACGGCGCCCTCTCCGCTTACATCATACAAAATATTACCGTCAGCCGCAAAATTTTCCGAACCGTCTGCAACGGATATAGATGTCAACGATGTGCAGCCGCGCAGAAAGTTGTTGTCTACCGAGCTTAACTGTTTCGGTAATTCTATAAACGTCAGCGATGTGCAGCCGGCAAAAACATCATTTCTGAACCTCAGCGAGGATTCGTCGCTCCCGGCAAATGTCACAGTTTCAAGTTTTGGGCAATCTTTAAATGCCGAAGCCGCAATCATTGACATAGTCCCCGGTATTGACACGCCCTTTAAATTCGGGCAATTTGCAAATGCGCTCAAAGATACGGTATCATACCCTTCCGGAATTACAACATCTGTAATAATTTCGTTTGCTGTAAATGCCGCACCTACCGATGTTATCGCATATTCCGTTTCGCCAAACTTTGCAGTTGTCGGAAGTGTAATTTTGCCGTCGGTTCCTGTATATTTTGCAATACTTACTTTAAGCGAAGATCCGTATCCGCTTTTTTCTACAGTAAAATCCCCCACCTCAACCGTTGCCGCATTCGCGCCGACAGCGCTTATTCCCATAAGCATAACTGCCGAGCACATTGTTATCATTGCTTTTTTGAATAATTTTTTCATAGCCTAATCTCCATTCTAATTATTTATTGTTGTTTTGTCTGCAAGCGGTCGCATCGAATCGATTCCGTCCCAAATCATAACAGATACCGTTTCGGCTTGCCCGAAATCAATTCCGGTCGGTGATATTTCATTTTCGCCTTGCTTCAAGCCGATATTTTCCTTATATGCGTTTACAAGCCCGCCCTGACTGTCGTATAATGCATATATAACATCTGCATTACGATTATTTGACGAAAGAATATTTACCTTGTTTTTGTCATAGCTCAAAACGCTGCATTCCCTTATCGCATAGCTGATCGGTTGCTCGGGGACGGTTACGTTTCCCTTGAGCGCATTGCTGTCTGTTTGAATAACACCGGCGCATATTGCGCTCGATACCGTAGCCGTCACATTTCCGACCGCTGAAATATCAATCGGGATTGAAATATGTGCTACTTTGATTTTACTGTCCGATGAGAACCCGGTTTTCTGTCCCGTTCTGCCCAGATAGGCTTTTAACGTGTTTTCATTGCTCCATTCGCTGTGCGATATATCAAAGCAATCATTGTCCGTAAGGCTCATTGTCCCTTTTTCCTTTGATGTAAAATCCATTGCAAACATCAGTGTACTTAAATAGTTTGCATTTTCAATATACACATCGTAATCAATTCCCGCAGCCGTCCGCTTTGGTTCAAAAATAATTGCGGTTTGCGGTTTTTCGCTTGCCTGTGCCGAAACAGCCGTAATATTTGTCGACAGCATCAAGGCTGCCGTAAGCAAGCTTATTATTTTTTCCTGCAGTTTCATATTGTCACCTCTTTCTCGGTTAGTTTTAACTAACTCATATTCAAAAAATAAATACCCCTTTCAAACACTTCCTTTCATTAAGTTAGTTTTAACTAACCGTAAGTCTTTAAAAAAGAGTCTGTTTCAAGACCCGAATGTTTGGTCGTCACACCATAATTAACAAATCACAGTATAGCACATGATATTTGTCTTGTCAATACTATAAAAAATTTTTGTAGATACTTTACAAATGAATTTATTTATGTTATACTTTGTCTTGTTAGTCGTCACTAACCGTAAATAACGCCAACTTATTTACGAAAGGATTTGCAAAATAAAAGATGAATAATCAGATTTTTAAACGCATTGCAGCCGCTTTTGTTTCCGTGTGCCTTTTTATTTCGGGTTCCGGGGTATTTGCGGAGACAAATGATATTTTTGCAGTGCCGTCAAATGATATTAATAAGAGCGGAGAAAGGGGAAATGTTCGCATTATTGTTGAGCTTGATGACACTCCGCTTCTTTCTTACGAAGGGAAAATCAGCACATATTCGAGCATTTCCGATTTTCTTGCGTCAGGTGAAGCCAAAGGTATAGAACAGCGGCTTGAACAAAAACGCAGGGCTGTAAAAAAAGCGCTTGGAAAAAGCGGTATGGATTTCATCGTCAAACGCGAATATTCTGCGGTAATGAACGGTTTGTCCGTGGAAGCCGATATTGATGACTTGAATGAAATCAAAGAAACTGACGGTGTAAAGGATGCTTTTGTTGCGGAATTTTATAGCCTTCCCAAGCCGGTAAATGCCTATTCAAACGGCGGAGTTTCCGCAATAGGCGGCGATATTGTCGGCGAAAAGCTCGGTCTGACCGGTAAAAACAGTGCCGTTGCAATTCTTGATACGGGCCTCGACTTATCCCATCCTGCTTTTTCATCGGTAAACAGTCCGAAATATTCCAAGGATGATATCGAAAATGTTATCAAAAACAATAAAATGACCATAGGTAAACTGAACGTTTCAAAAGTCTATATAAATGACAAAATTCCTTATGCGTATGATTATGCCGATGTTGATACAAATGTTTCAGGCGGCGATTCTCACGGCACTCATGTTGCCGGAATTGTGGGTGCAAACGGAGGCGGAATTGTTGAGGGAGTCGCACCCGATGCACAGTTTTTAATTATGAAGGTTTTCGGCGACTCAACAGGCGGCGCATATGATGATGATATTTTGGCGGCTCTTGATGATTCCGTTAAATTCGGGGTGGATTCCATCAACATGAGCCTCGGCTCCACGGCGGGTTTTTCGGAAAGCGCATATAAATCCATGCGTGAGGTATATAACCGTGTAAAAAATTCGGGAATTGCTTTATATTGTGCTGCCGGCAATGAGTACAGTTCATCTTATCGGAACACTGCCGGCAACGATCTGCCGAAAGCAACGGAACCTGACAACGGCACAGTAGCTTCGCCGTCTACCTATGATGCTGCTCTTTCGGTTGCGAGCATGAATAATATAGAAACCACTTCGGTATATTTACTTGCAAGCGGCAGAAAAATCCGATATAACGACCCGTCCGAAAAACCGAGCGGTCAACTCACATCGCTTTCGGGTGCTTTTGAGTACGTTGATTGTGGTATAGGTGCGGCGGCAGATTTTTCAGATAAAAATTTAAAAGGGAAAATCGCTTTGATAAGACGTGCCGGTGAAGAAAACGGCGAAATTATCACCTTTGCACAAAAAGAAACAAATGCAAAAAATGCAGGTGCGATTGCTGCGATTATTTACGATAATGTATACGGTGCTCTTGTAAATATGTCAACCGACAATAAGATACCGTGTGTGTTTATCAGTAAGGCAGACGGTGAGTATCTTTGCGAACAAGCTGACAAACACCTTTCGGTAAGCGAAGATTATGTTGACAGATTTAAAGATAGTTACAGCGGAAAGATGAGCGACTTTTCGTCTTGGGGCATCACTCCGGATTTAAAACTAAAACCTGAAATTACAGCTCCCGGAGGGGATATTTATTCCACACTTCCGAACGGGCTTTACGGAAATATGAGCGGCACATCGATGGCATCGCCGCATATGGCGGGGGCTGCGGCAGTTATGCAACAATACATACTTGAAAATAAAAACGGACTGAATATGACAGCGGCTGAAAGAACCAGTCTTTTTAATGCTCTTATGATGAGTACGGCTGTTCCGGTCAGAGATGTAAATGGTATTCCGTATTCGCCGAGAAAACAAGGTGCGGGACTTGTTCAGCTCCAAAATGCCGTAAAAACAAATGCGTTTCTTTTAAATACAGATAACGGCAGACCGAAAGCCGAATTAGGCTATAATAAAATCGGACAGTATACCTTTGATTTTAAGGCGGTGTCTGCAAGCGGCAACGATATTCAATACGAGCCTTCGGTAACAGTTCTTACTGAGGACACCGTTATGGAAAACGGTGTTGTGTATATGGCGCAAAAAGCAAGAGAGCTTTCAAGCGAAGAGGTTACGATAACCTTGCCGAAGAAAATAACGCTTGCGCCGAACGGAGAAACCGATATAAATGTAAAAATTGAACTTACGGGAAAAGGCAAAGCAAATCTGAAAAAAGATTTTCCTAACGGTATTTATATTGAGGGTTATGTAACGCTTAATCCGATACAAAACGGCGAGGTGGCTCTTTCTTATCCGTTTATGGGGTTTTTTGGAGATTGGCAGGCTCTTTCCATGCTTGATTCAGATATTTATGATGATGAAACTGCGTCAATCTGTGAAACGCAAATCGGACAGTTCAGAAACAGTGACGGAGGAGGATATATTCTGGGTCACAACTATTATGTTGACGGTTCGGAAGAATATAATGCAGATAAAATTGCAATAAAAGGAAATGAATCCGGCAAGAATGTTACCGCCGCAGTTTCTCTTTTGAGAAATGCCGACAAGCTTACATTTTCGGTGGAGGATATTGACGGAAATACAGTTTACAGCGAGAGCTTATCAAAGGTTTCAAAAACGCATTACTCCTCCGAAGCCTTTTACACGCCTATGGCGGCAAAAGGCTGGGAGCCGTTTGATACATGGAATACTCCGCTTTATGACGGAAGCTATGTTTATAAAATCACGGCAGCGTTAGCCGGCAAGGAAGAAACAAGGTCTTTTCCGATAGTGATAGACAGTACGGCGCCGGAGGTATTATCAAGCAGAATTGAAGGCGCACGTTGGATTTTGAGCGTTCACGACAATCACTATATTCAGGGTATATGTGTAACGGCAAACGGCAAAGAACCGATAACAAAATGGATAGAACCGGATGCCGAATCGGCTGATGCAATATCGGAAATTACATTTGATCTGTCATCTTCAGAATTTAAAGGACTGACGCAGGCAAAGATTGCACTGATAGATTATGCCGGAAACACATATCTTTCGGACTATTACTCGCTTTCGGGTGCGTCAATCGTATATCCTCAGTCGGTAACGCTTGACAAATCGTCGCTTATAATGACCGAGGGTGAAAGTATAAGGCTTTCAGCCGAGGTTATGCCCGGAAATGCCTCTAACAGAACGGTTGCGTGGAGCACTTCAAATGCCGAAACGGCAGAAGTAACTGCAGACGGAATTGTTAATGCAAAAAAGTCTGGGAGTGCGATTATTACGGCAGAAACAATAAACGGAATAAAAGCAAGCTGCGAGATAACCGTAAATGCCAAAATGCCGGAAGCATTTTCTGTTGAGGCAGCCGTCACAGCTAAAAAGAATATCTTTGCCGGGGATATAATACCATTTGGATTTCAACTTGGTAATATGAAAAAAGTTGCAACCGTTTCATTTACATTTGAAAAGGATGCTGCCCTGCAATATGCAAATCTGATCGGCAAAAATGGATTTACACCGCTTGGAATCAAATGGAACGATGATAATACCGCAACAATAGCGTTGTCATATTTGCAGAACGGAGCAGGGGGGAGTGTGAGCAAACCGGAGTTTTTTGATGTTGCCGAAGTTCAGTTTAAAGAGATTCTTTCCGATATGTCCGTCGGTATAAAGCTTATTGATGTTTCTGCAGCAGGATATGATGAAAACGGAAAAGCGGTTTATTTTACAACGAAGATTACCGCAGAAAATGCAAATACAACCGTAATCAACAACCCAAGCTGTGATGTTAACAGCGACGGTATAATTGATCTTCTTGATATTACATATTGTCAAAAATATTATCGAAAAGATAAAAGCTCATCAGAATGGAATAATTTTAAGCGTTGTGATTTGGATGGTAGCGGTTTGATTGATATACAGGATTTAATTATTATTTTGAAAACAATGTAAAATATAAAAGGACATATCGCTGAAAAGGGGCAATATGTCCTTTTATATATGCAGTTATTTTGAGTGGTTTTCTAAATGCTCTTTGATTTTTATGAAGCTCAGATCGCTGATGTCATGCTCAATTTTACAACTATCTTCATAGGCTGTTTCTTCGTCAACTCCTAAAGTTATTAGAGCTTTTGCAATTATCCGATGCCGTTCGTAAACGCTTTCTGCAACTATGTGGCCTTTTTCGGTAAGTACAATACCACCGTCTGAATTCATAATGATATAGCCTTCTTTACGAAGATTTTTCATTGCAACCGAAACGCTCGGTTTTGAAAAATTAAGCTTATTTGCATCATCAATACTGCGAACACAACCCTTTTGATTTTTTATCACAAGTATTGTTTCAAGATAGTTTTCCGCCGATTCTTTAATTTTCACCATACAACTACTCCATGTCACGACAAGGCAAAATATTTTATACCCGGCACACGATTTATTGTAAATATTGTACCATACTTTGTTAGCCTTGTCAAACCGGATGATTTTATAGAAGCTGCGGCAAAATGAACAGCTCGCATAAAGCAAAAAATGCCGATATAATTGTCATAAAGGCGAACCCAAATAAAAAAATTCAAAAATATATTGACAAACGAGGTTAGTTATGTTAAACTGGTAAGTGGGTTAGTGGGCACTAACTATTTATTTGAGATTTTTGGTTAGCTAAGGCTGATGGAATGGGGGTCGCATATGATGCCGTGGTCGCTTGCATATGCGCCTGATTACGAAATGTCATAAATGGACAAAAAAGGGGGCGTTTTATGGGAACATAATTAGTTGATAATATTTCCGCAATCATTATTTGTGCGGTTGTTGCGGGACTTTTATCCGTTGTAAAAATAAAAGAAAAAGATTAGAAAAGAATAATTCAAGGAATAAAGGAGTAATGTTAAAATGAAATTAACCGATATTATTAAAAATGAAAAATTATTATGTTTTGCAGGCGGCATACTTGCAGCTACATATGGAGTAAAAGTATTAAAGAGTGAAAAAACAAGGAAAACAGCTGTGAATGGGCTTGCAAAATGTATGAAGCTGCAAAAGGATGCTCAGGTCGCCTTTCAAAATATGAAAGAGGAAGCAGAAGATATTTGTTATGATGCAAAACAGCAGGCTGATAACGAGTAAAAGAAGGGATAAACCGTGAAGTTCAAAATAATATACGATTCTCCGGGAAGACTTCGTGTAAGGTGCGGACAGAATGTATTTTCAGAATTGCAGGAAAGCAGTTTTGAAAATGAATTAAGCAGTATATGTGGTGTGTATTATGTTAAAGTTTCTTCGGTGAACGGGAGTATTTTGGTGATGTACAGCGGAAATATCCGGGGAATATTACTTGACAAAATAGAGAATACGGATGCATCAAGCGTTCCCGAATTGCCGCTTGCCTCGTTACAGATTACAGATAAAGAATTTAAAAAGAATTGCAGTAAAATAATAATAAAAAGTATAATTATGAAGATGCTTGTGCCACCTTGTTTGAGATTACCGTTTACCGTTATTCGAGCTGTTCCGTTTATTAAAAAGGGCATTGCCGGTATTTCAGAAGGAAAGATAAATGTGTCTGTTTTGGATGCGGTATCCATATCCGCTTCGGTTATGAGCGGCTCATACGGCACTGCATCCTCGGTTATGACCCTTTTAAATATTTCAGCTTTACTTGAAGACTATACAAGACAAAAAGCAAAAAATGCCCTTGGCAGCAGTTTGTCGCTCGGTGTTGAGCGTGTGTGGATAGTGAAAAACGGGAATGCTGAGATAATACCTCTAAAAGGTGTGGTTACCGGTGATGTTGTAAGAGTACAGTGCGGGAGTATGATCCCCGTTGACGGAATCGTTGTATCGGGAGAAGCGGGTGTTAATGAGTCATCAATGACAGGCGAATCATTGCCTTGCCATAAAAAAAGCGGCTTAAGAGTATATGCAGGAACAGTCATAGAAGAAGGAGAGTTGGATATAAAGGTTACCGACCTTCCGGATAACAGCAGAATCAGCAAAATTGTAGAGTTGATTGAAAGCTCTGAAAATTTAAAATCAAATATACAGACAAAGGCTGAAACTTTTGCGGACAGTTTGGTACCGTTTAGCTTGATTACATGTGCTGCAACCTATCTGTTTACAGGAAATATCACAAAAGCTTTGTCGGTATTAATGGTTGATTATTCATGCGCCATTAAGCTTTCAACGCCGATTTGTGTGATTTCGGCAATGCGCGAAGCTATCGGATATGATATTATGGTAAAAGGCGGAAGATTTCTTGAAAACTTTGCACACGCAGACACAATGATTTTTGACAAAACCGGAACTCTTACGGTTTCATGTCCAAACCTATCAAAAGTGGTTGCCTTTGAAGAGTATTCGGAAGACGAAATTTTAAAAACCGCCGCCTGCCTTGAGGAACATTTTCCTCACAGTGTTGCAAGGGCAGTTGTATATGCGGCAGAAAAGAAAAATCTACAGCACGAAGAAGAGCATGCCGAAGTGGAGTATGTCGTTGCACACGGCATATCATCAAGGTTGAACGGGCAGAAAGTTTTGATTGGAAGCGCACATTTTATATTTGATGACGAAGGAATTGAAATCACAGGTATACAGGAAAAAGAAATTGCAAAACTCGGTGAGAGCTATTCAATGATATATCTCGCTATCGGTGGAAAGCTGTGCGGTGTTTTGTGCATAGAAGATCCGATAAGGCAAAATGCTGCGCAAGTGGTACAATCACTTAAAAATAAGGGATTTTCAGATATTATGATGATAACCGGCGACGGTGAAACCACTGCAAAAAATGTTTGTGACAAGCTTGGAATTGAAAAATTCTATGCGCATGTTTTGCCGGAGGATAAACTGAACATTGTTAATTCAATTCAGAATAAATCTCATAAAGTTGTTATGGTTGGCGATGGAATTAATGATTCTCCGGCACTGGCAGCAGCTGACGTGTCTGTTGCCATGAAAGATGCTTCGGATATTGCAAGGGAAGTTGCGGATATAACTTTACTGAGTTCGAATTTGGATTGCTTAGTCGTTTTGCGCGATCTGAGCGAACGCTTGTTTAAACGCATATACGGCAATTATAGGTTTATATCTGTATTTAACAGCGCACTGATAGTTATGGGTATAGCGGGAATTATTTCACCGGTTACATCGGCACTTTTGCACAACATATCCACTATGGGCATATGTGCCGGCAGTATGCGACCTTTTTTAAAAAAGGAAGATTTAAATGCTGCTGGCGACTAAAAAAAGTAAGCGTTTCCAATATGCTTTCGTCTTTAATTGAAGAAAATAGTTGCTAAAGATGAAAACGGAAGTATCTCATTAACGCCGGACGGAAAATACTACAGACTATACTTTAAAAGAAACAGAGGATGCCGCAATTTAGGCGGCATCCGAAAAAAGAGGTGATAAAGATGAGTGTGGTAATAGTGGGAGGACATGACAGAATGCATTGCCGATATAAGGAAATTTGCAAAAAATACGGTTGTAAATGCAAGGTATTTACGCAATGTCCCGCAAGTTTTAAAAGTCAAATCGGAAATCCGGACGTAGTGATTGTGTTTACGGGCACAGTTGCACATAAAATGGCTAATGTGGTAGCGGAACAGGCGCAAAAGACAGGAGCTGTCATAAAACATTGTCATTCCTCAAGCGCCTGTGCGTTGAATGACGCATTATGTGAATATTTCAGCAGGGTTTGATTTTTTTTACAGAGTGGTTAGTTAAAACTAACCACAAAACGGAGGAAAATATGATAGAGAACATAATTGCATATCATTGCGGGCCTGCCTTGGCAGGAATAAAACCATCAAATATTGTTGCCTGCTATAAAGACAAGCTGCCCGATGTACATGAATCAATAATCCGGCTCAATCTGCAGCTTAATCATAAAGATATTTACATTGAAGCTCTGTGTGAGTGTGAAAAAAGAGTTTTAATTATGGTTTACAGAAGAAAAAAACTCAGTGAGCAGCTAAGCAGAAATGAAATAAGTGATTTTTTGAGCTCTTTCGGATATGATTCCGATTCCCAATTATGTGAGAAAATCTTAACACTCAAAGAAAGAATTGCAAATAATGAAAGCTTCCCTCATGAAATCGGCGCATTTCTTGGGTATCCGTTACATGATATTTATGGATTTATTAATCATAGGAATGATGGGTGCCTTCTTACCGCTGACTGGAAAGTATATGAAGACGAGGACGGCGCAAGAAAGATATTTGAAAGATATAACAAGTGCCGCCGTGCTCTGCTTGCACGATTGAAAGACGGGAAAACGCTTGCGCAAATTTTTTGCGCAGCATAAGATTCGTAAACAATATTATCATAAAATGATAATTTGTTATAAAAATTTTTATAGGAGGTTTTACATATGGGTAAAACAGTAATTATCTATTGGAGCGGAACCGGCAATACCGAGGCTATGGCAATGGCGGTTTTGGAGGGGGCAAAAGAGGTTAATCCCGATACAAAAATTACAAATGTTGCAGAAATTTCAGCAGATGATGCTGCAAATTATGATACATTAATTCTGGGATGCCCGGCTATGGGGGCAGAGGTTTTGGAAGAGGAAGAATTTGAACCATTCTTTTCGGCGCTTGAATCCAAGCTGTCCGGGAAAAATGTTGCACTGTTCGGCTCTTACGGCTGGGGCGACGGTGAATGGATGCGCAGCTGGGAGGAGAGAGTTGCTTCTTCCGGCGCAAAACTAATTGACTCGGAGGGGCTGATTATAAATGAAGCTCCGGACAATGATGCATTGGAGCAGTGCCGTGAGCTTGGGAAAAAAGCGGCGGCATTATGATTTGATTATAAATAATTTAACAACGCACTATGGCGGTCGGCAAAATGCTGACCGCTTTTGTTTTGTAATTTATAACACAAAATAATAATATACTTAAGTTTCCTGGTTAACCGAGACTTTATTTGTATTTAAAGATGACGAGTGTAAAATGAGAGTCAAAAAATTAAGTAAAAATAGATGCTGCATATTTGCAGATATAAAATGAAGTTTTAAAGACCAATATAATGCGGTATGAGGATAGTAATTATGTTGGAATGTGCTTTTATTCGATTGCAAATAATAAATAATATAAGGGCATCTCAAACCAAAGGTTGAATAAATTCAAACTTTAATGTGGAGTGGTATAATATAAATAGAGTCGACAAACACCCAAAAATCTGATATAATAAATCAGAAAGAGGGAAAGAAAATGTCAAAGTACAGCAAAGAATTTAAAGAGGAAGCGTTAAAACTGTCCGATGAAATAGGAGTCAAGAAGGCAGCACTGCAATTAGGGTTGCAATACTACACGCTTGCGGATTGGAGAAAGGCTCGTAAGTATGCAAAAAAGCATACTGTGGTTCTGACAGAAAATGA
>CAKSRS010000055.1 GCA_934487205.1 uncultured Clostridia bacterium
TGCTGAACCGACTGGGGATAGAATATTTTGAACCGCGCGGGATTGACGGCAAAAATATTTCGGAGCTTACGGACGGTGAAACGCAAGAACTTGCGGAAAAGATGAAAAAGTACGGGATTTCGGTGTCGTCGATAGGCTCGCCTGTCGGAAAAATCAAACTGAGCGACGATTTCGGCGCGCATCTTGAAAAGTATAAGCATGTTGTAAAAACGGCGAAGGCTCTCGGCACGAAATATATCAGAGTTTTCAGTTTTTATCATGACGGCGGCGACTGGACAGCGGAGGAGCGCGATGAAGTACTGGCGCGGCTCAGAAAAATGATTGAGTATGCAAAAACCGAGGGCGTGATTCTTCTGCATGAAAACGAGAAGGGTATTTACGGCGACACGGCGGCGCGTTGTGCGGATTTGATGAAAAATCTGTCGTGCGAAAATTTCCGCGCGGTGTTTGACCCAGCGAATTTTGTGCAGTGCGGCGAGGATACGGCTGCGGCGTACGAGGTGATGAAGGACTATATCGAATACATGCATATAAAGGACGCGCGTGCGGCGGACGGCATGGTTGTTCCGTCGGGCATGGGCGACGGCAATGTGCGCGAAATTCTCGGAAAGCTTTTTGCGCGCGGCTACAACGGATTTTTAAGCTTAGAGCCGCATCTGGGAAACTTTGCGGGGCTTGCGGATTTGGAAAAAGGCGATATAATGAAGGATTTTCCCGAAGGCGGCGAAGGAACATTTACGGCGGCATACAATGCGCTGATTGAAATTTTGAAAGAGATAGAGAAAGAGGGATAAAAATGAAACTGAAAATCGGAATTATAGGATTCGGAAACATGGGCAGCGGCCACGCGAGAAATCTGACGGCGGGCAGCATTCCGGAGGCGGAGCTCACGGCGATATGCGATATTGACGCGGAGCGCCGTGCGGCGGCAAGGGAAAAATACCCGAAAATACCGGCGTTTGAAAATGCCGGGGATTTGTATAAGAGCGGACTTTGCGATGCGGTGCTGATTGCCGTGCCGCACTATGACCATTCTCCGCTTGCGATAGCGGCGTTTGCGCACGGACTGCATGTCATGACGGAAAAACCGGCGGGGGTTTATACAAAGCAGGTTATTGATATGAATAACGCCGCCGCAAAATCGGGCAAAGTGTTCGGAATAATGTATAATCAGCGCACAAATCCCGTGTATATAAAATTGCGCGATATGGTCAAGAGCGGCGAGTTGGGGCATATAAAGCGGATAACATGGATAATCACCGACTGGTACCGTCCGCAGGCGTATCATGACAGCAGCACGTGGCGTTCGACGTGGAGCGGCGAAGGCGGCGGTACGCTGATAAATCAGAATCCGCATCAGCTGGACTTGTGGCAGTGGATATTTGGTATGCCGGACAGAGTTTATGCGCGTGCGTCCTTCGGCAAGTATTACGATATTGAGGTAGAGGATGACGTAATGGCGTACTTTGAATATGACGGCGGCACAACGGGCGAATACATAACCTCGACGGGCGAGGCGCCGGGTACAAACCGACTGGAAATTGCCTGCGATATGGGCAAGGTTGTAGTGGAAAACAACAAAATTACATTCATAAAAAATGCCGTTTCGGAGCGTGAATTTAATAAGACGAATAAAAATCCGTTCGGCTGTCCGGAAAACAGCCTTTGCGAAATCGAAACGGATACTTCGGGCGGAGAGCAGCACGTGGGCGTGCTGAAAGCATTTGCGGCGGCTGTGCTGCACGGCGGCGAGCTTACGGCGCGCGGCGAAGAAGGCATTAACGGACTCACGATCTCCAATTCGATACATTTAAGCGCGTGGACGGGGGAAATCATAGATGTTAAAAACTTCCCGCACGAGCGGTTTTATGAGCTTTTGCAAGAGCATGTAAAGGCGTCGAAACCAAAGAAGAACGTTAAAAAAGTTGTTTCGGAGATATAATTCGGAAGGGACGGAAAGTTATGGATAACAGAATAGCGGCGCAATATTACACGATACGCGACTATGTAAAGACCGAGGCGGAGTTTGGCGCGTCATGCAAAAAAGTGGTGGACATGGGGTACAAAACGGTGCAGATTTCGTGCGTACCGCTTGCGGCAAAACCGATGAAGGAAATTTTGGATAAATACGGATTGGAATGTGTCTGCACGCACAGAAGTTTTGATGATTTCAAAAAGGATATTGATGAAGTTATTGATTATAACAAGACGTTGGGCTGCGATATATGCGGGATAGGCATGATGCCGGCGGAGTGTCTGCATGACGGTGAAAAAATAACGGAATTTATCGCGGCGGCGAATAAAATCTGTGAAAAACTTAAAGCGGCGGGCATGTATTTCGGATATCATAACCATAATTGGGAGATGGAAACGCATGACGGTAAGCTGACGATTGAGCGGCTTATAGAGGAGACAAATCCCGAGGTGTTCAATTTTATTGCCGATGTGTACTGGATAAAAGTCGGCGGATATGAGCCTTCCGAAATACTGAAAAAGATGGGAAAGCGCGCAATGGCGGTGCATTTCAAGGATTTCGGGTGCGATGAAAAGGGCGAGCCGGAAATGCGTGAAATCGGCAGAGGAAATCTTGACTGGGACGACATCATCGGTACGTGCCGCGAAATCGGCACGCGCTTTGCGATAGTTGAGCAGGACACGAACTGGATTGACGGCGACGCGTTTAAGGCGCTTGATGTAAGCTATAAGTATCTTGCGGGAAAGGGATTTATCTGATGAAAAACGTATGCATAGTCGGGTGCGGCGCGATAAGCGGCGTACATGCGGCGGCTGTGGAAAGAGCGGAAAACGCACGGCTTTATGCGGTTTGCGACATTAATGCGGCGCAAACGGAAAAGTACGGCGTACTGCACTATACCGATTACGACGCCGTACTTGCGGATAAAAATATTGACAGCGTGCATATCTGTACGCCGCACTATCTTCATTATGAAATGATAAAGAAGGCGCTTGCGGCGAAAAAGAGCGTCGTGTGCGAAAAACCGGCAGTCATGACGCGCGCCGAGCTTGACGCGCTGTTGTCGTCGGACGGTGCGGACGGTGTGTGCTGTGTTCTGCAGAACAGGCTGAACCCGTGCGCCCGCAAGCTGAATGAGATGATAAAAAGCGGTGCTGCGGGCGCAGTTAAGTGCGCAAAGGGCATAATGACATGGTATCGCGGCGCGGACTATTACGCGTCGGGCGGCTGGCGCGGATACTATGCGACGGAAGGCGGCGGAGTGCTGATAAATCAGGCGGTGCATACGCTGGATTTGCTGTGCCTGTTAACGGGTGGCGCAGAGAGCGTGCAGGCAAATTCGGCGCGCTGGCTCAAGGCGTCGGTAGAAACAGAGGAAACCGTGATGGCGCAGCTGAATTTACGCTGCGGCGGAAGGGGAATATTTTTCGCTACGACGTGCTACGGCGAAAATCCGCTGCCGGAAATTGAAATCTGCTGTGAAAATATGACGTTTAGCTACCGCGGCGGAAAACTGTACAAAGACGGCGAAATAATCGCGGAGGATATTTACATGACGGGCGAAAAGGCGTACTGGGGCGCGATGCACGATAAGCTTATCTCGGATTTTTACGATAAGGGAAAATATATCGGGATAAAGGATTGCGCGGATACGCTCAGGACCATGTTTGCGATATACGAAAGCGCAAAATCGGAAGGCACCGAGATTTCGGTGCGATAAAAGGGAGGCAATTATATGAAAATGACATTTCGCTGGTACGGGGAGGACGACCCCGTAACGCTTGAAATGATA
Organism: uncultured Clostridia bacterium; assembly: GCA_934487205.1. Lineage (GTDB taxonomy): Bacteria > Bacillota > Clostridia > UBA1381 > UBA1381 > UBA1738. Next base: position 3,768 of record CAKSRS010000055.1, read on the forward strand.
AGGCAAATTCCGGGAGTAACCGGGATAGTAACGGCGATTTATGACATACCCGTCGGCGAGGTATGGGGCGCGGACAGGATAGCGAAATTGAAAAACACGGTAGAATCCGCGGGAATGGAGCTGTCGGTTATTGAGAGCGTGCCGGTGCACGAGGATATAAAAATGGGCTGCGGCGACCGCGACCGATATATTGAAAATTACTGCCGAACGCTGGAAAACCTTGCCGCGGCGGGGGTTGACTGCGTATGCTATAATTTCATGCCGGTTTTTGATTGGACGCGTTCCGACTTGGCGCACAAAAATGCGGACGGGTCAAATTCGCTGAGTTATGACAATGCGACGGTGCTGAAAATGAACCCTCTCTCGGGCGAATTGTCGCTGCCGGGTTGGGATTCGAGCTATACAAAGTCGGAGATAAAGGGACTTTTGGAGCGTTACAGCCATATCAGCGAGGAGGATTTGTGGGCGAATTTGAAATATTTTCTTGACCGCGTGATAAAAACGGCGGAGGAAGTGAAAATAAAAATGGCGATACACCCGGACGACCCGCCGTGGGGAATATTCGGTCTGCCGCGGATAATCACATGTAAAAAGAATTTGGAGCGGTTTTTGAAATTGTACGACAGCCCGTATAACGGACTTACGCTGTGCAGCGGTTCGCTCGGTGCAAATCCGGAGAATGATATTGTTGATATGATTCACAGTTTTTGCGGCAGAATACATTTTGCGCATATACGCAATATAAAAATCACGGGTGACAGATGTTTCGAGGAGACGGGGCATAAAACGGACAGCGGTTCGCTCGACATTTTCGGGATAGTCAAGGCGTATACCGATGAAGGATTTGACGGATATGTGCGCCCCGACCACGGCAGAATGATATGGGGCGAAACGGGTCGTCCGGGATACGGACTTTATGACCGCGCACTCGGAGCGGCGTATTTAAACGGACTTTTTGAAGCATGCGAAAAAACGGAGGAAAGAAAATGAAGATACCGTTTGAAATAGATTTAACGGGAAAAACAGCGGTTGTAACGGGCGGCGGCGGAGTGCTGTGCCGCTGCTTTGCAAAAGCGATTGCCGCGTGCGGCGCAAAGGTTGCGGTGCTGGATTTAAACAAGGACGCGGCGGACACGGTTGCGGCGGAAATCGGCGCAGACGGCGGCACGGCGGTGGGCGTCGGCGCGAATGTGCTTGATAAAGCAAGCCTTGAATCGGCGAAAAAGACGGTAAATAACCTGTTCGGCAAGGTGGATATATTAATTAACGGAGCGGGCGGAAATAATCCGAAAGGTACGACGACAAAGGATTATTATGACCCTGCCGACGAAACGGCGGAAGGCATAAAAACCTTTTTTGACCTCGACCCGGCGGGGGTTGAGTTTGTGTTTAACCTGAACTTTTTGGGTACGCTTTTACCGACGCAGGTGTTCGCGCATGACTTAATAGAGCAAAAGGACGCATGTATAATCAATATATCGTCGATGAATGCGTTTACGCCGCTCACGCGGATACCGGCATACAGCGGCGCAAAGGCGGCGGTATCAAACTTTACGCAATGGCTTGCGGTACATTTTTCTAAGTCGGACATACGTGTAAACGCGATTGCGCCGGGATTTTTCCTCACGCAGCAAAACCGCGGACTTCTGCTTGATGAAAATGGAGAATACACAGCGCGGTCGAAAAAGATTTTGTCGCAGACGCCTATGGACAGGTTTGGTGAACCGGAGGAGCTTTTGGGCACCTTGCTCATGTTATTGTCGCATGATGCATCAAGCTTTATTAACGGCGTTATCATACCGATAGATGGGGGATTCTCCGCATACAGCGGCGTGTGAGACAGTGAAAAAATGCACATACGAAACGATTCGAACCACTCGGCGTACCATAGTACGCCTTCGGGTACCCTGACGGTTCGAATAGTCCCGTCTGCACAATTTTTTCGCAGTCTCACAAGAAAATGCGGTGAAAAAATGCGGAGATGCGAGATGATGCAAACCATACGTCGCACCGCAGAACGCCTACGGGTACCCTGACGGTTCGAAATGTCCCGTCTGCACAATTTTTTCGCAGTCTCACAAGAAAATGCGGTGAAAAATGCAGACGCGAAATGATGCAAACCACACGTCGCACAATAGAGTGCATTTGGGTAGTGCTGATGGTTCGAATGATTTCATTTTCGCAATCTTATAGAAACAACAAAGCCGCTCAAGAGAGTGGCTTTGTTGTTTCTTCAAATAATATTTTTCAATTCCGAAAGTGCGGTTACGGTAAAATTACCGGCGGAATCGCCCGAGTCAAATCGGTCGAACCAGCAGGAATCCATGCCGGCATTTTCGGCGGCTTTAATATCCGCCTCGCGGCTGTCGCCCACCATAAGTGATTCTTCGGCGGAAAAACCGCAGCGTGCAAGTGCGGTTTTCATAAATTCCCCGCCCGGTTTTTCGCAGCCCAAATCGTCCGATACAAAAATATCGGAAAAATAATCATACAATCCCGCCTTTTTAAGGCGGCTTGTCTGCATAACCAAAAATCCGTTTGACGCGGTAAAGAGTTTATATCCCTTATCATAAGCATAGCGGACGATATCTGCCGCGTCGTCGGCAAGAACGGCGCAGCCGCGCATTTTCACCAAAAATATATCGCGGAAGAACTCCGCGCGCTCGGGTATACCCATAACTTCGGCGGTTTTTTCAGCGCGCAGGTCCATAACCTCGTGTATTTTCAAAATTCCCGCCTTCTGCATATCCCAGAATTTTTTATCCGCGTCCATAAATCCGCGGAAATATTCTTCTTTAAATGCAATGCCCATATCGGTGCAAACTTCATTAAGCGCAATATGCGCGGATTTTTCATATTCCAAAATAGTGTCGTCAATGTCAAAGAAAATTGCCTTGTATTTCATAATTCCTCCGAATAAATGTGTATAATGACATTATATCATATTTTGTGCGGCAAATCAAGGGGGCGGATGCCGTGCAAAATACCCAAATTGCGGCGGTATAAATCGATATAGTTAAATAAATGTTAATATTTTTGGGATATAATGTAAAAAAATTATATAATGGACTTTATTATTTAAAGAAAATATGATATACTAATTAGTAATAATAGATAAGAGGGGGCAAATGCAGATGAACAGCAAAATTTTAATAGTAGATGACGAAAAAAACATTGTGGAATTAATACGCTTGTATCTGGAAAAGGAAGGATTTACGGTTTTGTGTGCATATGACGGAAACGAAGCCCTGACGGTATTCCGCGAAAATATGCCGGACATAATAATTCTTGACATAATGCTGCCCGGAATGGACGGCTGGCAGGTATGCAAGGAAATCCGAAAGAGTTCCGATGTGCCGATAATAATGCTGACGGCGAAATCCGATACATTCGATAAAGTATTGGGGCTTGAGCTGGGTGCGGACGATTATATGACAAAACCGTTTGAGGCGAAGGAGCTTTTGGCGCGCGTAAAAGCGGTTTTGCGGAGATTTGACAAGCCGGAGCAGACGAGCGGGTCGAAAGAGGTAAACTACAGGAATTTGTCCATAAATATAGAAAATTACGAACTGAAGATAAACGGCGTACAGGTAGAGGCACCGCCGAAGGAAATCGAGCTTTTGTATTTTTTGGCGTCCAATCCCAACAGGGTGTACACGCGTGAACAGCTGTTGGAAGAAGTTTGGGGATTTGACTATTTCGGCGATTCGCGTACGGTGGACGTGCATATAAAGCGTCTGCGCGAAAAATTAGAGCCGGCGTATGCCGACTGGCAGCTTAAAACGGTTTGGGGCGTCGGATACAAATTTGAGGTAAAGAAATAATGTTTAAAACGATATTTCAGCGATTATTCTGGACAAGTACGGCAATAATAGTATTTGTCGTATCCACCGTTTCGCTGTCGATGATATTTCTCATGAAACGTTTTGTTCTGGACGAAAAATTCACGTCGGCGATGAAAGCGTCGCGCAGTATAGAATATCTGACGACCAACTTTGTTGCCGATGATGTCGATAGCCGTTATCGGCGCGTGTATGATTCAACGCTTGAGTCGTGGTCGATAATGGTGGAGGCGGATATCACCGTGGTAAATCAGAACGGCGCGATTTTTGCATCCACCAATTCACGCAGAAGTGTACAGCCGGAACTGTCGAAAAAGGTGATATCGGGCGAAGTTGTGCGCACGCATGCAAGCGCGCAGGCGGGCGGCGACTACATTATCGGAATCCCGATAAAATATAACGGTGCGGTGATAGGCGGAATATTCTATTATTATCCGCCGGGGATTATGAAAAACACTTTGCGTGATTTTTCGTCGATGATATTCCTGTCGCTGATAATTGCCATGATGATAGCGCTGTGCCTGATAGCGTTCGAGTCGCGGCACATATCCGGCCCGCTGAAACAGATAAACACGGCGGTTTTGGAGATAGCGTCGGGAAAATTTGACAAGCGCGTAAATCTTTCGGGCAATGATGAAATCACGCAGCTTGCGTCGAGCTTTAACTATATGGCGGACTCGCTTCAGCATCTTGAGGAGATGCGCGCAAGTTTTGTTTCCGATATATCACATGAACTCCGTACGCCGATGACGTCGATTTCGGGGTTCATTCAGGGCATAATCGACGGTACGATTCCGAAGGAAAAGGAAACGGAGTATCTCACAATAGTGCTTGAAGAATCGAAACGGCTGTCGCGTCTGACGAACGAAATGTTTGAAATGACGAAAATGTCGTCGCCGGAATACAAGCTTTCCGTCAAGAGGTTTGATTTTGCCGAGGCGGTGCGGCTGTGTATAATCAGCGCGGAGCAAAAAATTGATGAGCGCAGTCTGCAGCTTGATGTGTGGTTTGAAAGCGACGCGATGTATGTCATAGCCGATCCGGATGCAATAAAAAGAGTTATAATTAATCTTTTGGATAATGCGATAAAATTCAGCACCGAGGGCAGAACGATAACTATTCGTGTGTTTGAAAAAGGCAAGCATGTTGTATTTGAGATAATCAACTACGGTGGGGGCATAAGCGAGGAGGACATACCGCACATTTTTGACAGATTTTACAAAACGGACAAAGCGCGCAGCCGTGACCGTACGGGTGCGGGGTTGGGGCTGTCGTTTGCGAAGAACATAATCAATCTGCACTCCCAGCAGATTACGGTCTCCAGCACGCCCCAAGAAGAAGGAAGGATCAAGAAAACCACCTTCACTTTCACACTCGAAAAAGCCTAAAATTTCCACAGCTTACCGCTTTTTGCGCGGGGCGGTACAAACGTACAGCCGACAGCGCGTCAAAGGCGGCAATCTGCGAAAATTTACCACAGGACGGGATTTTGCGCGGGATGCATCTGCGTGGAACGAGCGGCGGCAAAGGGCAAGGTTATTTTGACTGACTCGTTTCGGACGTGTACGGTACAAATATACAGCCGACAGCGCGTCAAAGACGGCAATCTGCGAAAATTTACCACAGGACGGGATTTTGCGCGGGGTGCATCTGCGTGGAAAAAGCGGCGGCAAAGGGCAAGGTTATTTTGACTGACTCGTTTCGGACGTGTGCGGTACAAATATACAGCCGACAGCGCGTCAAAGGCGGCAATCTGCGAAAATTCACCACAGGACGGGATTTTGCGCGGGATGCATCTGCGTGGAAAAAGCGGCGGCAAAGGGCAAGGTTATTTTGATTGAACCAAGCCGGGCGCAAAATCATACAAAGCATTGCAGTATCTTACGGAGCAAATATAAGTGAAAATTTACGAAAAAAAGGAGAAAATCATGGATTTTGATGTAATTATAATCGGAGCGGGACCGTCGGCGCTGAGTGCGGGAATATACAGCGGCAGAGCCGGACTCAAAGCGTTGATTTTATCACCTCAGGGCGCGGGCGGACAAGTGAGTTACACAAATGAAATAGAAAACTACCCGGGATTTACCGGCTCGGGCGCGGAGCTTGCGGAAAAAATGTACAATCAGGCAAAAAATGCCGGTGTGGTATTTGCGGGCGAGCAAGCACAGGAAATCCGCCAAACGTCGGGGACGTGGTCAGTGCGGACGCGCCGCGGCGAATATCGTGCGAAGGCGGTAATAATTGCAACGGGCGCGTCGCCGCGCAAGCTCGGTGCAGACGGCGAAGAACGGCTTACGGGTGCGGGAGTATCTTATTGCGCAACGTGTGACGGCGCGTTTTATAAAGATAAAACGGTCATGGTAGCGGGCGGCGGAAACACTGCATTTTCCGACGCGCTGTATCTGTCGCGGTTTTGCAGACGCGTATATCTTGTACACCGGAGCGAAAACTTCCGCGCGTCGCGTATTCTTCGTGACAGAGTATTTGCATGCGGCAAAATCATTGTACGCACCAATGAAGTCGTGGAAAAAATCCAGGGTGAGAATGCGGTAAAATCGGTAGTTTTGAAACATACGCTGTCATCGCACATAAGCGTTGCCGAAACCGACGCGGTATTTGTTGCAATCGGCAGAGAGCCGCAGAGCGGGATAGCACGCGGACTTTGCGAAATTGATAAAGACGGGTATATAATAACGGACGAAAAAATGCGGACAGACAAGCCGGGGCTTTATGCAGTGGGCGATGTGCGCAATACGCCGCTGCGTCAGATAATAACGGCGGCGGCAGACGGCGCGGTTGCGGCGGAGGATATAGCGGAGAGTCTGTAGAGAGGGTAGCGAATGAAAAAACTGTTTAAATACATGAAAGATTATCGCCGCGAGGCGTTTTTGGGACCGCTTTTCAAGCTTTTGGAAGCGTCCTTTGAACTTTTCGTACCGCTTGTTGTTGCGGCGATAATTGACGGCGGAATAGCATCGGGCGATAGGGGATATGTAATAAAAATGTGCGGCATGTTGGTGCTTTTGGCGTCGGTAGGTCTTGCAAGTACGCTCACGGCGCAGTATTTTGCGGCAAAAGCGTCGGTAGGATTTGTCACGAAAATCCGTCATGCGCTGTTTTCTCATATACAGTCACTTTCGCATACGGAACTTGACCAAACGGGAATATCGACGCTTATAACGAGAATAACGGGCGATGTAAATCAGGTGCAGACGGGAATGAATTTAACGCTGCGCCTGCTTTTGCGTTCGCCGTTTGTGGTATTCGGCGCGATGGTGATGGCGTTTACGGTGGACGTAAAGGCGGCGATGGTTTTTGCCGTGCTGATACCTGTTTTGGCGGTGGTAGTATTTGCGATAATGCTCGTATCTATCCCGCTTTATAAAAAAGTGCAGGCGCATCTTGACAATGTTTTGGGGATAACGCGTGAGAATCTTACGGGCAGCCGCGTAATCCGCGCATTTTGCAAGGAGGACGAAGAAACGGCGGAGTTCGAGGCGCGCAACGCGGTGCTGACGGCGTCGCAAAAGCTTGTGGGGCGGATTTCGGCGCTGATGAATCCGCTGACGTATGCGATATTAAACATTGCGATAGTGGCGCTGATTTGGAAGGGCGCAGTGTGTGTAAATACGGGAACGCTCACACAGGGCGAAGTCGTGGCACTCTACAATTATATGTCACAGATTTTGGTGGAGTTGATTAAGCTTGCGAATTTGATAATAAATATCACGAAATCCATTGCGTGCGGAAACCGAATAGAGCAGGTGCTCGAGATAGAGCCGTCGGTAACCGACGGCGGCACGGCGGAAGGAAAGGAAAATGCTCCGGCAGTTGAATTTAAAGACGTTTCGCTGCGGTATAAAGGCGCGGCGGAAAATTCGCTCAGCGGAATAAGCTTCACGGCGGCGCGCGGCGAAACCGTCGGCATAATCGGCGGAACGGGTTCGGGCAAAAGCTCGCTCGTAAACCTAATTCCGCGGTTTTATGATGTGTACGGCGGCGAAGTGCTGGTAAACGGTGTAAATGTACGCGATTGGAACATATCCGCGCTGAGAAAAAATATTGCGGTTGTGCCGCAGAAGGCGGTGCTTTTCAGCGGAACGATACGTGAAAATCTGTTATGGGGCAATGAGAATGCGTCGGACGATGAACTTTGGTCGGCGGTGGAGACGTCGCAGTCGGCGGACGTTGTAAAAAGTAAGGAAAACGGGCTTGACAGCATGATTGAGCAGGGCGGAAAAAATCTGTCGGGCGGGCAGCGCCAGCGGCTCACGATAGCGCGGGCACTTGTTAAAAGTGCGGAGATACTTATCATGGACGACAGTGCGTCGGCGCTTGATTTTGCGACTGATGCAAAACTCCGTGCGGCGATACAAGATCTTGGTAACCGCCCGTGTACATTTATAGTGTCGCAAAGGGCGTCCTCGGTAATGCACGCGGATAAAATAATCGTGCTTGATGACGGCGCGGCGGTAGGCATAGGCACGCATGAGGAGCTTTTGCGCGATTGTGCGATTTATGCCGAAATATATGCGACCCAGTTCAAAAGCGGCAAGAGAGGTGCGGTAAATGGCTAAAAAAGGTACGTTGTCAAGGGTGCTGTTGTATGTGCGTAAGTACCGGGTGCTCATGGGCATATCGATAGTGCTTGCCGCCGTAACGGTGGCGCTTACGCTGTATGTTCCGGTGCTTGTCGGCAAAGCGATTGACTGCATAATTGCCGCAGGACAGGTGGATTTTGCGGCGATAAATCCGATTTTACTGCGTATTGCGGTTGTTGCGGCGATTACGGCGCTTTTGCAGTGGGTGATGAATAATGTCAATAATTATGTCACGTATAATGTTGTGCGCGATGTGCGCGGCGATGCGTTCCGCAAGCTGGAGGTTTTGCCGCTGTCCTTTATTGATACGCACCGCCCGGGCGAAATTGTCAGCCGTATTATTGCGGACGCAGACCAATTTTCGGACGGGCTTTTAATGGGATTTACGCAGCTGTTCACGGGCGTTGTAACAATTTTGGGAACGCTGTTTTTCATGTTTCGCCTGAATGTGGGGATAACTTTTGCGGTAGTGGTTCTGACGCCGCTGTCGCTTTTTGTGGCAAAATTTATTGCCGGCAGAACATATTCCATGTTCCGCAGACAATCGGAGGTGCGCGGCGAACAGACGGCGCTCATTGATGAAATGATAGGAAATCAGAAGGTGCTAAAGGCGTTCGGCTATGAAGAAAAAGCTACGGCGCGCTTTGACGAAATAAATGAGCGTTTGGAAAAATTTTCGCTCCGTGCGACGTTTTTCTCATCGCTGACGAATCCGACAACGCGCTTTGTGAATGCGCTTGTTTATGCATGCGTGGCGTTTTTCGGGGCACTTTCGGTAATCGGCGGCGGGATCTCCGTGGGCGGGCTTTCGTGCTTTTTAAGTTATGCAAATCAGTACACAAAGCCGTTCAACGAAATCTCGGGTGTCGTTACCGAATTGCAGAACGCACTTGCGTGTGCGGCGCGGATTTTTGAACTTATCGACGAACCGGCGCAAAGTGCCGACGCCGATAAACAGCTCGGCGAGGCGACGGGGCGCGTAGACATGAAAAATGTGAGTTTTTCATACACACCGGAGCGTAAGCTTATCGAAAATCTGAATTTATCGGCAAAATCGGGGCAAAAAATAGCAATTGTCGGGCCAACGGGCTGCGGAAAAACGACATTGATAAATCTTTTGATGCGGTTTTATGACGTAACGGGCGGCGAGGTGTGTGTTGATGATGAAGATATACGTACTGTCACGCGGCGCAGTCTACGCAAAAATTACGGCATGGTATTGCAGGAAACATGGCTCAAAAGCGGCACGGTGCGTGAGAATATTGTGATGGGCAAGCCGGACGCAACTGATGATGAAGTCATAGCTGCGGCGAAAGCGGCACACAGCCATGGATTTATAAAAAGACTGCCGAATGGATACGATACGATAATTTCCGACAATGACGGATTGCTGTCCCAGGGTGAAAAGCAGTTGTTATGCATAACGCGCGTTATGCTGTGCCTGCCGCCGATGCTCATTCTTGATGAGGCGACATCGTCAATCGATACGCGCACGGAAATGAAAATTCAGGACGCGTTTCGGCGGCTGATGAACGGGCGCACAAGCTTTATTGTAGCGCATCGGCTGTCGACGATACTTGACGCGGATTTGATTTTGGTGATGAAGGACGGAAACATAATCGAACAGGGTACACATGCCCAACTCATCGCCCAAAAAGGATATTACTATACGCTCTACAACAGTCAGTTCGCTTAGTGCACGCAATATGCGTCGCATTTCACTCACATTCAAGGCTCGGAGTACTTGTGTACGCCGTCGCCTTTCATGTAAGCAAACTGCTTGCATCTTGTGCGCACTAAAAGAGGGAATATGCGGTGCATTTTACTACTTTTTGCTCAGGGTGGTACATTCGTACAGCACCGCTCGCTGCAAAGCAGCAAACTGACGGCAATCTTGTGCGCACTAAAAGAGGGAATATGCGGTGCATTTTACTACTTTTTGCTCGGGGCGGTATATTCGTACAGCACCGCTCGCTGCAAAGCAGCAAACTGACGGCAATCTTGTGCGCACTAAAAAGGGAATATGCGTCGGATTTACGTGTACAGAAATTTCATATATAAAAGCAGGCAGCTGCAGCAATTATATTGCTGCGACTGCCTGTTTGATTTTCTCTGAAGATTCAGTCAAAAATTTGCAGAGATTTAAGGTGATTTATAAGCTGTTTCATACTTTTAAAGCCGAATTTATGCAGAATTTTATTCACCTGAGAGCGAATGGTGCTTTCGGAAACATAGCGTCTGTCGGCGATGGAGCTGTAGCTGTTGCCGGAATAAATCAATTTCAGCACCTCATATTCGGCGGTGGTAAGCGTTGCCACGGTATCGAGAAGGCGTGAGATATCATGTTTTTCGGTATGCGACGAGACGCTTGTTTTAATAATCTTTTGTGCAATATCGGCGCTCAGTGAAACGTTGTTGCGATAGACTTCGCGTATTGTTTTAACAATAACGTCGGTCGGTTCGGTCTTAACGATATACCCGCTTGCGCCGTAGACGAAACTGCGCAGGATAAGTTCATCTTCAAAATGAATAGTGCACATAATCACTTTTGTTTCGGGGCGCAGCTCCTTTATTTTTTTCAATATCAAAATACCCTCATCATTAAAATTCATCTGAATATCCAAAAGAACGATATCGGGATTATGTTCTGTCACGGCGGCTATGCATGTCTTACTGCCGGTTGTCACGGCGACTATATCAAAATCGTCCTGAAGGCTGAGCGTATTTTTAAAATTTTCTGCAATAAACGGCATGTCATCGCATATAACAATTTTGATTTTATGCTCGGTATTTGTCATTTTAACCTCCATTCCGCCGCCGCGCGTACATTTTTATTTTGCGCAGCGGGAAGATAAATCTGAAATTGCGTATATTTCATGGGAACGCTTTTCACGAAAATATTCCCCCTGTGTGCCGAAACAATTTTTTTCACATAATGCAGACCTATTCCCAAATTATTCTTCCCCTGTTTTCCGGAAAATAATGGTGCAAAAATATGTTTTTTTTCGGCGGGATTTATTCCGCAGCCGTTATCGGTAATTTCAAGCAAAATCCAGTCCGATTCGCTGTCAATGCGTATCGTAACGGTGGGATTTGGCTCGTCGTTTTTCATGTCAAAAGCCTCAATCGAATTTTGAAGGAGGTTATACACCATTTCGGTAATGCATTTCGTATCGGAATAAATTATTGCGTCTTTGCACGAATAATCGCGCACAATTTTAATATTATCCGGTACAAAAAGCTTGTCAAGCGCAAGTTCGGTACATTCGGCAACATTCACGATGTCGAAAGCCTGTTTAACGTTTTGCAGCGAATTAATCTTTTCGGAAATATCCGAAAGCGATTCGAGAGCGAATACATCTATCGAATTAAGCATATCCAACGCGCGGTCGGAAAATTCGTCCTTCAGATTTTTCATAAAATCTATCTGCTGATGAATGGCAAAAAAGCGGTTTTTGTAGCCGTGCAGAATCATGCGCAGATTTTTGTCAATCGTGCCGACATTTTTTATAACGGACGGCGCAGAACGGCTTTGCATGCGTGCGATTCGGTACGCGAGCAAAAGTATTAACAGAACCATAAATATTATGCACGTAAAAATCACCGTTGCCGTAAACTGCGGCACCTGTTCGCCGTAATATTTAATCAGACTGTTCTGACCGTTTTGGTAAAAAGTAATCGATTTTGTCACATCGAGTATAAGCAGTAAAAAATAATAAATCACTTCATATATAAGCATGGTAACGGCGTTGCGTTTTAATATCATAAAGGTCGTGTTGCGGTAGCAGTGCA
>CAKSRS010000056.1 GCA_934487205.1 uncultured Clostridia bacterium
CCCTCACGCAAATTTCCGAAATGTTTTTTCCGTTCCTCGGGACTCATTTCAAAGAAAACGTCGGCAAGACTTTTTTCACTTAATTTTTCATTATTTATCTCACGGCTTTTTTCTGCAAACTCTTGTTCGATTTTCTTTACGCTCTCTGCAGCCTTTGTGTTTTGTGTCTGTTCCGCGGGTGTGTCTGCCACTTTGTACCGTATATCCGGATTGTACTTGCTGAACATGCCCGTGTTATCCGTTGCAGATTTAATCTGTTCGGGATAAAACGCAATATATTCTTCATTACTGTTATTTACTCCGTCATACCCCAAGCGAATAAGATATTCCCTCGCTTTACGTCCGGCATAATTCTGACCCTTGAACATATTAAGCGCTTTGTATGCTTGCCCTTCATTTGCGGGGTTTTTAAGATTTATGTAGTACGCGCCTACATTACCACCATACCCGGCGGCGTCAATTTCCCACGGGCTGAAAAACATACCTTGTATGTCCATACCGCTCCTGCCCTTTAAACTATCAAAAACAGTAAAATCAGCGTCCGTCCCGTGATATACCACCTTAGGAGTACCGTCCTCATTTATAACCGCGCTCGGCAATTTCGGATTGAAATTTCTATCCGAGTTCTTGACAAGGTCGAACAATTGTGATACAGTATAGTTGTCATCAGATATTCTCATTGTGGAAACGGTGTTATTTTCACTCAATCCACCGAGGGCTGATGACATTTTTATATCTTCACCATTGACATCACGTCCTGTTTGTGGTATAGTATTTACAGAAACAGCGTCTGGCATTGGCGTGGAGGTAGACGATACCTCATTTACCAAGTGTCCATCGGCTGTTTCATTAATGCCGATTGTTGCAGGCTGGGTTGAATGATTGTTTAAATCAAACTCCTTACTGGCAGTCGGTATTGTTTTTATATCTTTTATTTCGTACCCGCGGCGCTGAATGCTCCCCTCATTTATGAACTCTTCAACAAACATCTTATACACATACTTCTGATTTTCATATTCACATATACCGTAAAAGCTGTGCATCATAGTCGTATTATTTGACTTATGCCCCGTAGGCTGTGAAGTAGCGCTGTCAAGCAAGATAGCATTTTTAAATAATTCTTCTGCATTATTTAAAAGATTTTCACGTAAATCATATCGCGCCTGACTTTTCGATTTTGCATGCGTCAAGGTTTCTTGTTTCAAAACACTGCCCAAAAATGCATTTATCCCTGTATCACTGTTTCGTATATTATCTCTTGGTAAAGATACGTTCTTTTTCAATAAAGTGTTTTTTATCGGCATAGTATCATTTGCACGCCAATCGCCGAACCATGAACGGAAAAACGGCGATTTTGTACCGATTTCATCAAAATATTTTCGCGCAAAGTTTTCGGTTTTTATAATGTCCCGGTCCGAAAAATCATTAACGCTTTTTCTGCCTATGCTCTGTACGTTTTTGACATCATCGGCGGTAATTTCATTGTTAACTGCATTTCGTATTTGCGGGTCATTCATTGCGTAGCCGTTTTTAATTGCGCCGCGTGCGGCACGTTCCCATTTTTTCTCCGCCTGTTCCCACGGTGACAGCTCTTTTTGCGAAAACACGCCTTTTATACGTTCGATTACATTCCTTATAAAGTCACGGACTTTTGTAATCATGCCCGGTTTTTCCACGGCTACATGCTCGATAAAATCGTCAGTATTAAATTCCTGCGCAAATTCTGCCATAGTCTCGCTGTCAAGCATACTGTCCGATATATCAATCCGCTCCGACTCGCCCACGCGCGCATTGATACGCTCATATGTGTCGGCAATGGTTTGTCTGGACTGCGCCCATTCGTTTTTAAAACTTGTTTTCATGAAGTCAATAAGTTCATCATATTCGCTGTTTCCTTCAAGTACGTGAGTTATCTCATGTTTTAATATGACATTTACGGGATTTTCGGCATTGGTGTTTATGTGAAGTTCGCGCGTACGCGGATTCCAAAAACCGTCTTTTCCCTCTATGTTGTCATCAATAACCGTTGTAACCGCAAGCTTTTTGCTTATGCCGTCAATAACCTCAAAGTATCTCGGACGTATGCTTTTAAACCTTTCTGCCGCCGGTGTAGTTGCCGCTCCGAATTCATTGCTGTTTTGTATAGAATTACCGTTGACATCGACGGAGTTTTGTGGTATAGTGGTGTCAGAAGATACCTTTCCTTCCCGGGCATATTGATTGTTCAAAGCTCGTATCAGGCTCAAAGGATTTTCCTTTGATTCAGATACGGTCTTTGAACCGGTTACGGCTCCGGTGCTGTCAGCAGTTGATATATTGCTGTCAGCCCCTGAGTCGGTGATGCCGTTTGCGGCGTTTTTTTGTGCAGCTGCAACATAGGCGCACAAACGACCTATTTCGGCATCTGACGGCGTTTTACCCGCCTTAATGTCCTGTGATATTTTACCTGCGTTTTTGTATGCGTCGGTGTTTTCACCGAATGACAAGCCTTGCTCAATAACAGTGTTAATATGTCCGCCCTTTCGCACTTCCGCTCCGGCAGATTTAATTCGTTCCGTGTTTATACCGTGATATGCGCCGTGCATAGCCATACCCGAAAGACCGCCGGCAAGCCCGGCAGAAAAGTCGTCCGCCAAGCTGTCGGTAAGCGCACGTTTTATTGCCTCCTTCTTGCCGAGTCCCTGCGATGTATAATCTTTTATCGCACGACGTATCTGTGCGTCATCACCGTTAAACATTGCGTCCATTGTTTTGTTAAGCCAATTTGATGCGACTTCTTCACTGCCTTCTGCGGCAAAACTTTTGAGCAGTCCTTTAAATAAAGTTTTCGGCTCTTTCATAATAGCGTCAAGACTGTATTTTTCCGTCAGCATTTCTATTCCGCCGCTCATCATGCCTTGCATAACTGCCTGTTCGTCGTCCATTCCGCGCCGCTTGTTTTCCGCTATAGAGTCAGCCATAGCAGCAGAACTCATCAGTCCCGTTGTAATGCCCGGCAGCCCCAGCACAGCGCCGAGTGCCGTATTAGCTGCCGAATCCCCCGCCGACATAAGTGCATTATATACAAACTGCCCTGCATTTCCCACTAACGGCAACTCCGCGCCGTCGAACCATTTGGACGCATGTTTATCCGATACTATTTCTCTTGCGGTATTTATATCATTTCCGACTCTGTGAGCCTCCGAATCGGTATCGACAGGCTTTCGTGCAATCACCTTTCCCAAATCATCAACCCCCGCAATAAAACCGGCAACACCTCTTGACGGTGCGGCGGCAATGGTTTTTAAACTTGTGCGTATAGGCTGCTGTTCGGCTTGTTTTTTGTATGTGTTGAGTTCCGCAATTCTTTTTAAAATAGGCATTGCATTTTCTTCATACGGCGTTGTCAGTTTTTTTCCGCCGAAACCGAGTACCGATCCGCTCCGTTTCGGTGCATATTCGTCAACGTTGCCGCCGTAGTATGTAAAGTTGTGTTCATTCGCCCATTTTTTAAAATCAGTTTCATCAAAAGTGTCTGTATTTATGCCGTAGCGCGCAGCTATGGATTTTGTTTCTCCTCTTTTTAATGATTTATTATTTTCCGTTTGCCGATAAAGGCGCTCTTTGTCACGTTCATATGTCGGCGTTTTGAACCTATCAAATCTTTTTACGCTTTCCGAAATGTCCGGCAGTTTGTACAGTCCGCGCCTTTTCATTTCTTCCACGGCTTTTTCGGCATATCTTCGCGCCAATGCCGTGCGGCTTGTGTCTGCATCTGTAAGGCGTGAAAATGCCTGTTCTCTCATTGCGGCAGTTTCGGCGGCTCTTTGCGTAAGTGGCAGCATATCTTCATATTTCGGCGCTGAAGGCGTTTGTTTCTTTGAAGATTTGCTTTTCTTTTTTTCCTGTGCACGCGCCGCCGATGCATTGTTTTCCTTTTTACGCTGTTCACGTCTGTAATCTTCTTCGCTTGCCGTAGTTTTGTCCGCTGCCGGCAGAGTATTTATAATCTTTTTAAAACCACTCATAATAAAATTTCCTTTCCGTTAAATTTAAAGGGAGCACGCCCGCTCCCTTTTATTGTTCTTCGGTGTTTGCTGTCGTTTCATTGGTCTTGCTGTTTCCTATTGCACGAAAAGAATATGCCAGCCTGTCCGATAATTCGCACACAAAATTGTATAAATTTTTAAGGTCCTGACTATCGTCCCCGGTTCTTTTCGGATAACCCATATTAAATTCAGCCATTAAAATCCACCGCCTAACATTTTTATTTCGTTCTCAAGGCTCAAATCGCCGCCGCTGCCACCCGAGCCGCCGCTGCTGTTTCTCGATTTACTTTTTGTTTTACTTTTTGTTTTATATTTTGCCGCGATAGCTTTCTGCTGTGCATATTTGTCTATATCCATTTCATTTTGCGCCGCATATTGCTGCAAGGCAATTTCCATTGCAATAGTTTGCTGCTGAACATATTTTTCAAGTTCCGACGCTGTTTCGTAGTCATAGATGCCCTTTTCATATTTGTCCCAAATTTCCTGTTGTTTTGCAACAGAAATCTGTGTCGGCGTGGGGTAATTCCCGTATTCATCGGGTGAAACGCCGTATTGCCGTGCAATTTCCTCATTAATCGGCACATTAAGAAGGTCTGCCGCATCGTATGAATTTTTAAGCTTTTGAAAACGATTGTTGTCTTCTTCCGCGTCAAGCTGCAATCTCGTTGCACGGTCGGCATATGAATTGAGATTTCTCTGACGCTCCGCCGCTTGCTCATTTTCATACAACGTACGCGCCTTATCCGACATAGTTGAGCCATAATTAAGCATATCCCCGTACAAACCGTATCGTTTATCAAGAATGCCGCTTTTAATGTTGTATGCGTCTTTGTATCTTTCGTACGCCTGCTGTGCAAGAGTCGGTATAATATCCGATTTAGCTTTAAGCATGCGATTGCGTGCCTCATCTGCGGCAACCTGTGCCATTGTAGACATAGATCCGCCCGTTCTTGCAGATGTGTTGGCAAGTGTGTCAAGGTATGCTTTTTCCGCCTCTCTTTGATACATATCGGCATATGCCTGCCAAACAGGGTCGTTTGCCAAATCGTCGGAATCAAACGTGAATTTACTGTCGGCAAGCTGTTTATACTCATTTTCCAATGCATCTGCCTGCGTTTTCCATGTGCCGAGAATTTCTGAAGGCGAACGTATCCCCCGCTCCGCCGCAAGACGTTTGTATGCGGAAGAAACATCGCTTTCTTTTGCCCAGGCATTCCCGCCTTCATCAACGTATGCATATGGGACTTCCCTCCCGCCGATAAGCACTTTTTTATTTGCGTCATTCCACGTCACATCATATAAACCGTTGTTGTCGCGGTACCGGTTTACGCGCACAAGGTCATCACCTTGCGACCGTAACGCTTTGGCGGCAAAGTCCATAACGTCATTTTTCGAACCGTATGTAACTCCGTTTGAATTAATCGACGGTGCATAACTTATTCCGTTGTAGGTGACATGTCCGTCCTTCCAGCCAAGCTTGCTTGTATCAAGTCCCATATCGGAAAACGTCTTGCGTACGCCGATATTGCCGTTATCCGCATGTATTCCGGATATAAAGCTGTCCAGACTTTTCTTGTCACTGTATGTAACACCGTCCCGATTTTCTGCAGGCGTAAAATTTCTGCCGCCATAGGTAACCTGACCGTTGTTCCACCCGATTTTACTTTCGTCAAGCCCCGCAGATTTCAGATAATCACGTACGCCCACATTTTTATTTTGTACAGTTGTGGGGGTTGCGGTATGAGAGCCGCCGCTGTATTTTCTGACGCCGGAGCTCGTACTTTTCGCCTTTCGTAAACTGTTGTACGCCCTGTTGTTAATTATATTTCTTGCATTTCCTAATATAAAGCTCATATGTTATTCTCTCCTTCCGCCATGCCTTGCATATTTTGTACCGCTTGTGCGGCAGCTTGCGCTTGTTCCTGTTTGTTTTTCAATTCCGTAAGACTTTGTATCAGCTCATCGCGCCCGTCAAATGTCATTGCCTTTAAGACCATGAGCGCAACATCTATATTTTGTCCGCTTAAAAGTCCCATTTGCCACAGTTGCGTGATAGTTTGATTGTTCGTTTCCCGCTTATATACGTTTTGCCTTTGCGGCACCACCGAAATATCAAACTCCACCTTGCGCAGTTTAGTTCCGATCTGAAAACCAAGACTGTCGCGCCGAGCCTCCTCGCCGTAAAGCATATTTCCCGAAAAGGACGCATATTCTGTTTGTCCCAAATCGTTTGTAATGCGGTAAACCTTTTCTTCGGTGTAAAATTCACGTATAAGGTCGATGCACATGACAATCATTTCACGATATGCGTCATATGTATCGTCAATCTGCGAACGCGACAGCTTGTCGCCCGCCTCTTGCAGTGCGGTTATTGCACTTCCCGATGTTACTCCGCCCGATACACCGCCCTGCTGAAAATCCCTGTTTCCCGCGATTTCTTTGAGCTCGGTAATTTTGGTGTTGCGATGCTGCATAATCTGCGCCGGGAGGGACGGTGCATCAACATTTTTAACCGTTGTTTCATCAAGGTTTGCAACCTCTATAATTTCTTTTTCCGCATCAAGCAAGTCATTGATGTTTATCCCGCAGTTGCGTTTAATCATCTTCTTCGGCGTACCGGCAAGAAAGGAATTTTTTAAAATAACACTGTCCAGCTTGTCAATATAAATTTGCGGATTTTTTATCACATCTATAACGCCGAATCCAAACGGGCAATCATCATCGGGATACATTGGGTCGAATACGACGGGATATTTGCCGTGGGCATATAGTCCGTCCTCGTACCCCGGTATATCTTCCGTTGATTCAATTACATTTCCCCTGCAGAACTTCATCAGATGCAGTTTGCCGTCCGCATTTTTGTAATAGCAGTCGGTAATCTGTGATTTTGCATGCATTGTTTTTGATTGCATTTCCGCTCCGTATCCTTCTGCGATTGAGTCACCGGTAAACAGTTCGCGTGCCTTAGGGTACATTCTTGTAAGAATATTATTGTCAACATGTTCCGTTATAAACAGAAACTGCGAATCCTGAACATTACTTACATTCATATCGGTATATATGCTCATGAAGTCAATTTCGGTTATTTCTACCTCTTCGCGTGCGGGATTGTAGAATACGCCGTATATTCCCGTACCCTTTTTAATTTTCTGCCGTGAATGTTTTTTGTAGATTTTTTTAAAATCGCATATATCGAGAATTGTCGGCAGAATTTTTGAAAGAGTTTTTGCGGTAAAATCATCGGAAGGCTCGCGCGGCAAAAGATTGGGGGTTGGGAAATTATCGCCGAAGTCTGCCTGTTTGTTTTCGACAGCCGAAAGAATAAATCCCGTTTTCGGGATAGTCCTGTTCTTTTCCTTGTCGTAAATCTGTGCATATTCCTGGCGATACATAGATATATCGTCCTTAACTCTTTTTACAATGTTTTCTTTGTCAGACTTGTAAATCTGAAACATTTTCAACGCCTCATCAATAAAGTCTTTTGTAACTTTTCCATGATATTCATACATTAAATTCACTCTCCTATATTTCTTCCGCCCGCCGGAACTTTTCTTTCAATATCGTATATAAGCGCCGCTCCGCTGCCGGATATTCTGTAATGGTATGACTCTTGCTTTTCAAATTTAACAGGCACGCGGTATGTTGTAATATAGCCGTTACCGTAAAAACTTTTATGTTCGACCGCCTCGCCGCTATCCGTAACGGTCGATACGCTCATTCTCGTTCCTTCTTCAAGCTTGGCTCTTACAAATATTTCCGATATGCCCTTTTTTTCATAAATGCCTTCATATAAATCCATTGACTCAAAGTACCATTCGGGCGAATTATCCTTGTAGTCATACTCTCTGCGGTGCTTTTTCATTCCGCCTGCTGTGGCAATATATATGTCGCCGCCCGAACTGCAGATATATGTAATACCTTGCGACACCTCGCGGAACCACAATCCCGTACGTGTATCATAAGTCAAAATCTCTTTGCTGCCGTCCGCCTTTGTTCCCTCGGCGTAATATTTTCCGTTTTGCGAAAAAGCAATGCAGCGTTTATACTTGCATTTTATGTTAGACGATATAAATTCCGGCTGACCGCCCGTATAGGCATAAAATCCGTCACCGGAGCAAAAATATAATACACCGTCAACAGTGCACACACTGCGTATATCTATGCACCCTACACCTGTGATTGTTTTTCCCAAAGAAAAGTCATATGCCGTATCGCCGTATACAACCGTAATGCTGTTTTCCTTAAAGCAAATAAGCGCGTCAGCAAATGCTTTAACGCCGACAAATGCACCATCCGTTAATACATTAAGTTCTACAGAATCGGCGGCTGTGTTTTTAAATGAGAAAAAGTCATATCCGCTCCCGAGCGCCGTTCCGATAATTGATGAACCGTCAAGCATGCCGCCCCATACACGATTTTTGTATATTTCAAGCGGTGTTGTTTTCGGCATCATTTTATTGTATATGTATATCCCGCCGACATTTTGCCGTGTAGAAGTATTGCATAGCGGAAGTGTTTGAGTGTCTTTTTTGTTGCAAAATGTAATATTCCAAGTATAGTATGTTACATTGTTCGTTGTACTCTTTGACACTTCGCTACTCTTTTTAGCATACAGCGGTTCTGTATCAGACGCTTCATAGTCCTTTATTCCGATTCGCATAAATCTCTCGACATCTTCTTCCGGTCCGTATATAATTACCTTTTCGTCTTTTGTCAGTGCATAAACTTCAAGCTCATTTTCTATCGTTATTGCACCGTCTCTGATATACACAGCCTCATTATTCAACTGAAAACAAACATGATATGTATTGTTTTTCTTACTTTTTCTGTTTATGGTATCATATTCATAAAGCACAACATTTCCGTCGGTACGCCTTTCGTATATGTATAAATATTTATTAAGCATATAAATACTTATCTCTGTATTGGATTTTATGGTAAAGTTTGCGCATGCCGCAGCGCTTACAGCACTTCCGTTCCAATAAAGCACGCCGTTTGCCACACCGCAAAAACCCGAAATACTATCCGGTTTAATCATAGCCTGAATATTTGTATATTGTGTGTCAGCCGTCTCATAGCCCGACGCGGTATGTATGCACGGATATTCGGAAGATATGTTTTCGCAGTCCGAAAAACAGCCTTCGGCGCCCACAGCCATATGATTTAGTCCTTTAAATTCTCTTGTTACGATTTTCCCGTTCGTCCTTCCGCTCCCTTGGGGATATTCCATAATTTATTCATTCCTTTCAAATCCAATTTTTATATTGGTGTTTTTCACCTTCACGCACCGACATATAATATCCCTTCCATGTGGTATATCTCGCATTAAACATATTTATATACCTTGCGTATGCCTCATCATCATGCTGATGCAGAGAAATCTGTGCCATAACAAAATCTGTATACATTCTGTCAAACGGTGCCGATACAGACGTTTCATCGGATAAAGATTGTATTTTGCAGGGTATATCTCCGCGATATATTGAAATATTGCCCTCTAATTCATTTATCCAGTCGGTCATTTGACTTTCATCATATTCACTCGGATACAAACTTTTAACTTCGTTTATAATTTCTTCATATTTCATAACATTTTCTCCTCTCACGCAAGCGGATTTAACGGGCGGTACACGGGTTTTAACGGAACACGTGCCGCAATAGGCCGCTCCATAAATAAATATCTGAGCGCGTCATACTCATGGTCTTCACCCGCTGTGTCTATATCCTCTACATTCAATTTGGAATATACAAGGTTCGGGAATGTCCTTATAAAACTTTCACATGTGGAAAATACATAGAACATCGCGCGTCCGCTTTCATCAAATCTCAACCTGTTGTGTACCTGCATTTTTCCCGACAAGCGCGAATTTTTCCCCTTTTCAAAATAAATGCCGTGTTTTGCGAAAATTTCCAGTAC
Organism: uncultured Clostridia bacterium; assembly: GCA_934487205.1. GTDB lineage: Bacteria > Bacillota > Clostridia > UBA1381 > UBA1381 > UBA1738. The sequence continues at coordinate 9,946 of CAKSRS010000056.1, forward strand.
ACTTCCGTTCTTGCCGCGGCTTTCGTCCCATATAGCCGGGTCGGCAATGCCGAAAATCTGATTTCCCTGTTCAAATGTGTTTTCAATTTCCGCCGTCTTTTCCGCCTGCCGCTCTGCCTCCCAGCGTACACCTTCATTCGGCGTTCCGCTGCAGCCGTAAAGTTCACGGTAAAGGTATATCACGCCGTCCGGCGATACCGCACACCAAAGCATAGCAAACGGTTTGGAAAAACCGAAATCATATGCACGGTATCGTGTCCACTCATGCGGAATATCGAACGGACTGATAACATGCGAAAATCTCTGATTTTCATATCCTTCGGGATTGTTTCGCCATTCGGTGAATACCTGTCCTTCAAAGCTGTCCCAATCGCCGTATAAAAGCGCATTTCTGCGTTTTTCCGGCATGCTCGCAAGGCTGGCAAGATAGTTCGGGTCGTTTTCCAGTAATCTTTTATTGTCAAATACCGATGAAGGAACAAATCTTCTTGTCCGCATAACCGCAATTGTTTTGCCGTCCGGGGTTGTAACCTGTGATTTGTACTCATATGTAGTGTTAGGCGGCATTGCGGTAATAAACCGCGCTTTTACCCAGCCGTGCCCTATACCGCCCGGGTTTCCCGTGGCTCTCATATATACCCGTACGCCCGATCCGTCCGGACGGTTGCGGCTTATAAGATATGTATATTCTTCTTCGCTGAACTGCGTCAGTTCATCAAATCCGATAAAAGCATACGACTTACCCTGATAATCATAAAAGCTGGTACGGTTAGGCATTGAACCAAAGTATATTTTGGCGCCCGAAGGAAACGTCCATACATGCCGCTGCTCATTATATTTTGCTTTCGGAAACGCAGCGGAATAGTATTGTTTTGATTTCAAAATCAAATCTTCAAGCTGCGGAAAAGTTTTGCGCAGTATTAATGCTTTATAGTGCGGTATGTTTACTTGTCTCAAAGCTTCGCACACAAGTGCATCACTCTTTCCCCCTCCTGCCGCTCCGCCGTAAAACACTTCATATTCAGGACGGGACATAAATTCCGCCTGTTTCGGCTGCGGTTTCCAAATTTCATTCATGCCGTCTCTCTCCGATAACGAGTGCGCGCATGAGTGTTTCCGGAAGGTTTAAATCGTCCGGGGCGGCGCCCGTGTACGTGCCGCTGTCCAAAAGTTTCTGCACCGTCGGTCTCGCCCAGTCCGGCAGCTCGCTTGTATAATGATACACCCGATTTTGCGCCGCAAGTTCGTCCACCCTCGCCGTCAGTTTTTCCACCTGTTCAACAAGTGCATTAAATTTTCCTCTTTCTTCCGCTGTCATAGTATCCTCCTTCGGCTCTGTCCATGTTTCCGATATTTCAAAATGCGGCATGTCCGGCGTTTTCCAGCTGCCGCCCCACGTAATGTCAAGTTCCTTCGCGACATTTCCGCACGCTTTGAAAAAGGCTGCGTCGGAATAATCGGCTTTTCCGCCCGTCAACTTACATATATCCCACGCCCGACGGCTTTTATGACGTGAATTTTTCGTCCACGTCACAACCTTTCCCGGCTTTGTTCTGCCTTGCGCGTAAAGCTCATCCTGCCGCTCTTGCGGTCTGTATGTTTCGGTTATATAAACCGACAATCCCATTTCTTTACACCTCTGCAAAAACAGTCCGCACGCCTTCTGTGCCGTCGGTGTCAGTTCCGCTATATCCCGTATCGTTTTCATTCTCTTTCCTCCACACTGTTTTTAAGCTTATCAAGCAAATTTTTGAGCATGGGAGGTGGATTGTTTCCGCTTATTTTTGCCACATTTTCCAATATAGATATCAGCTCGTTTATAATCAGCCACACCGTTACTATCATGCCGAAAAAGTAGGACAGGTTATATTCCAAGCCAATCTCACCCAGCGCCACATACACAAGATAATCGGCGCCCATCGCAACGCATATCGTTACGAGATAGCACACCTTTTTCATTATCCCGACGACGCCCACGCGGCTGTTAAGCTGCCTATGTATCCAAGCATTTGCAATCCCCGTGATGTAGTCCGTCACCATGAAGAACACCAACACCATTATCGGTACTGCAAGTTTTGTAAGGTATGACATAAGTCCCGCTACCGCAAGCGTTATTATGCCTTTGAATATGTCAATTTTCATCTTCTGTCACCTCCGTTCCTTCCGTTATTTCATCGGGTATCCCATCGGGAGTTCCTTCTGTCACTTCAACGGGCGGCGTGTTCTTTTCATCAATCAATGTCTGAATTTCCGCCAAATCCTCTGTCGTGAGTACGTTCTTTTCATAGTACCCCGTCGCGTTCATGATTACCTGATAGTCAGCCATTTTGCCGACCGCGTCACGAAATCCCTTCATTAAAAATTCCCTTAAATTAAACATAAAATTCTCCTTTCTGAACATAAAAAAGAAACAAGCAGATTGCCCTTTTGCAGCGAGGGTGCCGTACGATGGTACTGCTCCGAACGAAAAGGGGTGAGATGCGCCGTTTATTTTTTATGTGTTACCTCCTTGCGCTAAAATAGCGTTTCTCAGTTCCGTTATTACTTTGTTGATGTCCTGATAATATTCGACCTCTGTTTTTTCCGGTGCAACAGTTGTGCCGCATATGATATTGTTCACATCGCTGTCGACCGTTTTCAGTTCACCCGCGACCGTGATGTCGGTTTCGGTACTGCCGTTTACGCGCTTTTTGCGGATTAAATCGATATATTCGCCCGGTGTAAGCGGTGTGTTCAAAACTGCATTCGAACTGATGTTTGTATACGGTTCATATTCCGTTGCTGTTGTCCCTTTTTCTATTTGCAGTTGAAATTGAAAATTATTATATGTGACTGCCGTATTAGACTGTATAACTACATATTTTCCGCTGTTCTGCAAAGTCCTTGTCCCCGCTGATTTTGCAGTATCAATCCCATTTTCGGTAAGTTGTATCCTTACATCACCGGGCAATACATAAGCAGTACTTGAAAGTCCGAAATAATATCCGTTGCCTGAAACACTGCCCCCGATTACTTTAGCGGAAATTACTGCATCGCCCGAAATTGCATGATTTAATACAAATTGATTGGTTGATACTGAAGATGTGGAAGTACCGTTCAACGTTATAATTTGCGTATCCTTATCATACGAAATTTTAACCCCGCTGCTGATTGTGGCTGAATAAAGTCCTTTGCTGTTAATTCCCGCAATATCAAGTACGTTTTTTCCGCATACAGTTATTGGCACATGATACTTATTGTCAGCGGTTGATAAATCACCGACACCGTCTGTATTCCCCCAAACCTTGCAATCCGTCAACCTTTCGTCTGCCAAGCTGTCTGTAATTGACAGCGGATATCCGCTTGCGGTGGTGTGCGGAATATCTGCTTTTGCATCAATCTCCGCCTTTATTCCGGTATCATCATACAAGTGCAAGCCGGCTAGTTTCGCCTTTTCCGCATCGGTGTAGTTATTATCGGTATGGACATAATTTTTGTCCGCGACAAGTCCGCTGTCGTTATCAAGCTGACTCATTTTAGTCGGTATGTTCAAATCCGTAATGTCCTCAGCCTTATGCAAATGTGTCTTTGCGGCATATTTTTCAGGCAATTTGCTTAAATCGGTTTTAATGGCGTTAATTTCCGTACAACAATCGTCAATTTCGCCTTCAATTGCCGCCTTATCTGCAGAAACGGAATTTTTCACCGATTCAATTTCCGCCCCCAGCTGCGTATTTTTATCCCCGACTGCCTTAATCTGTTTTTCGCCGTCCGCCAAGCGTAGCACAATCGTTTCATACACGTCAGGCGTAGGCTCGTCCGGCGTATCACCCTCCTTGTAACCGCTCGATGAAACCTGAACCGAAACGGCATTTGTGGTTATACGCCTGAATTTTTCGCCGTTTTGTATTCCGAACACCGATACACTGAAACTGTCCGACAATACTTCGTGTGGCACAATGCATGCATCGCCGCTCAGCAGCACGCTGTAACTTCCGCCTATGTTCGAAAAAATTGCCGTTTTTTCAAATCCCGACCATTCTTCGGAAAAGTAAAACCTGCAATCAACATAATTGACCGTTTCCGATGCCATGAACACATTTTCACACAATTCCATGCGCTGATTACGGACATTAAACGCAATCGTCATCATTTATCCCCCCTTGAATATCTATTGTACACACTTTGTGTACACGCCCCTTTCTTAATAATTTAAATAAAAGCTTTTATTCAGTATTTGACCCGTTTTATGCGCACATACAGTTCAAATAATCATCTCTATTATACCACAAACCGTGGTATTTGTCAAGAGTTATCGGCAAATATTTCGTCCGTAAGCCAAAGTATCTCCAAAATCGGTGTAAACCATGATGAACCCCCCTCTCGGCAAAGTGCATAAAACTTTTGCCGCAATTGCCAAATTTGTTCTTCAAGCATTTACTAATCAGACAAAATGTGGTATAATAATTGTGGAAAATATTTCCTTAAAATGTTTTGCGGCTTTTGCCGCCTACGCTGTGCGTAGCTGAATTGTATCACTTCCCAAAGATGCCATTGCAAGCATTTTTGTTTGTGATATAAATAATATCCTATAACAGCAATATACCAAAGGAGAACAACCGTGAAGATAGCTATATGTGATGACAGTGCGGAGCAAACGGAATCATTAAAGCGAAATTTATCTGCAATAAGTAAGAGCAATAATGTCAAAATAAAGTGTGACGCATATCAAAGCGGCGAGGAGCTTGCGGGAGTATATAAAAAGCATAAAAAGTATGATGTTATATTTCTTGATATGGAAATGGGCGGACTCAACGGAATAGAAACAGCCAACATTATACGTAAAACGGATGAAAACGTCATAATCATATTTGTCACCGGTCACACGCAATATATGCGTGAAAGTTTTAAATGTCAGCCGTTTCGGTTTTTGGTAAAGCCCGTTGAAATATCGGAACTTAAAAGCGTATTTAACGATATACGCAAAAAATTATCCACCCAAAAAGTCGCATTATCGATTATTGAGAAAAAGGCGGCAATCCGCATAGCGTGCGAAGATATAATTTATTGCGAAAGCTACGGTCACTGCGTACTGATTCATACAAAAGAAGATACATATAAAACGCGCGGTTCGCTGTCGGTGCTTTACGAAAAGCTTGACAGCATGCAATTTTGCCGCGTGCATTCGTCGTATATTGTAAATTTCAATTATGTAAAATATTTGTGCGGCGATCATGCCGAACTCTCATTCGACGGCACAAATATTCCGATAAGCCGTTCCTACAGAAAGACGGTATCTGCGGAATTTACCAAATTTATTGAAGGGACGTTATACATATGATATATATAGCGGTAGATTTAATAACAGGGATAATAGAGGCAGTAATAGTGTACATGCTGTGCGGAACATTTTTGCATAAGCGGGAAAATATCCGCCCGTGGGGTTACGGCATATGCGTTATTATCACGGGGGCGCTGGTTTTTCTGAGCAACCGCATTACAAATTACGGGATACTGAACGCCGCCGGCATGAGTCTTTCATTTTTTGCGCTGTCCGCCACGTTTAAAGGAAAGGTGACTACAAAAGCTGTAATTTCCGTGCTGACATTTTTGTTAATGACGATTATGGAAATTATAGTTATGTACAGCATAATTTTGCTTTTTAGCATTTCGGCAGACGACGCTGTAAATGTACCTGTTTACAGGTTATTGGGTATTATTGTTTCAAAATCGCTTGCGTTGCTTCTTGCAAACCTAATAAGATTAAAATTCAAAAGAAAACAAATCCTGTTTAATTCTACTTATTGGGTATTGTTTATAGTTATGTTTACAATATCTATAACTGTAATGTATTTGTTTTTCAGACTGGCAGACAATATATTGGAAGATTATTTGTATAATCTTGTGGTTTTGTGTTCTTTTGGGTTGCTGTTCAGTACATTTTTTGCCATGTATTTGTATGAGCATATGGCGGAACAGGCGGAAGTGATATATAATCAGCAGCAGTACGAGCAACATTTAAAGGAAGAGCTAAAGCATATGGACGAAATTCTGTTGGCGCAAAAGCAGCTCAGAAA
>CAKSRS010000057.1 GCA_934487205.1 uncultured Clostridia bacterium
TTTAACCAATATGATACGGATACAGTAAATGCATTTGAAAACATGAAAATATATTTAGATTGACTTATAAGTAACCCCTCAAAGATAATGTTCTTTGAGGGGTTACGCCACTTCTATATAAAAAGTTTCTGTCCTGTTACAACCGTATGTACGGTAGATTTAGAAATATTATATTTTTTTGCTGCCTTTCGTACAGTGGTTTTGTTTTCGAGAATGTAGTACGCGAGTTCCAGAACCCGCTCCTCAATATAATCCTTCATTTTTTGCCCCCTAATAATACTATTGGTACAATATATGAAACAGGTTCTTTGTATATGAATAGTATTTGTTATATAGCACATCCACTGTTATTGGTAATAATGAAACACCATGGTATAATTACAATATAAGTGATTTTGTGAGGGGAAGTTATGCGGGTGGATTTATTCCGTACATATCCATAACATCTTAAATATTATTTATTGTCTTTATAAATGCAAGGAGTGTCTTTTTTTGTTCGCTGTTTAATTTTTCTATTTCTTCCGTCAGAGAACGGTTTTCATTACACTCTGAAAAAAACCTTTCAAGTGAAATCCCAAGTGCGTCGCATATATATAATAGATATTCTACCGTCGGCTGCTTTTTTCCGAGCTCTATATCACGCAGATAACTTTGCGAAATCCCTGCAAGATTCGCCAGCTTATTTACCGTAATTCCTTTCTTTGTTCTTAAAATCTTAATGCGTTCTCCCACTTCCATTTTTTTCACTCCTTTAAATATATTTTATCATATCTAAAGCAATAATATTACATCTAAAGTATTGACATTTTATATTTATGGTGATATAATCTATATATCAAAAGTAAAGGAGAGGTAAGAATGAAAAAATTTATTTGCGGAACACTTACAGGAGCGGTTTTGGCAGGGACGGCAGCGTTTGCCGCTGTATACACTGCTGAACCGGCAACATTTAAAGTGTTGGTTAACGGTGAGGAATTTGAGTCGGATCCGCCGGCAATGGTTATTGACGGCAGCACATATCTGCCGCTGAGAGCTATGGGAAATGCCCTCGGTGTACCGGTGGAATGGAACAGCGAATTGAATCGGGCAGAAGTTGGAAATTCCGCACCTAAGGCAGAAAAAAATCAGTATTCACGCAATAACCCTGCACCCATTAACACCATACAAACCTATACACGCAAAAATCAAAATACCAAATACACATCATTCATTTCACCGGGGTATACCGCAAACATACGTGTGCTTGAAACAATCCGCGGTGATAAAGCATGGAAAATGATTGAAGATGCCAATATGTTTAACTCTAAACCAAAAGAAGGCTATGAATATATTATTGCTAAGGTCGCATTTTCTGTTTTAAGTGTACAGGAAGATGCATCTGTTGATGCCAATTACTTCAATTTTGATTTCTTTTCCGGCAACGATGAAGAGTATGAGAGGGTGTCTGTCATAATAGATGATAAACTGAATAAAAATATTTATTCCGGCGGCAATGCTGAGGGGTATGTTGTAGGTATGGTTAAAACAGATGATAAATCACCCAAATTAGTTTACGGATTTAATAGCGGAATGGAATATTACGGCACACCGGTTTGGTTTGCGTTGCAGTAAGATTTTACATTGCATTATTTTCTGTGCTAAAATAACTCTCACTAAGAAAATGATGCGATGAATCGGACCCCAAAGTTTAGACAATATTAACCTACAATTGATAAAGAAACTTTATATTGGGAGCAGACGAAATAGCCTGCTCCCTAAAAAAATGTGTTTTTTTATGTCTGTTTTTTTTAGTCGGGACAGCATTAATTGATGAAAAATCATTTGCAATATCTTGCATTAATATACTCCCAAGGAGCTACTATTATTTATTTTACCTTCGCTCCGTCACTAAATGCCTTGCCGACCATATCACCAATCTTACGATAAGCATGATGTACCGGGTCGTATGTGATAGGGGAGAATTTGTTCAAATCAATTTTGCCGTCATTATTGAGTATTCTTTCGTCGGCACAGACATTAATGATTTCTCCGACCAGTCTGCAGGTTTTTGCATCATAGCTTATGAGTTTACACTCAAGAGTCATAGGCAGTTCATCAAAAAGCGGTGCGTCTACAAATTCACTCTTTGCAGTATGCCAGCCTGCTTTTTCAATTTTATCAGGTTCGTTGTTTCCCGAAACAATGCCTACATAATCGCAGGCAACAACATTTTCTGCATCTGCAATGCTCACGGTAAACGCACCTCTTGCAATGATGTTTTTCGTTGTTTTGTGCTCTGCACTTATGCAAATTGAAATTTCTGTTTCTTCACTGATGCCGCCCCAGGCAGCATTCATCGCATCAGGATTTCCATTTTCATCATACGAGCCGATGATTAGCACCGGCATAGGGTAAAGATACGCTTTTGCTCCGAAATTCTTTCTCATATTTTTTCACTCCATTCTTTTTCTTTAAATCCCGCCAAAACAAAATCTTCACCGATTAAAAGCGGGCGTTTAACTAACATTCCGTCTGTTGCAAGTAACTTTAACTGTTCTTCTTCCGACATAGCAGCCAGTTTGTCCTTCAGCCCCATTGATTTATACAAAAGTCCCGATGTGTTAAAGAATTTCTTTAACGGCAGACCGCTCATTTTGTACCACTCACTCAATTCCTCAAAAGTGGGTTTGTCCTCTTTTATGTCACGAAGTTCGTATTCGATTTTATTGTCATCAAGCCATTTCTTAGCTTTTTGACAAGTTGTGCATTTGGGGTAACATATAAATTTTAGCATACAAATTTCCTTTCTTCAGTTATTAAGTCCCTCATAAGGGATTGCTGTTTCTGCATTTCTAAATTCCTGCTTTTCATAATATCCTATTAAATTTTCATCATCATCACGGAGAGCAACCATATACACATCTTTATTTTCCTTGTCGTTGTGATAGGTAAATATGATGTTATTATCCTTTATTGTGTCAAACCATTTAAGAACCTTGTCTATCATTTCATTTGATTGTGCATTGTGGCAATTTTTAAGGTTATTTCCGGTTAAGTTACCATGATAACGCTTTATTGCAGCAGGGTTCATATATACTATAACCGATTCTGTATCGCACACAACAATAGGTGCTTTGTCCTGATCTATTATACTTTTAAATAATCTGTTTAACATTTGCTTTAACCTCACTTTATATTTTTATTACAGTGTACCTATAATATCAAGCAATCTTTGATAACTGTCAACATCGTGATAGCGTACATCATTTGTTGGAATTTCATTAAACAACTTTTTAGCACAGAAAATTTTTGCCTGCTTTGATGGGTCTTAAATTAAGGGACTCCATTGTACCTTTTGTTACTGCAACAAAGTTGACCGTATTTTTTTAAATCGACTTTGCCGTCCGGCTCAAAGACTATGCCTTCCGATTCAAGTAATTGTCTTTGAAGTTCATCGCTGCCAAAGGCAAATGAAGGTGCAAGCCTGCCTTCACGGTTTACTACTCTGTGGCATGGAATATTGAGCGACTCGGGTTTGCTGTGCAGCGCATAACCCACAACTCTTGACCAACGGGGATTGCCGGCAAGAAATGCCACTTGACCGTAGGTTGCCACTTTGCCTTTGGGTATATTTTTCACAACTTCATATATTTTTTCAAAGGTATTCATAAATTCACCTGTTATATTAATATTTTTTATAGCTCGGTCGCACAAACTATGCTAATAATATTATATCGCTGTACCAAAATAAAATCAAGTAATTTTAACATTTTGACCGAAAAGCTAAAAACCTTTTGTAAGCAGGTGATAGATTTTTTGCGCGCAAGCTGCAATTGCTCACGTTTCATATTATAGGTTTAAAAAATATTAAATATCGAACAAAATGACTGAATTGGGATTGCAAAGCATATTTTTTTGTGGTATACTGTATTTATAACAGGTTGAAAGGAATGATTGATATGAGTAAATTTTCATATACACCGCACGGCGTCTGTTCGGTGCAGATAGATTTTGAAATTAACGACGGCGTTGTGCACAATATTCATTTTACGCGCGGATGCAACGGAAATACGCAGGGCGTTGCGCGCCTTGCCGAGGGCATGAAGGTAGATGATATTATCGCCAAACTGAAGGGACTCAACTGCAACGGCAGAGGGACGAGCTGCCCCGACCAGCTTGCGACGGCACTGGAACTGGCAAAAGAACAGCTGTAATATTTAAACCGAACCTCTCATATACATAGTATGGGAGGTTTTTTTTATGAAAAAAATGATGGCAGTATTTTGCGCCGTGCTTGCGGCAATTATTTTTATAAACGCAAAACCGGGACAAGCGGTAAGCACGGCAAAGATATATTACGTGGACAGACGCATGCATCGTCTTGTGCCGATGGAAACACGGATTAAAACATCAGATACCGCAGAATGTGCCGAAATTGTCCTGAAAAAACTCGCGGAAGGACGGGATTCTGATGAAATAACGCGCTTGATTCCGACCGATTCAAAAATAAGCGTTAAAGAAAAAAACGGCACGGCGTGCGTGGATTTGCCGTCGGAACTTGCGCGGACAATTCCCAAAAACCGCGAGAATGAACAGCTTTTCGTGTATCAGATAGTAAACTCGCTGACATCGATTGCAGGGATAAACAGCGTAACTTTCAGCATTGACGGTAAAGAGATGGAAAAATTCATGGGATTTTTAAACATGCGCGAAATTTTTACCGCGGATTATGACATGTAACTATTGAATTTCTTGTTTTTTTGTGATAAAATAGTCTATAATGTGATTTTAATGATTGAGAGGATTTAATATGAGTATCACAAAAAAAAGTTTCGGTACAATTGATGCGGGCGAAGTGTTGGCATATACTGTTGATAACGGCAAGGGATTGTCGGCGGAAATTTTGACGATGGGCGGAACGATAAGACGGCTTGTTTTCAACGGAACGGACGTTGTTTTGGGTCGTGAAAAACTCGAGGGGTATGTGGCAGATGATACATATTTCGGCGCGCTTATCGGCAGAAATTCCAACCGTATTGAAGGGTGTGAGTTTGAGCTTAACGGAAAGACGTACAAGCTGTGCGCCAATGACAAAGGCAGAGACAATAATCTGCACGGCGGCAAAGTCGGATTTAATACGAAAATATGGGACGTAACCGCAGTAGACGGAGACGAACCCAAGCTTATTCTCACAGCTTCGGCAAAGGACGGGGAAGAGGGATTTCCGGCAAATGTGACGGTTAAGGTTACATATACGCTGACGTCCGATAATTCGCTGAAAATTCACTATGAGGGCGAAACTGACGGCGATACGCTGATGAATTTGACAAATCATGCATATTTTAATCTGAACGGGCATGAATCGGGAGATACAAAAAATCATATGCTATGGCTTGACAGCGACTTCTTCACGCCGATAAACGACCAATGTGTGCCGGACGGACGCGTGCTTGCAACGCGCGGAACAGCGTTTGATTTTACAACACCGAAAGCGGTAGGTGCGGATTTGGATATCGAAAGCGAACATATGAAAACGGCAAAAGGATATGACCATAATTTTGCCATAAACGGCAGAGGTTTCAGGAAATTTGCGGTTTTGACGGGTGATAAGTCGGGAATAAAAATGGAATGTTACACCGACCGTCCGGCAGTGCAGCTGTACGGCGGAAACTGGGTTGACGCCGGTATTCCGTGCAAGGACGGCGCAATATACGGCGAGTACCAGGGATTGTGCCTTGAAACGCAGGTGTTCCCGAATTATATGAAATATTCGCACTTCCCGTCGGGAATTTTGAAAAAGGGCGAAAAATATGACAGCGTAACCGAATATAAATTCAGCAAATAACGGGAGATAAAGCAAATGAGAATTGTGGTAAAGGTAGGCACATCGACGCTTGCGTATAAAACGGGAAATCTTAATATCCGCCGTATAGAGATGCTTTGCAAAACGCTGAGCGACCTTAAAAATGCGGGGAATGAGATAATTTTGGTGTCGTCCGGCGCAATTGGTGCGGGCATGGGCAAGCTCGGTCTTAAGAGCAGACCGACGGATATTGAAACAAAGCAAGCGACATCTGCCGTAGGGCAGTGCGAGCTGATGTATACATATGACAAGCTTTTTTCGGAATATAATCATACCGTGGCGCAGATTTTGCTTGTGGGATTGGATATAGAGAATGAGGAGCGTAACAGGAATTTTAAAAATACACTGTTCCGCCTTTTGGAGCTCGGTGTTTTGCCTGTAGTGAATGAAAATGATACGATTTCGACGGCGGAAATAGAAATCGGCGATAACGATACGCTTTCCTCGATTGTTGCGGTGAATGTACATGCGGATTTGCTGATTTTGCTTTCCGATATTGACGGACTCTATACCGATGACCCGAACAAAAATCCTGATGCAATGCTGATACACCGTGTGGAAAAAATTACGCCGGAAATTTTTGCGGTTGCGGGCGGAGAAGGTTCGGCACTGGGCACGGGCGGTATGTCTACCAAGATAAAGGCGGCGGAATTGGCAAACAAAAACGGTATTGATATGGTTATAGCCAACGGCATAAATCCGGAGATATTATATGATATAGTTGACGGCAAGGAGGCAGGGACAAGGTTTATTGCCCTGTAAGAAAAAATTACGCGGGAGATACGCGTCGCATCTCACCATCTTTCAAGGCTTGGAGTATAAGCATACGCCGTCGCCTTTCAAGAAGGCAATCTGCTTGCGTCTATCCCGCGTTAAAATGAAAATAGAGATACGCGTCGGCATCTCACCATCTTTCAAGGCTCGGAGTATAAGCATACGCCGTCGCCTTTCAAGAAGGCAATCTGCTTGCGTCTGTCCCGCGTTACGATGAGAATTGAAATCCGCGTCGCATCTCACCGACTATCGAGGTTCGAGGTATAAGCATACGTTGTTGATTTTCGGGAAGGCAGGCAGTTACACAAATACGGTGCGATAAACACCGCCGATGAGCGGAGGAAAGGAATTATTATGACAACACAAGAAATTTTAAAAAATGCAAAAGACGCATGGCAAAAGTTTGACGCGCTTGATACCGAAAAAAAGAACGGTGTGCTATGCGCAATGGCGGCACAGCTGCGCACCGACAGTGTGGAGATTTTGGCGGCAAATGAAAGCGATGTTGAAAAAAGCCGCGGAGTAATTTCGGACGTAATGATTGACCGTCTGCGTCTGTCGGCGGAGAGGATAGAGGCAATGGCGGACGGAATTGAAAAGGTGGCCGAGCTTCCGGACCCTGTGGGAATTGTACTTGACGAACACAAGCACGAAAACGGCATGACTATAAAGAAGGTATCGGTTCCCATAGGCGTTGTTGCAATAATTTACGAAAGCCGTCCGAACGTAACTTCGGACGCGGCGGCTCTGACATTTAAAAGCGGAAATGCGTGTGTTTTGCGCAGCGGCAAAGAGGCGTGGGCGTCGGCAAATGCGATAGTAAATTCCATTCGAAAAGCATTGGTGCAAAACGGCATACCGAAGGAGTTTGTCAGTCTGATAGAGGACACCGACAGAAAAAGTGCGGCGGAAATCATGACCGCGACGGATTATGTTGATTTGCTTATTCCGCGCGGCGGGCACGGACTTATAAGCGCATGTGTGAATAATGCAACGGTGCCGTGCATACAAACAGGTACAGGAATATGCCATATTTATGTTGATAAATCGGCGGATATCGATATGGCGGTAAATATCGTAAAAAATGCGAAAACGAGCCGCCCGTCGGTTTGCAATGCATGTGAAGTATGCCTTGTTCATGAGGAAACTGCGCCTGAATTTTTGCCGCGCTTGGGCAGGGAAATAGGCGATGTGGTTGAATTTCGTGTCGATAATGCCTCGGCAAAGTATCTTGACGGTACGCCGGCGGGCGAAAATGATTTTGATACGGAATTTTTGGACTACATTCTTGCTGTCGGCGTGGTGAAAAACGCGGACGATGCAATTGAACATATTGCAAAACATTCAACGCACCACAGTGAATCGATTATAACCGCAGACGCGGCGACGGCGGAAAAATTCATGAATACGGTTGATTCGACGAGTGTTTATTGGAATGCGTCGACGAGATTTACCGACGGCGGTGAATTCGGATTAGGGTGCGAAATGGGAATTTCCACGCAGAAATTACACGCGCGCGGTCCTATGGGACTTCGTGAGCTGACGACATACAAGTATAAAATTTACGGTAACGGACAAATTCGATGAATTTGCGGCTGCATAGGAGGAAAAAATAATGAGTTATATTGCGGGATTTATAGGAGCGGGGAACATGGGCGGAGCGCTCGCACGCGCTGCGGCAAAATCGGATTGCGGAAAAATCGCGGTTGCCGACCGTGATAATCAGAAGGCGTCGGCACTTGCCGGCGAAATCAGCGCTGACGTTTTGAGCGGCGCGGAAGTTGCGGCGTCGGCAAAGTATGTATTTCTCGGCGTAAAACCGCAGATGCTTGCGGATTTGTTTGCGGAAATCGCGCCGGTATTAAAAGGGAGAACTGATGATTTTGTTCTTGTTACCATGGCGGCGGGGCGCTCGATCGAAACCGTTGCGGAACTTGCCGGGATTGATTGCCCGATTATCCGAATTATGCCGAATACGCCGGTGGGCGTAGGAAAGGGTATGATTTTGTATTGCACGAACGGTAAAGTCGGCAATATCGACGAATTTTTAACTCTTATGCGGTATGCGGGAATGCTTGATGAAATTCCCGAAAAGCTTATTGACGCGGCGAGTGCCATAACGGGCTGTGCACCGGCGTGGATAGATATGTTTATAGAGGCGATGGCGGACGGCGGTGTGCTGTGCGGTCTGCCGAGGGATAAGGCGCAAAAATATGCTGCGTCGGTGCTTGCGGGCACGGCGGAGCTGGCGCTTGTAAGCGGAAAACACCCGGGCGAATTGAAGGACGCGGTTTGCAGCCCCGGCGGAACGACTATTGAGGGACTTGCGGTTCTTGAAAAAAATGCATTTCGTTCGACGGTAATAGAGGCTGTGCGTGCCGCATATGAAAAAAACTTCAAATTATAGCGGTATGCGCCGCATATGAAACAGCGAGACTGCGGAAAAAGTCAATTTTCCGCAGTCTCTTTATGATGTTAGAAAAATAGTGCAGAATGAACAAACTGAGCCAAAGCGGGATATTTTCCCGCATTGGGAACCCGAAGGCGTACGAGGGTACGCCGAGCGGCGAAGTTTGTTTATAGCATGAGTTTTAGAACAAATAGTTATCATCGGTTATAAAAGTATGCATTATGCAAAAAAAATCACACTATGCGGTCTGTGCATTTTTCTGTAGTCTCAAATTATATTTGGAATTGCGACCGGTATTGCCGCGGTGATAATCCGGTCTGCTTTTTGAATACTTTGGAAAAATAAGAAGAATCGCCGTAGTCGAGCATTTGTGAAATTTCGTATATTGAATATATATTGTTTTGCAGAAGTTTCTGCGCTTTTTTAATTTTTCGGTTGGCAAGATATTCGGAAGGCGAAATACCGAACTGTTTTTTAAACAACCGTCGGAAACAGCTCTCGCTGATATGGCTTATTTCCGCAAGTTTCGGAATTGCGATATTTTCATCCGGATTTTTTTTCATATAATCGATGGACGGTGCGATAATAAAATATTCCTTTGAGTATGAATCCGCCTTGATATGCAGCCGCGCAAGCTGTGCGATTAATGAGTAAAGCAATCCCTTAAAATTGATAAACGATAAAGGATATGTACAGCTGTTCACAATTGCGTCAAAGGTGTCGGAAAAAATGTTATTGATTTCGCTGCAGATAACGGTAATTTTATCGGACGCGATAATCTGCTCGTTATTATCATCGCGCATTTCAAATGCCACAAGCTGGGATATCGCCTGCGGTTTTGAGCAACTCCGATAATTAACGTGATATTTTACGGTGTGAGGAATATAGACGATACTTCCTTTGGGTACAAAAACCTCGCTCCCGTCATCCAGCACATATTTTATGCTGCAGTCTTTTAAATGAACCAGGCATGATGTTGTGCGCGTGTCGCATGGAAAAAGGTGACCGTTTTCTACAATATTATTTATTGCAACAAAATTGCTGAGGTGAAAATCCATATAATACAGTTCTTTAAATTCACATATTTTCATAATAAGTCCCTTTTCATTTCTGTCGAAATAATACCGTTTTAACGGTATTTTATTAAATACAGTATAATATTTTTTTGTCTGTTTGTCAAGTAAATTGTAAAATACAGTTAAAATGTTAATAAAGTAACAAAGTGAGTGAATATTGCATTTTTATGGTCAATATGTCCATTGATGAAGGATATTGCGTATAGTATAATGGAGAAAAATTAGATAGGGAGGAGTTACAAAATCATGAGCAAGAAGATTAATGTAACCATATGGAATGAATTTTTCCATGAGCAAACGAGAGAAAGCATAAGAAAGGTATATCCGGACGGTATCCATGGTGCAATCGCGCAAAAGCTGTCGGAGCTGGGCGATTACAACATAAGAACCGCAACACTGGACATGCCGGAGCACGGTTTGACGGACGAAGTTCTGGATAATACCGATGTTCTTATTTGGTGGGGGCATGCAAAACATGCCGATGTATCGGACGAAGTGGCGTTAAAGGTAAAGGAACACGTGCTTAACGGAATGGGATTTATCGCACTCCATTCGGCGCACGCAAGTAAGCCGTTCAAACTTTTGATGGGGACGCAGAGCCGTTCGAAATGGCGTGAAAATGACGAAAAGGAAAGAATTTGGGTTATCGAGCCGTCACACCCGATTGCGGAAAATCTGCCGGAATATATTGAACTTCCGCAGGAGGAAACCTATGGCGAGAGATTTGATATCCCTGCTCCGGACGAACTGATTTTTATCAGCTGGTTTTCGGGCGGCGAGGTATTCCGCAGCGGCTGCTGTTATAATCGCGGCTTGGGCAAGGTGTTCTATTTCCGCCCGGGCCATGAGGAATACCCGACGTATTACCGTGACGACATCGCGCAGATAATCAAAAATGCGGTTGAGTGGGCAAATCCTACCAATTTCACGAGACCGACTCTCGGTTTTTGTGAGCCGATAGAAAAAGTCGGCGATAAATTCGGCGGTAATGAAGAACTGAAAAAACATGAGTATATTAAATAACGGAGGTATAAAATTATGCTGAGAATAGGTATAGTGGGAACGGGTCGGATTTCGGCAAAACATATCGGCGAGCTGCAAAAGCTTGATAATGCTGTGATAACGGCAATTTGTGATATTGATGAAGAAAAGCTTAAAAATGTTGGCGACAGTCTGAATATTCCCAAGGAGTATCGGTTTGTAAACTATATGGACTTGATAAAATGCCCCGAGGTAGACGCTGTTGAGATTTGTACGCCGAACTATCTTCATGTGCCGATGGCGCTGGAGGTTGTCAAGGCGGGAAAGCATGTTGAAATTGAAAAACCGCTGACAACATTTTTTAAGTCGGACGCAGAGGAACTGTTAAAATCCATAGAAGATAAGAAAATTGCGAATATGATGTGCTTTTCATATCGGTTTATGCCGGCGGTGCGCTATGCGAAGCACTTGCTCGAAAACAATATGCTCGGAAAAATCGTAAATGTAAACGTTGAATACCTGCAAAGCGGTGTGTTTATTAAAGGCAGACGTCTCGAATGGAGATTTGTAAAGGAATTTTCCGGCACGGGTACGCTGTGCGACCTGGGTTCGCATCTTATCGATATGACAAGATTTTTGGTGGGAGATTTCGTATCGGTATGCGGAATGTCCAATATCGTTGTTAAGGAACGGAAAAAGCTTGACAGCGAGGAATACGCAAATGTTGATACCGACGATTTAACATCGTTTATAGCGCGTCTGGAAAATGATGTTCTTGCGAACTTCCTTGTAACGAAGTGCGCAATCGGTGAAGGAAATACGATTAAGTATGAGATATACGGAACGGACGGCGTAATAAAATTCAATCTGAACAATCCGGACGAGATAACTCTGTGCGTGGGCGAGGTTGATAAGGAAACGGGCGGAACGCATACCGTAACGGTTCCCGCAGAATATCGTCTGAGCCAGGAGGACGCATTCGTAAGGTCGGCATTGGGTGAAGAAACACCGTATTATCCGCGTGCCGAAGAAGGCGCGAAGTGCCAGAAAATTCTTGATGCGGTTGCAAAATCCGCGGCGGAAAACAAGATTGTATATCTGAAATAAAGTATTCCGTACATAAGAAATACAACCGGCATGTAAATCGGCTGCAGTAAAATGAATACATTTTACTGCAGTTATTTTTTTGGAATTTTTTGGAGAAATACCACGGTAAGTCACAAAATATGTACAATTTTTTGGCTTAAAGTATAAAAAATCGAATAAGACGCTACCTTATAAAAAATTGTTACCGACGATTTTGTGCATATATGTTACCTCAAAAGAAGTGTTTCTTGAACAGTAAGGGGTTACATCGTATAATGATTTACAGAAGGAACAGCATGTTTTTGAGCATGCATTAAAAAATGATATGTGCGAAAGCACGGAAAGGAAGATTAATTATGAGAGGTCAAAAATTAATTGCAATGCTTTTGGGTTGCAGTATGCTGATGAGTGTGGGCGGCTGCGGAAAAAAGGAAACAACATCGGACGGAAAGGTAACCATAACCATCGGTAACTGGCCGAATGCGGAGGCAAATCCGAAGATGTACGAAAACGCACAGGAGAGCTTAAAAAGATTTAATGAGGCATATCCGGATATTAATGTAATTACCGATGAATATGCCTATGATACGCAGACATTTGCCGCAAAAGCAGAGGGCGGAACACTGCCAACACTTTATACTACATATTTTACCGAGGCAGACAAAATTATGGACGCAGGTTATGCGGCTGACATCACCGACCAATTAAAAAAAATCGGCTGGGATTCGAAATTGAATGAATACATACTGGACAATATTTCAAAAGACGGCAAGATTTACATGGTACCGACCACAATCTATTCGCTGGGACTTTGCCTGAATCTTGACTTGTTTGAACAGGCGGGACTTATGGAAGAGGACGGAACGCCGAAAGCGCCGCAAACTTTTGAAGAACTTGCCGAAACGGCAAAAACTATAAAGGAAAAGACGGGCAAGGCGGGTATAGTTTTTCCGACGACCGATAATGCAGGCGGCTGGATTTTCACATCGGTTGCATGGAATTTCGGAACGAAGTTCATGGAGCAGAAAAACGGCAAATGGACGGCGACATTTAACTCACCGGAATGTGCGGCAGCTTTGCAGTATATTAAGGATTTGAAGTGGAAGTATGATGAGCTGCCTTCAAGCACACTCGTAAACAATGCGGACACTAAGAAATTTGTAGGTACAAATCAGGCAGCGATGACAATATCGGCACCGGATATATGCGCATTTCTTGTAAACAATTATCAGCTGGATAAGGAAAAAATCGGTTTTGCAAAAATGCCGGCGGGCCCGAAAGGCCGTATATCGCTTTTGGGCGGCGGCTTGCAGGCAATATCGCCGAATGCAACTCCCGAACAGATAGACGCATGCTTTAAATGGCTCACCTTCGGCGGACTTTCACCGGATCCCGATGATAACGCAAAAGACGCTATGAAGAGAAAAATGGAAACAGACAAAGCGAACAACAATCTTATAGGTCTTAAAGACATGATTTTGTGGAACGAAAAGTCGACATATGCACAGTACAGAAACGAGCTTATAGATGAATACAGAAACGTTAATGAAAATCATATAAAATTGTACAATGACCAGGCTGATATGGAATTCCAGTCGGAGGAGCCGGTTTGTGCGCAGGACCTTTACGGTATTCTTGACGGCTGCATACAGGAAGTTTTGAACAACCAAAATGCAGACCCGGCAGATTTGCTTGAGAAGGCAGCGTCCGACTTCCAGCAAAACTTTTTGGACTACGAATAAAAATAAGGAATGACTAAACAATGCAGAACAAGAAAAAAAAGCTGACACTTAGCGTGTTGGGCAGGGAAATATCCGCATGGATATTGATTTTGCCGGCGGTTATATGTGTATATTTTCTGCTTATAAGACCGCAGATTTTATCAATATACGCGTCCTTCTTTAATATGAAGGGATATACGATACGCGAATTTGTCGGACTGGACAACTACCGCCGCGTAATAAGCGACACAATGTTTTTAAAGATACTCGGCAATACGGTTAAGTACGTAATATATTCAATTCTTATAGGTTTTGCGGTACCGATAATAATTGCGATAATGCTTAATGAGCTTGTGCATGCGAGAAATACAATGCGCACGCTGGTGTACTTGCCGAACATACTGCCGTCGGTGGCGGCGCTTATGCTGTGGTATCTGATGTATTACCCGGATCAGAGCGGACTTCTTAATATGATTTTGAGCAAAGTCGGCATAGCGCCATACACATGGCTTCAGGATTCACGGCACACTATACTTTATATAGTAATAAGTATGACGTGGTGCGGCGCCGGGGGCACTGCAATATATTATTTTGCGGCGCTCCAGGGCGTAAGCCGCGAACTGTACGAGGCTGCCATGATGGACGGTGCGGGATTTTTAAAGAGAATACGTATAGTTACGCTGCCGCATATTTCGGGCGTGGCGCTGCTGTTTTTGGTTCGCCAGATTATAAGCGTATTCTCGGTTATGGAACAGCCCATGCAGATGACCGACGGCGGCCCAAACGGTGCGTCGACGTCAATGGCGCTGCAGATATACAAATACGGCTTTAAAAGCGGAAAGCCGCAGCTTGCAATGGCGCTGGGCGTAATCATGTTTCTTATACTGATTGTGGTAACGATATTCTATTTCTATCTGAATAAAAAGATAGAAAATAATATGGAATAAGGAGGTGCAGACATTTATGAAAAATATGGATAAAGGTATTCTTACCAATATAGATATGAAACGCAAAAAATACAAAGTTTTGTATTGGGCGATGTTTGCATTTCTTTTGATATGGGGCGTCGGAATATGCCTGTTCCCGGTATTTTGGGTAATAATTTCGGGATTTAAGACGCCGCAGGAGATGTATAAGATACCGGCGGCGCTGATGCCGGATAAGATAGACCTTGCCAAAGTGGCGAAAGTCTGGAACGACATGAAATTTTATCGGTTTTATATAAGTACAACGATAATGGCGCTGGGTGCGGTGGTGTTCACGCTGGTTATATGCGGACTTGCGGGATATGTGCTGTCCCGCCTGAAACCGAAGGGAAGCAAGATTATATTTACGATATTCTTTTGGGTAATGATGATGCCGGGCACGATGCGTACGGTGCCGCTTTATATGACATTTATAGACGTACCGTATCTGCATGTGAATTTGTCCGATACATATTTGCCGATGTGGCTGATGGCGGCGACGAATATCTTCAATATAATACTGTTCAAAAACTTTTTTGACGGTATTTCGATGCAGATAGTTGAGGCGGCGCGGGTAGACGGAGCGAGCAATATGACGATTTTTATGAGAATTATGCTGCCGCTGAGTCTGCCGGTATTCTGGACGGTTGCGATATTCACGTTTAACGGTGAATTCGGAAACTTCTTCTGGCCGTTGCTTATGATTAACAAGCCGGAAATGACGGTTCTCGGCGTACAGGTTTACAAGCTGAAAACATCAACATTTACGGTTGACTATCAGATGCTTGCGCTGATATTTACGATGCTGCCGCAAATAATTATATTCTCTATTTTCCAGCGGCAGATAATCGGAGGGGTAAATGTAGGCGGCGTAAAGGGATAACACGTTACGCAAAAAATACGCGGCGCATCTCACCATCTTTCAAGGCTCGGAGTATAAGAATACGCCGTCGCCTTTCAAGAAGGCAATCTGCTTGCGTCTTTTCCGCGTAACCGAAATGGCGCGAA
>CAKSRS010000058.1 GCA_934487205.1 uncultured Clostridia bacterium
GTTAATCTTCCCCGGTTTCATGCCTTTGCGGAATCCGTCACCTCTCATGTCCGTCTCGTTATCGCCGCTCGGCTTTTACACTGTTTTCACACAGAATTGCTCCGATAAAATTCATTATACACCATTTATCCGCAAATTTTCCAAAAGAAAAAGACAACACATACAGGTTGCCTTATTGCTCGCATAAAAAAAAGACAACCCGCACAGGTTGCCTTAAAACATATTTATGATTGTTTGAAAATAGTTCTAAAAATACGTCGGCAAATCGGAGGGCGTGCGGACATATTCTTAGACAGTTTATACTGATAAACCAAGACCATGTCTATATTCAAATCTCCTATGGTAGTTCTTTTCATTATACCATAGGAGATCCTTTTTTGTCACTGTCCGTTTTTACCGAACTTGTTCATTTTTGATATAGTCATTAACTATTTATAGTCTCCAAGAAAATCCTTGTTGATTTCGAACAATTCATCACACATATTTTTAATTTCATCCAAAGAGCAAACTGCCGATGTAAGCGGATCCATATATACAGCATGGTAAACCATTTCCTTGCTCTTTTTAACAGCAGCTTCTGATGCCAATGTTTCCATACGTGCCGTCGTGTTAACAAGAATTGCAACATGCTCCGGAAGCGGTCCGGCAATCGTAGTTTTAAGTCCCATTTTATCTGCAACAACTGGAACCTCGACACATGCGTCATCAGGAAGATTGGGAATAGAACCACGATTTAAGACATTGCCATTAAATACAAATGGTTTTCCGTCGCCAAATCTTGCATTAAATATGCATGGTGCATACTCTCCGGATCTTTCTTGCGGAACCGGCTTTGCTATAAACTCCTCATAATCCTTATCGGGGTGTTTTGCTCTTTCTTTTCTCAAATCAAGCGAATAGGCATATACGCCCGGATTCCACCCTGTTCCGTGAGTACAATATTTTTCAAGTAAATCCGGTCTTTTTCTGAACCACTGGTTATACTCCGAGTTGTGTCCGCTTGATTCAGTAGTATAATATCCCAATTTCAAGAACATTTCATTTCTAACCTGCTCTTGATTTAAGTATTCGGGATTCTCTAAAAGCTTGCGCAATTTTGGGTACAAATCCTCACCGTTATGCTGCAATTCCGTATAGAAAGCCTGGTGATTTACACCCAAACACTTATACACAACTTCTTCCCTCGGAATGTTGAGCCAGCCGGCTAACAGCTTTATTGTATCCTGTACACTGTGGCAAAGACCTGTTACCTCTACATTTGCATGTCTCTGCATAGCTCCGCAAAGCATTGACATCGGGTTCGTGTAATTCAAAAAAACTGCATTAGGACAATATTTTTCAATATCTGCACATATATCAAGCATAACCGGAATATTTCTTAATGCCCTGAAAATTCCCGATACACTTCTTGTGTCACCGATATTGATATTAACACCGTATTTCTTTGGAATTATTATATCATACTGCCAAATATCTATGTCCCCATTGAAAATTGTGCATAAAACACCGTCTGCGCCTTTTAATGCTTCCGCTCTATCCATAGTCGTAGTAACTTTGCATTTTGGCTTGTTACGTTCTGCAATAATCTTTTCAACACATTCCGTTATATCTTTGAGTTTCCTCTCATTTACATCCATAAGTGCAAATTCACACTCTTCGAAAGCGGGGAATGTAAGCATATCCATAATGGTCTTTGATGTGAATTGAAGACTTCCTGCTCCAATAAAAGTAATTTTTTTCATAACTAAAACTCCTCTAAATTATCATTTTCAAATATCTTTTCCAATGTACAATAAATTACATTTCAAACACCCCCTTCTATAGTTAGCTGTGTAAAGTGTTTTTATGATCTCTTCTGAAAACCTCAGTGTCTACGCAGTTTTCGATGCATCATTGTATAAAACAGCAATTATCTCTCCTTATTTCCTCTGTAATTACCAGCCATTATACTCCGGAAATACTTGTCCAGTCCGATCTGAAATCCTGTTCATTTCAGACTCTAACAGCATGTTGGAGTATAATAAAATATTGCACAAAGAAGACAAAGTTTCCCATGTTTTTCACAATTCACTTTACATTACCCTATAGTTATATTATCTTTAAAAATCCACCCATTCTGAATTTTTAACCAAGTGTAATTCGGCCACTTTTTGGCAAGAATATATCATCTGTAACTATCCCAAAATCCGCAAAGTCAAAAATTCTCGCATTTTTATCGGGATTAATCGCAATCACCGTCCCGGCATTTTCAAATCCGCAGGTATGCTGCACCGCACCCGATATTCCGCAAGCCACATACACCTTCGGGGCAATTATTTTCCCCGTCAGGCCCACCTGCCTATCATAGTCTGCCAATCCCATATCCACGAATGCACGCGATGCCGCAATGTCCGCGTTATATTTTTGGGCAAGCGACATATACTTTTCCAAGTTATTCACAGCACCGCGTCCCAATCCGAACACCACATCGCTTTTATCCACGTTTTCCGTTCGCACGGTTGCCATTTGCGGACGCGTTTTGCACTCTATTTTTGCCGTAAGAGTTCCGCCGAACGCCGGACGATACATAAACAATTTTTCCCCGTCCGTCTCAAGTGCGGTACAGTCGGCACAAAGTCCCGTTTTTAAAATCGCGGCCGTGCGGGGTGCATTTTTTCTACCCCACAAATCCGCACTCCACAAAACAACATCATCATTCTTCACAAGTTCCGCTATCTCTATATAATCGCGGCTTTGTATAACACGCACATTCCGTGCCAATTCTCTTGCCGCCTCTGCCAATTCATCACCTATAACGGTGATTGTTTCAAGCTTTTGCCCCGCTGTCTGCGGTTTGATTTCCTCATGCACCTTTTTTAATGCCTCAGTTATACACCAATCAAGCTTATCAGGTGTAATAAATTGACACTTTCTTGTGCCGCGTCTGCTTTCAAAAGATTTAAGCACTTTTGTCGGCGAACCCGACAATCCGCATTTTGATGTATCTATTTCCGCATCGTCGGCACTAATTATTTCAACGTTTTTAATATTTGAACCAATCCGCGGAAACCGCAGAGTATTTATTCTTTCGACCGTCAAAACCGCCGGAAAATCCGTTTGCTCATATCCCATTCGTGTTTTGCAGCATATTTTTTTGTCAATCTCCATTTCCATTATGTTGGTTATAAGATTATAGCCCAAAAGCTCCGACAAGCACGGTCCGACCTGTGCCGTATCGCCGTCAATGCTTTGTCTGCCGCAAAGTACAAGTTCCGGGTTTATTTGTTTTATTACCTGTGAAAGTGCGTAGCTTGTGGCAAGTGTATCAGAGCCGGCAAGACGTCTGTCGCTCAGCAGAATTATCCTGTCAACCGCCAGTCTGGAAATGCGGTCAAGTGCCGGTTTTGCCGGCTCCGCACCCATAGACAAAACTGTAATTCGGGCATCTTTAATTTTAAGGGCACACTCCAATGCACACTCGTCAAAAGGATTGATTTCGCCCTTAACTACCTTTACACAAACCACAATTTTCATCATATTCTACCCCTTGTGCGTTATATCTTGTTGTAAACTTCAGCTAATACATCGTGAATTTTTTTGTACTTCTTAAATAACTGATTATATTTTTCGGTATTTTCACGGCACGGTATTGTATGCGATAAAGTTTTTGAGCATTTTTGCACCGCCTCGGAAAGACTACCCCAAATTCCGACTGCCACACCTGCAAGCATAGCACTGCCAAAGGAAGAATCGCTGCTTTCCTTCTGAACAAGCTCAATCCCCAGTGTGTCCGCAACAATCTGCCGCCAGACAGGACTTTCCGACCCGCCGCCGATTATATTCGCTCTTTGCGGAAATTCAATGCCCAACTCATCAAATACTGTTTTGCAATCCATCAGCGACATAGCAACGCCTTCCATAACCGCACGCGAAAAATGTGCTTTTGTATGCGATGCACGTATGCCGGTAAAACTTCCGCAAAGATTGGGATCGGCATAAGGCGTAAGCTCGCCGTTTAAATACGGGTGAAAAATCAAGCCGTCACAGCCGACTTCTATTTGCTTTGCGCCGTTATCAAGTTCTTTATATCCGCCGCCGAAGGTATCACGGTACCACCTGTATGACGCGGCACAGGATTTTGTCGCCGTACCCGGATACCACAGTCCCTTTTCGATATGCGAGTAGTTTATCATATGCTTATGCGGGTATGCCTTATCCGTCACCATACAAATTCTGCCCGCGGTTGCAAGCTTTATTGTCATATCACCGTTTTCAACCGCACCAGACGCAAATACTTCAAGTGCCGTATCGGTTGTTCCGCATATTACCTTCGTATCCGCCGAGAGTCCGATTTCCACCGCTGCCTTTTCGGTAATATTCCCGACAAAATCCATTGGCGAAACAACATGCGGTAAAATACCGACATCAAGACCTATAATCCCGCATAGTTCCTCCGACCATTTCAATGTATTGAAGTCGAAAAGCATACTGCCCTCCGCCTCAATATAGTCTGTGCAATATTCACCCGTGAGCAGATATCGGATATAGTCCTTCGGAAAGAAAATTTTTCCGACCCTTTTCCATATATCCGGCTCATTGTTTTTTACCCACATAAGCTGCGGCAGCGTCCAGATTGTATCGACGCTGTGAAGTGTTTTATTCAAAACCAAGTCACCGAAATTATTATGAATATATGCACATTCTTTTGTACTGCGGCTGTCCGTCCAGTAAATTGCTGGTCTTAAAACCTTGCCGTCATTATCTGTCAGAACCGCCGTATGCGTCGCTGCGTCAAAGCACAGTGCCGCTATTTCTTCTTTATTTATTCCGCTCTTTTGCAAAATTCCCGCAATATTTTCCTTTACCGCAGCATACCAGTCATCGGGGTTTTGCTCTGCATATCCCGGCTGCGGATAATACGTCGGATATTCAACGGAATTTGTTGCGGCTATTATTCCGTCCTCGCCCAAAAGCGTTGCTTTGGACGCTCCGCCGCCGAAATCTATGCCAAGTAAATACTTCATATCGGTTTCTCCATTAATACTCTACCTTATAATTTTCACCATATATTCCGGGATACACGCCCTTTTCAGTCAAAGCATGGTTATCTTCATGGCAAATCAGCCATTTATTCTTTCTGAAAAGCAACTTATCACAAGATGATTTATCAAGAACATCATTCGTACCCTCCGGAAGAATTACCGCACATGAAAATCCGCCGTCTTCCGTCTGACATGGGCAAAAATGCAGACTTGTCGAATAAACTTCAATTGCATCTCCCTTTTCAAGATAAAACGCCTTTACATTGCTTGATGAATATTCATTTTCTTCCATTTCATATTCAAGCCCGAGGAGCAGCACAAGCGGTGTTGCCGCGATATTGATTTCGGAACTTTTGTGATACTCCAGTCCGTTTAAGTAACTGTTATACCCGTGGCACAATCCGATTTGTGCATTTAATTCGCCGAACGCGTACTCCCTTAAATTATTGCTGTTTGGGAGTGACTCAAGTTCCGGACATGACATCATATATGCAGTCCCGTTCTCCGGACGGCTGATTTTTTCGCAAGCATCAACCACTTTTCGCGTATCTATATCAAGAACACGTCCGTATTTAGCAAATTCTTTAGAATGGATATCATAAAATTTTATATCAGGGTTAAGCTCTTTTAATCTTTTCAGCATAACTGTCTCCTATATTGTTATTGTGTGTATTCTTGTGTCTGTTTCACCGGGTTTTAATTTAATAATTCCCTTTTTTCGTGTAAGTTCATAGTCGCTGTCCACAAAATCCTGTATTCCGCACCACGGCTCAATACATATGTAATTACCGTTCGGTTTGGTCCACAAAAGGAAATAGTCAAAACCGTCAAAATTTACATCAACGCATGCATTTGTACGGTTGTTTTCCAATGTAACTTTTCTTGAATTGATATCCGTAAACACAAGTGCGTCTACTGCAAAATATTCCTTTTTTAACGGCAAAACTCTTTCATTTTCAATTATCGGAACGGTTTTATATTCCAAAAGATTTCCGTTTAAAACTCTTGCATTAAGAGTTTCCGGCTTTTCAAAAACAACACTGTATTCTTCAATTCCGTTAGGACATGCATATGCCTCATGTGCACCTATTGAAAAATACATTACTTTTGAATCGGAATTGGTTACTTCATGCTGAACTTTCATGCCATTATCAATTATCGTATATATAACTCTCAGCTCGAATAAAAACGGATAGTGCTTTAGTGTTTCCGCGTCCGATTTCAGCAAGAATGTTACCGAATTATCCGATACTCTTTCCGTTTCAAATTCGCGATGACGTGCAAATCCGTGCTTTTCAAGGATATATTCCTTCCCGTCAAAGAAGTATTTATCATCACGCAATCCGCCGCATATCGGGAACAAAAGCGGAGCACAGCCCGTCCATACAGACGGATCGCCCTGCCACATAATCTCAGTTTCATCTTTTTTAATGCTTCTTAATTCCGCACCAAGCGTTGAAATTCCGGCTTTGATTTTTCCGTTTGAAATAATTATTTGTTCAGCCATGCGTGTTCCTCATCAGTCGTCATATAAAATCCTCTGTCCTTGCCTGCCATAATCCACAGGTAATAGTTGTCATAACCGGGTGCCGCGTGGAACGGGTGATAGCCGCGCGGAATTTCCACGAAGTCGCCGCTTTTTACGACATACGTTTCATCAACATCGCCTTCCATTGTGTAGACACGCTGAATACCAAAACCCTGCGGTTTCTTAAATTCATAATAATAAATTTCTTCCGTTTCCGCCTCGGTCGGCATATTGTCATCATCATGCTTGTGCGGCGGATAACTCGCCCATTGACCGCCTTTTACAAAAGCCTCGCCTATATACAGCATTTTAGATTTTACCCTTTCGTCAAGAATAAAATGCGCCTCGCGTTCCCAGCCGGGTTTGCCGAGATTTTTGATAACAACATCTTCCGGATTGATAATAGTCGGCTCGAAAGTTTCGCTGCACGGCGATTTAGATACACATATCTTCACTTCACCCTTTGCAGTTACCGTAAAAGGAGTATTTGCCGGCACATAAATACAGGTTGCCGCACCGTCAAAAACGTCCTTTCTTTTGCCCGCGTCCGTAAATCCGAAATTCTCGCCCTTAACATCACACTTTCCGCCGAGAATAACAAGTGCGTATTCCTTATCTTCTTCTCGGTATGCTTTTGTCTCGCCGTCGGCAAGGCGCAGCATATCAATTTCAACCTTTTGGCAGCCGCTATTTTCGCGTTTATAGATTTCGGATTTTCCGAATTTTTTATTCCATGTTCTTTTATAGTTCATCAATTCCACGCTCCTCCAAAAATTTAATCACAGTTTCAAATGACGGCACGCTTTCTCTTGCACCCACGCCCGTACATTTAAGAGCCGATACCGCACTTGCAAAAATGCAGCACTTTTTATAATCATACCCCGTTTGTACGCCAAAAGCAAACGCACCGTGGAACACATCTCCCGCACCGTTTGAATCAACCGCTTCCACCTTAAATGCCGGATAGTGCCACATTTCATTTCCGTCATACATTATGCCGCCGTTTTTTCCGTCGGTTACAACAACAATTTCAGGTGTGTATTTTTTGAATATTGCTTTTGCCGCAGTTTCGATATCTTTTGTGTTAGTATGCCCCATAGCAAACTCAGCGGACGGAATCAAAATATCCGTCAGCGGAAGTAATCTCTCCACACCCTCATACAGTCCTCCGGCGTCATACAGAACCTTTGTACCGTTTGCGGCGGCGGTTTTTGCACCGTCTATTGCGGCGTCCAGTTCATTTCCGTCTACCATAAGAATATCGGCACCGGCAATTGCATGTTTCTGCTCCGCGGTAAGTTCAAGCGGCGGAATATTTCCTTTATTAAAAACACACGTACGCGTCGCATTCTTTTTATTGAGCCATATGCATGATGTAAATGCCGCATAACCGCTTACTGTATTGATAAAGCTGTTATCCAATCCGTATTTTGCCATATCGGACATCAAAAATTGTCCGCATAAGTCGTCCGAAAGCGTACCGATAAACGCCGCTTTCGCACCCAGCTTTGCCGCGGCACAAAGCCCCGTCGCACACGGGCCTCCGCCGCTCACCTGTACACTGTCGGCACGCATTTTCGTATCCTCATTCGGAAAATCCGAAAGAGTTATCAGCGTATCATAAACATTTGCACCTATTCCTACTATCATACTCTGTCCCTTGCTCCCAAAAGATCAATCTTTGTAAGTGCAAATCCTTTTACACTTTCAATTGCGTCTTTCATAAACAAATCTATCGCCACCAAATCCCGTGATGTTTCAAACACCTTATCAAGGAACGAATAGCATACATCTGTTCCGAAATTAACCTTGCGTATTCCTGCTTTAACAGCCGCACGAATCTGATCGTCGGGCACACCGCTGCCGCCGTGCAGTACCAAATGTGCCTTTACCGATTTATGAATTTCTTCAATTCTGTCAATTGCCAGTTTCGGTGCTCTTTTATATCTGCCGTGAGCCGTACCCACAAGTATCGCAAGTGCGGTTACGCCCGTTTCATCAACGAATTTTGCCGCCTCACTGGCCTTTGTAAATTCCTGCATTTCGCTGTCATTTACACTACCGACATGACCCAGCTCACCCTCTACGGCAACGTCTACAGCATTGCATATATCTACAATCTTCTTGGTTTCTTTAATATTTTCATCAAGTTCAAGTGCTGATTTATCAATCATGATTCCGCTTGTTCCGTATCGCAATGCACGGGTAACTTCTGTAATTCCCGCACCGTGATCCAGATGAAAGCATACCGGCACGCTCGCCTTTTTCGCCGCGGCAAGGGCTATCGGCGATACAAAATATCCTTCTTCATTAGTGAACAATCTTGAATAACTCTGAATTATTACGGGAGATTTTGCCTCCTCCGCGGCTTTTATGACGCCCATTACCGTTTCCATGTTATACACGTTAAAGGCAGGGACAGCAAACCCGCCCTTTTCCGCCATATCAAGAATTTCCTTTAATCCTGTAAGCATTTCAGCACAACCTCCTCAATTGTCATAAGTTCAATGTCCGTCGGTTTTACTGACTTAAGCAGCTCATATTCCGCCGGATTTTCCGTCACAAGTATCTCCGCACCCATATTCTTTGCGTTTACCCAACGTGACTCGGCAACCTCTTTCATAACTTTCGGCATATATTCGTTCATAATAAGATTTCCGGCAAGAATTGTGTCCTTTCCAAAGCACAGCATTTCACGGTTTTCCCCGCAAGCCGAAATAATTTCTCTTACAGCGTCCGTTTCCTCCAAATCTCTTGCAAGAAGTGCACAGTCCTGTACGGTGTATGCCCTGCCGGTGGATTTTACCTTCAGATTTCCGTTTTTAATCAGCTCCGCAACAAATGCCGTGAATGTAACGACTTTAGCTGAAAGATTTACGCCCCATTCCTTATATTCACGCATAAATATCTTTGCATCAGCCGGATCATAGCAGACAACCGTTTTGAAATTCAGTGCCTTTGCACAATTTTCCGCAATTTCCTTTGACTCTGCCGTTTTTCCCGTCAGAAATTCTATAGCATAGCCGCTGTCCGGCTCGTCTTTCAAAACCGTGAAATCGATTCCCAATTTTTTCAGAAGTTCTATTGCCATCAGTGCAGATTCCGGACTTTTATATATCGCATCACGTCCCAGGAAAAGCAATGTATCTGCTTTTTCAGGGAGTTTATCAATTTCAGATGCAAGTATTGAAGGGATATCCTTTTCACCGTAAACATTGCCGTATTCCTGTATATTCTCAATCAATTTCACTATGTAATCCGGGGTTTCACCGTTCATGGCAAGCTCCGTTCTTACTTCCTTTACCGCCGCTACCGGATCCCAACCTGTCGCACAATCCTTTGTACATGCTCCGCAGAGAGAACATTCATAAATGTTATCTGCCACACCGGACAGCGGTTCCGCACCTCTTTCCACCAGCGAAAGTGCAAGCATTCTTGCACGCGCGGTATTTCTTTCCTGTCCCGTTACATTGCCTATCGGGCAGATATGACGGCACATCCAGCAAAAGCGGCAGCTGTCAATAATTTCTTTACTTTTCTGTGATATAAGCATTGTTCTACCTCCTAAAGTCCGAGCTTGAACGGATTCATAATGCCGTTCGGGTCAAGCTGTTTTTTAAGTCCCTCAAATACCTGCATTGCCGGGCCGTATTGTTCCTTCATAAGTCTGCCGAGCTTTATACCTACGCCGTGGTGGTCATTTACAACACCCCCGTTTGCAAGTGCCGTACGCACGCCGCAGCTCCAAATAGCGTTGTGAAGTCTTAAAGCCTCATGCGGATCCTGCGGAACTTCGTCAACTATAAATCGGTCATAAACCATACAGCCCCACTCATACCAATGCGAGAAATGTGCAATAAAGCGTGCCATCGGGAAATTCGTTTCAATTGCTTCCTTCATTGCCCAGTAAATTTTTTCAATCTTGTCATACGGTGCAATCGTGTCCATTGTTCCGAACATCTGCGGTAAATCCATCATATTTCCTGGATAGAAGAAAGTAATCTTTTCTTTCCACCACTTTTCGCCGTACTCCGAACCCAAATCCTCGGCATTATACTTTTTGAAGGTGTCCATCATAATCTTATGTTCTACATCAACAATTTCTTTGACGCCCTCAATGGCTACATTCATAAATGCACCCTTCTTTTCAACGCCGACAATCTTCTTAATAAGTGTTGACGTTTCCGCCTCATCGTAAAGACGCATTACCGACGGTTTAAACTTTTGCAAAAGCTCTTTGCCTGCATGGAATGCATCGGTCATATTCTGGAACAAAAATCCGCGGAACTGTCTCGACTCAGGCTGATCATATATACGCATCTGTGCCTTTGTCATAACGCCGAGCGTACCCTCCGAACCAGTGAAAATCTGGTTAAGATCAGGGCCTGCCGCATGCTTTGGTGCAGGTGAGGTATTGATAATATCGCCGTTTGGCAAAACAACCTCCATACCGAGAACCATATCGTCGATTTTCCCGTATTTCGTAGAGGACACACCTATTCCGCGATGTGCCAGAAATCCGCCCACGGTTGAGCAGGTCAGCGATGACGGATAATGCATTGTTGCATAGCCTTTTTCATTAGCCGCCCATTCGATATGCTTGTAAATCGAACCCGTGCCGCACTCTATGTACATACTGTCGGTATTCACATCATAAATCTTGTTCATACGTTTGGTGTCCAAAAGTATTCCGCCGCATACCGGGAGTGCACCGCCCTGTGTGCCGCCTCCGCCGCCCCATGTGGTTACGGGGATTTTGTAATAATTTGCAATTTTCAAAACTGCCGAGGTTTCCTTTGCGTCCCTCGGCGATACAATAATATCCGCCTCCGGCATTCTCTCGCCGCGGTCTGCCCACATTCTGGACAGCCAGAAGTAGTCCACACCGTGGGTCAGCTTGTCAATCTCGCGCGTCGAGCAATTTTCTCTGCCCACCGCGTCCTCAAGTTCGGATAATATCATGTCCATCATAAAACTGTTTAACTGCATAACTTTTCTCCTCCTGATTATTCTTCTATCGGGTCATAGTCCAAACCCGGTATATACTTACAAAATTCTTCAAGTACATCTGCATATGTTCCGTAAACTTCCGTCATGTGGTGAATGTACGGACCGTTTATCAGTTTCTTCTCGACAGCCGATAAGTCCTTAAATTCCGCCCACATATATGTTCCGAAAGTATGCGGACCGTCCGTTGTTTTGTAATTACCGCCTAAAAGAGTATATTTTCCACCGTCACCCTGGAACCGTGCAATTGTGTAATCGCCGTCTTTTGCTCTGAATGAAGGTTTTGTATTAAACAATTTTGCTGCTGAATCTTCCGCCTTGATTGAGTACGGGAACGGTCCGCAGTGCCACAAAAGCTCCGCATTTCTGTTTTCCGGGTGCCTTACGGTAAACTCACCGAACAGCGGCGTACCCTTTCCCCGTGACGCACAGCTTAAAAGAGCACAAGTAATCGCACCGTGTACATCTGATTCACAGGCGACAATATAACCCATATCATAGAGAATGCTCATTGCCAGACACGGATTGGCACCAACTGCAAGCGGCATAGCTGTCCAGCATTCCGACGCAAGAACATCTGCACCGGTTTCATCAATGATTTCTTTATACGTATAAACAAAAGTCAGCATTTTCTTTAACGTTTCATCGTCAAGTCCTGCAACATCATATTTCTTTTTCAACTCATCAACGTCACCGACAAGCT
The DNA here is from genome assembly GCA_934487205.1 of uncultured Clostridia bacterium. GTDB lineage: Bacteria > Bacillota > Clostridia > UBA1381 > UBA1381 > UBA1738. The sequence continues at coordinate 12,260 of CAKSRS010000058.1, forward strand.
CACTTGATTTTGATGCAATCAGCTTATTATATTTATCCTCAAACTGTGCCATATTGACATTGTTCATATTAATTCCGAACTTTTCCGTAAGTTCAAGTTCGCTATACATAACGCTTTTAAACGGTGTGAGTCTTGTTCCTACCTGTGCAACGTTAAGTTTTTTGAAATTTTTAACCATTGTAACAACCGACAGGAATTTTTCCAATCCTGTTTTAAAAATTCCGCTTTCAACCGTACAGTTTTCTATGTACGTAAACGGCACGTGATAGCGCCGCAGCTGTTTGCTTATGGCAAACAATCCGCATTGCGAATCGGTATAACGCATACCGTCCGGCTCAAATACAGTATCCTGCGGACCCCAAAGCAGAACAGGCAATCCCATTTCCTTCGCCACTCTTCCGCAAGCTTCCTCATTTCCGAAATTGCAGTTGATTATAAATATTGCATCAACTTTTTCTTTCTTTAAATACTCACACACTCTCTCACAATCGGTATTTTTGTAAAGCACTCCCAGATCATTGAGCCATTCCAAATCGGTAAACTCAGTCAGGTCATCAGTAAAATTGTTTTTTATGTACTCTACAACTTCATTTTTCCGCTCTACGCCCTTAGCCGGCTCAAAGATGCCTTTACGGGTTGCAAAGTCACCCAAATCCCTTACATCGGGTATTAAGCCTATCTTGATTTTGTAATTCAGCATTGTTACTCCCTCCGAAAATTATTTTCGTTTTTATGCTATTTAATTTTTTGTAATTATATCATATTATGAAAATATTTTCAATACTTTTATTTAAATTTCTAAAAATTATTTTTAAATTTGACATCTTTTTAAATATGTAGTATAATGTAAGTGAAAAAAATTTCACTTTACAAAGGAATATTATTAATATGAAACAAACTATCTTGAAGATAAAAATGCTTTACCCGAAAATGGGGAAAGCCGAAAAGAAAATTGCTGAATGGATTATCGAAAATCCGAACGGACTTATACCTCTTTCCATAACAGAACTTGCCGAAAAATGCGGCTGCGGCGAGGCGACAATTGTTCGCTTTGCAAAAAGACTCGATTTCGGCGGATATCAAGAGCTGAAAATTTCAATAGCACGCGAGGAAGGCACAAGCGAGCTTACAAATGGTATAACCGCCGCCGATTCATGCTGCGAAATATTTGAAAAAGTTTCCAATGATATATATTGTTCATTAGAGCTTACCAAAGGTTCGCTTAACCGGGAAAATTTTGATTCAGCTGCAAATATAATATTAAATGCTGACCAAATCGTAATATACGGACTTGGTAATTCATCGGCTGTTGCACTTGATTTCCAGCATAAGCTGTTGCGTGCCGGCTGCCGTGCCGCGGCATTTTCCGACAACCATATGCAGGTAATTTCCGCGTCACACCTGACAAACCATGATGTTGCAGTCGGTATATCGCATTCCGGTTCTTCAAAGGATATTGTTGATGCCTTGAAGGTTGCACGAGAGCGCGGCGCAAAAACAATATCAATAACAAACAAAGGCAAATCCCCCATTGTAAAGGTTAGTGATATAACATTATTTACAGCATCTAACGAGACACAGTATTCCATTTTGGGTCTTAATTCACGAATTTCGCAGCTTGCTATTATCAGCTCGATTTACTATTATATAATAAACCACAAAGATATTTCCGCAGAGGCGGTTAAAATGACCGAAAAGGCATTGCAAAACAAAAAATTCTGACAGGATAAACTAACATATAATTTTGTTTTCTTATCATTTGTAGTTGCAGCAACAAAGAGGATCACCCTGCAACGAAAAAGTGGATTATATTATGTAAAGAATAAAATCCCTGTCATTCTCCGTCACCAGGCTCTCGAAATAGCATTTAATAGCAAAATTTATATTATGTATAAATTTCAACCAACTTTCTTAAAAAAAACAAGAACCTCCCAACTTGAGGTTCTTGTCATTACCAGACTGACTGCCCATGATATTGCACCGTATCCGGCATAGTATTTTTTTCTAAAAACAGAACACCCTCAAGTGTGCATACGTTTCCACAGAGGCTTGTGGGAGATATTCTTCCTTTTGAGCGACCTTAAATCAGTTCACCGACGTTTTTTCGGCTTACATCCAATTTTTCAGATAAAATATATGTGTAAGCCGGATCTTCCAATAAAAATGTAATGAGCCGATTTTCAGTTTCAGTCACCCTATCGGCTGATATACACACAATTCTATCCTCGGGTGCCGAAAACCTTATCATTATATCCTGTGGGTGAACTGCAAATTCTGATTGAAAAACGCCATCATTTTTGCAATAGCTTTCTTGTCTTCCCTTTTCACATTTTTATAAAACTTTGACAATGTTCCAAAGCTAAATAACTCAATTAATGTATATATCGGTACTTTCCCCGATTCATAATTATTTTTAAAGTTCTTTACAAATGCTGCCTTGCTGTTTCTGTCCACTTCGTTATTTATCTCGTCTAAAAATTCGAATGATACTCCGTATTTTCAAAATTAGTTGGACCTTCATACCCAAAATTTCCATACTTGCATAAAAAAATAGTTTGAAATCCTGCACCTATTCCTCGAAATAGGATATCTCGGTTTTGTAATATCTCATATACGTGATGCATCTCAAATTTCAAACTGTCCTCCTATTCCTCCCCAAGCACCTCATATAACAGAAAATCCCCTAACCTTATCTCCTCTTTATCTTGGTTTTCCCCCGTTCCTGCCCGCGGTCTGTGCACGATAAGACCG
>CAKSRS010000059.1 GCA_934487205.1 uncultured Clostridia bacterium
GATATGTTGAAGAAAAAGCAAAAATCTATGCAGTTATCCTTGTTTCCGGATGTGGGGTTTGGCTGCTGCTGAAAAAATGGGGAAACTCAAAAAATGAAGTATCCGTCGTATTCATTTATGAGAATATGGAATTTTCAGGAGGGATAACGTGTATGAAAAATATTGTTGTTTATGTTCACGGAAAGGGCGGCTCGGCAGATGAGTCCAAGCAATATAAGTCTGTTTTTCGTGACAGTGAAGTGATTGGTTTTGATTATAAATCGCAAACGCCGTGGGAGGCTAAAGAGGAATTTCCGCAATTTTTTGCTGAGCAACGAAAGCGATGCAAATCTCTTACATTAACGGCAAACAGCATAGGAGCATTCTTTTCGCTGTGTTCGCTGGATAAAACGCTTGTTGATAATGCCTTTTTTATTTCACCCGTTGCGGATATGGAGAATTTGATTTGCAGCATGATGCGGTGGGCAAATGTTACCGAGCAGGAGCTTGAGGAAAAATCGGAAATAAAAACCGATTTTGGTGAAACGCTGTCGTGGAAATATCTTTGTTATGTTCGAAATCATCCGATTAAATGGAATGTGCCGACGCGGATTTTATACGGCAACAGGGATAATCTGACATCAATAGATACAATTTCAGCATTTGCAAAACGGTACAATGCCGAATTGACAATAATGAAAAACGGGGAACATTGGTTCCACACAGACGAGCAAATGCGATTTCTTGATGAATGGATTTCGGAAAACCTGCCTAAGAAATAAATTATGAGGAGTGCAGACATAAACATGTCTGCACTAAGATTACTGACAAACCCACCTCAAAATGGTGGGTTTGTCATGTCCGCACCCCCGCCCATCCATTGTTGATAAAAAGTGCAAATCCCTCTTCCAAAGGATATTTGCAATCTTCTTCATATTCTGTACCGCTGCAGTAAGCAAGCATTGTTCGGAAACTCTTTCGTTTCCGAACATGCGACAATAGCGCAGACCATGCAGTTCTTTTGATTCTGCAAAGCTACGCTCGATTTTCTCTTTTTGTTTTGAGTATATTTTCTTACCCTCGTCAGTATGTGTGAATACATATACCTCATCCCTATAATCTTCCCACACATGACGGCGAAGGCTTTTTGTTTCTCACTTAAACATTCCTCCCGTCTCGGACAATTTGCACATCTGTCATTTTTGCATTTGTATTCCCTGTAACCGTTTCTGTCTATGGTTACATATTCAAGATAATCTCTTTCAGGACAGATATACACATCCCAATCCGGGATATATTAAAATTTGTATTTTCCGTATTTGTCTTTTTGCTGACATCCTCGTCTTTTTCTCATTCGATGAGATTGTGTGCAATGGCTTGTTTTAAGATGTTTTCAAAAATCCGCATTGGAATATCTGTGCCGTTAAATCTTCTTAACCTGTTTTGCCATATCACACTTGCATCAGGCATTTTACATTCTATACCATAGCCTAAAAACCATCTGTAGACTATGTTTACATTTACATCTTCTGCAAGTCTTGTTTCGCTTCTGATGCCAAACAAATATCCTTTGAAAAGCATTTTGAACATTATCTCGGGTTCTATTGCCGGTCTGCCGTTATTTTCACAGTAATACGGTATGCACAAATCATTTATGAACGAAAAATCAATATGTTTATCTATTTTTCTTAATATATGATCTTTCGGTACCAAATCCTCTATGTATACAAACTCCATTTTTCTTTGACGGTTTCTTCCATCCGGAAGCATTTCAACGCCCCATTATTATGCTCTTTTCTATATTATACCATATTACGCATGTTTTGGAAAGTTTTTTACAAAAAAAATGACCGCTGACTTTGACTTTGTCAGCGGTCTGAAACAAGCTGTATAAAGCTTGCTTTTTTGTGGTAGCGGTAATAAGATTTGAACTTATGACACCACGGGTATGAACCGTGTGCTCTAGCCAACTGAGCTATACCGCCGTATTGACAACAATAGCTATTATACCTCAAAATGCCTTTTTTGTCAATACTTTTTTTGAAAAAAATATTATTTTTTTATTTGTGTGCATATATATTAGTAAAAATAATAATGAGGTGAGGGTATATGCACAAAATTCTTACTGTTTTTATTGCCGCGGCGGCGCTCGCCGTAACGTGTTCGTGCGGAAACGATGCCGAAAAGGATATATCGGCAATGGAAAACGTCAGTGAAAATGCAGAAACAAAAACAGACCTTTACAGCATCAGCAATAAAGGTTCGGGGTGGGGGTTCAAAAAGAATGTCGGGGAAAAACCGGATATTCCGGACAATATAACCGCTATGATGATACAGTATGATGCGTGTTATATGGATTTGCGGGAAAACAAAACTCTTTATCTGACATTCGATGAAGGTTATGAAAACGGCTATACGGGTCAAATCCTTGATGTTTTGAAAGAATATAATGTGCCGGCGGCATTTTTTATAACAGGCTCGTATTTTGACAGAGAACAGGATTTAATAAAGAGAATGATTAATGAAGGGCATATTGTCGGAAATCATACCGAGCATCACCCAAATCTGCACAAGCTTGAAAATCCGGTAAAAATGCAGGAGGAATTAAAAATACTTGATGATAAATATGAATCGGTTTTCGGTGAGCGAATGAAATATATGCGTCCGCCTGAAGGAGAATACAGCCCGCGTGTGCTTGCGGCGACACAAGCAGCCGGATATAAGACGGTTTTTTGGAGCTTTGCGTATAAAGATTGGCAGCGCGATGTTAACAACGGCGCTAAGTATGCATTTGATTCGGTGACGCCGTATCTCCACAGTGGGGCGATAATATTGCTGCACGCGGTATCGCGGGATAATGCGGAGGCTTTGGCGGATATAATTACATATGCGCATGATCAGGGGTATGAATTCAAGAGTCTTGATGATTTGGAATGGCAATAAAAGCGGAATAATATCAAAATAATAATTGACAATGTTGCGTTAAACTGGTATAATTATTGTTAATGACGGCAAGGAATGCCGAAAATTCGGATTGCCTTGCCGATGCTTTTGTACATACAAGGAGAGAAAAGAATGGAAAACCTGACGGAAATATTCGGGAGTATGGTGTTTAATGACAGAACTATGAAGATGCGTTTGCCGAAGGAAACGTACAAAGCTCTGCAAAAAACCATAAAAGACGGCAGACATCTTGATATCAATATTGCGCATGTTGTCGCAAATTCAATGAAGGATTGGGCGATAGAAAACGGCGCGACGCACTATACTCATTGGTTCCAGCCTATGACAGGCATAACTGCGGAAAAGCATGACAGTTTTATTTCGCCTACGAACGACGGTAATATTATAATGGAATTTTCCGGTAAAGAACTTGTACGCGGCGAACCTGACGCGTCGAGTTTTCCGTCGGGCGGATTGCGTGCAACTTTCGAAGCGCGCGGATATACTGCGTGGGACCCTACATCGTATGCATTTATAAAGAACAATACTTTATGCATACCGACGGCTTTTTGCTCGTACGGCGGTGAGGCGCTTGATAAAAAAACGCCGCTCCTGCGCTCAATGGAAACAATAAACAAACAGGCTATGCGTGTTTTAAAACTGTTTGGGAATGAAAATGTAACTTCGGTTAAAACCACGGTAGGACCGGAACAGGAATATTTCCTTGTGGACAGGGAAATGTATGATAAACGTCCCGACCTTCAGCTTACCGGCAGAACTCTGTTCGGCTCGCTGCCGCCGAAAGGTCAGGAAATGGACGACCATTATTTCGGCACGATTAAATCTCGTGTTAAGCGTTTTATGGACGAGCTTGACAGCGAACTCTGGAAACTCGGTATTCTTGCCAAGACAGAACATAATGAAGTTGCGCCGGCACAGCATGAGCTTGCACCTATTTTTACAACAACCAATATTGCCGCCGACCATAATCAGCTCACCATGGAGCTTATGCAGCGAATTGCAAAAAAGCACGGTATGGTGTGTCTTTTGCACGAAAAACCGTTTGAGGGCGTAAACGGCAGCGGCAAGCATAATAACTGGTCGATTTCCACGAATACGGGTAAAAATCTCCTGGATCCTGGTGAAACACCGCATGAAAACGCACAATTTTTATTGTTTTTATGCAGCGTTATAAAAGCTGTTGACGACTGTCAGGATATGCTGCGCGTATCAGTAGCATCTGCAGGAAATGACCACAGACTCGGTGCAAACGAAGCGCCGCCGGCAATTGTGTCGATGTTTTTGGGCGAAGAACTTACGGAAATTCTTGATGCAATTGAAAACGATGAGGGATATGATGCGCGAGAAAAAACGGTAATGCGCGTGGGTGTGCATGTTCTTCCGAAATTCCAAAAGGACGCGACGGACAGAAACAGAACAAGTCCGTTTGCATTCACGGGGAATAAATTTGAATTTAGGGCATTGGGGTCTTCCGCGTCCGTGTCGGGGCCGAATGTTGTAATTAATACGGCTGTTGCGGAAAGCTTAAAACAGTTCGCCGATGAACTCGAATCGGCGGAGGATTTTGATAACGCGCTGCATGAGCTTATCAAACGTACGATAAAAGAGCATAAGCGTATTATTTTCAGCGGAAACGGATATGATGACGATTGGGTATGCGAGGCAGAAAAAAGAGAGCTGTTAAACCTTCGCACTACACCGGACTGTTTGCCGTGCTATATAAATGAGAAGAATATCAATTTGTTTACGTCGCATAAAGTGTTCACCGAGGCGGAAATGCATGCGCGGTATGAAATTCATCTCGAAACATATATTAAAACGCTTAATATTGAAGTACGCACAATGCTTGACATGGTAAGAAAAGATATTCTTCCGGCAGCAACGGCATTTGCAAAGACGCTGTCCGATTCGGTAATTGCAAAGAAATCGGCTGTCAGCGGGATTGAGTGTAAATATGAAGAGGAAGAAATTAAAAAGATATCTGATTTGACGGATAAACTTTACACCGCCGTAAATGAGCTCGATAAAGCGTTATCTTTGGCGGACGAACACGGCAGCGGGCAGATTCTGGCAAATTACTATCGAGATGTAATAATTCAAAAAATGAATAATGTCCGTGAATTTGCAGACCAAATAGAGACACTCACGGACAGAAAGTTCTGGCCGTACCCTTCATATGCGGACCTGCTGTTCGGCGTAAGATAAAACGAAAAAAGATGCATAAAAGAGTCCGCATAAAACTGTGTTTTATGCATCAGATTACTGAAACCCAGGGGCAATCCCTCATTTTGTGTAAACCTCAAAATTGGCTCCAAAATGATCATATAATCTAAGTGTTTTTTTGTGGGCTGAGAGCCGGATTTCGGCTTTCAGTCCTTAGTTATAATATAGCGTAAAATTGCCGGCATGTCAAGGGCGCCCTCGTATGAGGGCGTGTATTTCCCCCTTGATTTGTCGGTGATTTTGTGCTGCTGTGGTGATCTGTCGGCAAAGAATATTTCAAGCTGTGAGTGGATTTGTCCAATTTGCCTGCCACGAAATAGCTATTTTAGGATATTTGCTGCTCCATTTTTCGCCAAAGCTATCAAGCTCCGAAAGTGCCGTTTGTTCGTCAACCGCTGCATAAACCATCTTCAAATCAGCTATTAAAGCCTTAATATCCTTGTATGATACAAACTTTGTTGTATTGCGGATTTGATGGATTATGCACTGCTGTATCTCTGTTTTAGGATATACTGCTTCTATTGCGTTTGTAAAGCCGGTCAGCCCATCGATGCAGGCAATCAGTATATCCCCGACACCGCGAGCTTTTATACTGTTTAACACCGAAAGCCAAAACTTTGCACTTTCATTTTCGCCAACCCACATTCCGAGGACTTCCTGTTGCCCTTCCATATTGATTCCGATTGCGATATATACGGCCTTTTTGATAATCTGCCCTTCACTTCTGACATGAAAGTGTATCGCATCCATAAATACAACCGCATAGATTTCTTCAAGCGGTCTTGACTGCCATTCACGCACTACCGGCAGTATTTTATCAGTTATCCGGCTTATGGTTGTATCGGAACAGTCTAAACCGTAAATTTTCTGCTATTCTTAGAATCAAAGGCTGTTTCATCGTACTGATTGTAGTTCCATATCCATTGACAAATAATCCCTTTATCGGTAACATATTCTTTTGCAAGAGATCCTGCTGATATGTGCTCTTCGTAATATCTTTTTATTATTGCTAACTTTTGTTCTTTTGTCCAAATTCGTTTTATTTGTCCTTTTTTCAACTCAAACACCTCCACAATTATTTTATCACAAAAACAAAAAAGTAAATACACGGTAGTTTTCCATGTGTCTACTTTTATTTTACTACTTCAAACATAGCGGGTGGATATTTATTTTTATATTAATATTAAGTATAAAATTCATCTTCCGGCGCAAGACTAAGACAAAAGGGAGTTGAAATTATATGAGAACAGGAAAGCAAACGGTTATTTTTGAAAATAAACCCACCATCGCGGCGGCAATGGCTATTGTCGGAAAAAAGGAAGGCGAGGGGCCGCTTGCGGCAGATTTTGACGTAATTCTGGAAGATGATTATTACGGTGAAAAATCATGGGAGAAGGCGGAAAGTAAACTCCAGGAGGAAACAGCCAGGCTCACGCTGAAAACTGCACTAAAAAAGGAAAGTGATATTAATTATGTTCTTGCCGGCGATTTGCTGAATCAATGCGTCGGCGCACACTATGCCATGCGTGAACTGGATATACCGTTTTTGGGTTTATACGGTGCATGTTCCACCATGGCGGAGGGACTAATGCTCGGGAGTATGCTAATATCGGGCGGAACGGCAGATAACGCACTGTGCGTTACGTCAAGCCACTTTTGCTCAGCGGAAAAGCAGTACCGATACCCGCTCGAATACGGCGGACAGCGTTCGCCAACGGCACAGTGGACAGTGACCGGGTCAGGTGCGGCACTTTTGGAAAAAGACGGTGAGGGTCCGTATATTCACGGTGTAACGACAGGAAAAATTATTGATATGGGTATCAATGACGCCAATAATATGGGGGCGGCGATGGCGCCGGCAGCTGCGGACACTTTAAAAACACTGTTTGAGGACACAAAAACAAAACCCGATGATTACGATGCGATATTCACTGGTGACCTCGGTGTTGTGGGCTCGGATATTTTTTGCGAACTGATGGATAAAAGCGGGTTTAATGTTTATTCAAAACATAATGACTGCGGAAAAATGATATTTGATATAAAAAAACAAGATACTCATTCAGGCGGGTCTGGCTGCGGCTGCTGCGGGAGTGTGTTCTGCGGTCATATATATAAAGAAATGAAACGGGGCGGACTGAACAGGATAATTCTGATGGCAACGGGTGCGCTCATGAATCCGATGACGCTGTTTCAGGGTGAGACAATTCCGGCTATCGCTCATGCGATAATAATTGATACACGTGAAGATGATTTTATAAAGGAGTGAACGGAAGTGGAGTATATAAAAGCATTTGTAATCGGCGGTCTTATATGTATTGTCGGGCAAATTTTGATTGATAAAACGCGTCTTACACCGGCAAGAATACTTGTCACGTTTGTTGTTGCCGGCGTATTCCTGCAGCTGTTCGGACTATATGAACCGTTGAAGGAATTTGCCGGTGCCGGTGCGACGGTGCCGCTTACGGGATTTGGGTATAATCTCTGCAAGGGCGTAGAAAAGGCTGTTGCAAAGGACGGATTTATCGGAATTTTTACCGGCGCGTTTACTGCCGGTGCGGGCGGACTTTGCGCGGCGGTTGTATTCGGACTTTTGGCGGCGGCAATATTCAAACCGCGTCCGAAAAGCTGAAAATTACAGGCGCGGTTAACGGTTATTGCCGTCAGCCGCGCTTAAAATATAAATCAAAATTTAGGTAATTTTGCATAAAATGAAAAATTATGCTTGAAAATACAAAATATATGTGATATAATAATATGCGTATTTATATTTTAGGAGGAGAAAATTATGAAAAAATTTTTGGCATTGGCTTTGGCTGCAGTAGTGTGCACAGGTCTTGCAGCATGCGGCTCAGACACAAAAACAGAAGAAAATTCAGGTAAAACATATGTTATTTATTCGGATAACTCATTTGCTCCGTTTGAATTTCTTGATAGTGAAACAAATACATATGTGGGCGTAGATATGGATATCCTTGCTGCTGTTGCAAGGGATCAGGGATTTGCGTATGAAGTTAAAAATGAAGGTTTTGACGCATCAATGGGTGCCGTTCAATCCGGACAGGCAGACGGTATGATTGCCGGTATGACAATCAATGATGAGAGAAAGAAAACTTTTGATTTCTCGGACGGATATTTTGAAGACGGTCAGATTTTGGTTGTTGCAAAGGACAGCGATATCGCATCGGAAAAAGATTTGGCAGGCAAGAGCGTTGCAACAAAAATCGGAACAATGGGAACCGAATACGCTGCATCAATAAAAGATACCGTTGGTTTTGATACGGTTAACTATGAAGATTCGCCGACAATGTACACAGCAATTGAAAACGGAACAAACGTTGCATGTTTTGAAGACCGTTCGGTTGTTGAATGGGCAATCAAGAACGAAAATCTTAACCTCAAAACAGTAGGCGAAGTTATCAACCCGAAGGAATACGGCTTTGCTGTTAAGAAGGGTGAAAATGCAGATTTGATTAAGATGTTCAATGAAGGTCTTAAGAATATCAAAGCATCGGGTGAATACGAGAAAATTCTTGCTAAGTACGGATATTAATATTACTTTTAAGATAATAATTTAACGTAATTTCAGCATAGTTAGGCTATGCTGAAATTTACGCTTTTATAAGGAATAGGAAGTTATGGATTTTTTAAGAACAATACAAGAAGGTACGCCGCTTTTCCTTACCGGTCTGAAACTTACGGTGTCAATTTCCGTTTTAGCGATACTTATCGGTATGGTAATCGGTTTTATAACTTGTCTTTTCAGAATTTCGAACAGCATTATATTGAAGGCAGTTTCGGGCATTTATGTTTGGATAATCAGAGGAACACCTATGATTGTACAGGCATTTATTGTCTATTTCGGCATGCCGCAGGTAATACAAAAATTTGTGCCGGGTTTTAAAATTGACTCGTACTCCGCGGGACTGATTACGCTCAGTCTGAATGCCGGGGCGTATTTGTCGGAAGTGTTTCGCGGCGGACTTATGGCAATCCCGAAGGGACAAAGCGAAGCGGCGCGGAGTCTAGGTCTGAGCAAGGCAAAAACAATGCTGAAAGTTATTCTTCCGCAGGCTGTTAAAATTTCCATACCATCAATGGTAAATCAGTTTATAATAACAATTAAGGACAGTTCGATTTTGTCGGTAATAGGTTTGGCAGATTTGGTAAACCGTGCAAAAGTGTATGTAGGCTCGTCATATCAGTTTTTTGCAACATATACGGTTGTTGCGCTGTATTATCTGATTGTTATTTCAATTCTGATGGTTATTTCTACGTACTTGGAAAAGAGGTTGAGTTATGAACATAAAGGTTAAAATAGAAGGTCTGTACAAAAATTTTAAAGACAACCACGTTTTGCGAGGTATTAATCTTGATGTTTGCGAGGGCGAAGTTGTCTGTGTGATAGGGCCGTCCGGTTCGGGTAAATCCACGATGCTGCGCTGTATTAACCTTCTTGAAACCCCTTCAAAAGGTACAATAACGGTCGATGGATTTAATATTACCGATAAAAAGGCGGATATCAATAAGATTCGCCGCAATATAGGAATGGTGTTTCAGCAGTTCAATCTTTTTCCGCATCTGACGGTTGAAGAAAATATAACAATGGCGCCGATAGACGCAAAGCTTATGACAAGGCAAGAAGCTAAGGAAATGTCATGCAAGCTTTTGGACAGAGTCGGTCTGCTGGAAAAAAAGGACGCATATCCGCAAAGTCTTTCGGGCGGACAGCAGCAGCGTGTAGCAATTGCCCGTGCTCTTGCGATGAAACCCGATGTTATGCTTTTTGACGAACCGACATCAGCACTTGACCCGGAAATGGTCGGCGAAGTATTGGCTGTTATGAAGGAGCTTGCAAATGAAGGCATGACAATGATTTGTGTAACGCATGAAATGGGATTCGCACGCGAGGTTGCCGACCGTGTAATATTCATTGATGAGGGCGTTATTATGGAAGAAGGAACGCCGGAAGAAGTGTTCGGCAATCCGTCCAATCCGCGAACAGCCGATTTTTTAAGAAAGGTACTGTAAAAGACGGAATACCCCGTCTTTTTTGGGTATATGCCCACAACATAAATCCGCCTTGGGTGGAAGAACGGAGAATTTATGGCACTTTATGCGCTGGCAGACTTGCATTTACCGCTCGGTGTAAATAAGCCGATGGATATTTTCGGAAAACATTGGGAAAATTATGTTGAACGTTTGCATGATAATTGGCAAAAAATCGTAAAGCAAGATGATACCGTCGTCTTGGCGGGGGATTTCTCATGGGCAACATATATCTATGATGCAAAAGCCGATTTTGAATTTTTAAATTCCCTGAACGGCAGAAAAATATTGATAAAGGGTAATCATGACTATTGGTGGACAACGCAAACCAAAATGAAAAAATTTATTTCGGAAAATGGGTTTTCCGAAATAGAATTTTTGCAGAACAACAGTTTTGAATACAAAAATTTTTCAATATGCGGCAGCCGTGGGTGGTGTACGCCTCAGGGAACGCAATCGGAAGAAGATAAAAAAATATACGATCACGAACTTTTGCGCCTTAAGATGTCTGTTGAAAGTGCCAAATTTCCGGATAATATAATTCTCTTTACGCATTACCCGCCGATTTTGCGGAGTTACTGTGATAATGACGTCGTAAATTTTATGAAAAAATACGGTATAACAAAATCAGTTTTCGGGCATATTCATTCATCGGGGGCGCGAAATGTTGCGGTAGGGGATATAAACGGCATAAATTATAAGCTCGTTTCATGTGATTATAGTGAATTTATGCCTGTAAAACTTGAAGATTAGCAAATATTTTTGTCTTTTTTTAATAAAATGCAAAAATTAGCTTGAAATTTTGTATATTTATGATATAATAATAAAGATGTAATAATGGCGCACGTATGCGACGTACAATTTGATGAGGAGGATTTAAACACATGGCTGTTAAATCAGAACAAGTAGAAAAAAACCTTATAAAATTAACTTTTGAGGTATCGGTAAAGGATTTCGGCGATGCAATGGGCAGAGCATATGCGAAAAATGCTAAGAAATACAGCGTACCGGGATTCAGAAAGGGCAAAGTTCCGCGCAGCGTAATTGAAAAATATTATACCGAAGCGGTATTTTATGATGATGCTATAAATGATGTATTGCCGTCAGCGTACGAAAATGCACTTAAAGAGGCTGATATAGAACCGGCTGCACGTCCGGAGATTGACGTAGAAGAAATCAAAAAAGGCGAGCCGGTTGTTATTACTGCGCTTGTAACCACAAAGCCTGATGTAAAACTCGGCGATTATATAGGTATAAAGGTAAACAAAATTGAACATAATGTAACAGACGAAGATGTTGACAAAGACATTGAAGCTGCAAGAAACAAGAATGCAAGACTTGTACCGGCCGATGACAAAGTTGTAGAAAACGGCGATGTTGTAACAATTGATTTTGCAGGTTCTGTAGACGGTGTTGCGTTCGAAGGCGGAAAGGCGGAAAATTATGATTTGGAAATCGGTTCAAACACATTTATTCCGGGATTTGAGGAGCAGCTTGTAGGCAAAAAAGTTGACGAAGACGTCGATGTAAACGTTACATTCCCCGAGGAATATCACGCCCCCGATTTGGCAGGTAAGGCTGCACTTTTCAAGGTTAAAATTCATGAAATCAAGGTTAAGGAATTACCGGATCTTGATGACGATTTTGCCGCTGAAGTAAGCGAATTTGAAACAATGGCAGATTACAGAAACAGCGTCAAGGAAAGACTTGAAAAGGCTGCTGCTGACAGAGTAAAGACTGAGACTGAAAACGCGGTAATCGATAAAGTTACCGAAGGCTGTGAAGTTGAAATTCCCGCTGCAATGATTAATGACAGAGTTGAGGGAATGATTCAGGACTTTGCACAGAGACTGCAGTATCAAGGACTTGATTTAAAAAGCTACATGCAGTACACAGGCAATACTATGGAAGGATTTAAAGAAACCTTCAAACCGCAGGCGGAAAAGCAGCTTAAGACAACACTTGTACTTGAGGCTATTTCTAAGGCAGAAGATGTTCAGGTAAGCGATGAAGATGTTGATAACCGCATTGCGGAAATGGCAAAGCAGTACAATATGGAAGTCGAAAAACTGAAAGACCTGATGCAGGGAAAGGATATTGAGAACCTCAAAGAAGAACTTGCAATGACAAAGGTTATTGATTTACTTGTAAGTAAGGCAAAAATCTCAAAGCCGAGAGGAAGAAAGCCGAAGGCGGAATCCGCTGAATAATACTTCCTCTTTGCAAAAAGAAAGGAAATGATATTATGAGTTTGGTACCAATGGTAGTTGAACAGACGGGCAGAGGCGAGCGGAGCTATGATATATTTTCGCGCCTTTTGGAAGACAGAATAATCTTCATGGGCGAGGAAGTCACGGACGCATCGGCGAGCCTTGTAGTGGCACAGATGCTGTATCTTGAAAGCAGAGACCCTGAAAAAGATATTCAGCTTTATATCAACAGCCCGGGCGGTTCAATTACAGCCGGTATGGCAATATATGACACAATGCAATACATAAAATGCGATGTGTCAACAATATGTGTAGGTATGGCGGCAAGCATGGGAGCATTTTTGTTGACAGCCGGCGCAAAGGGAAAGCGTTTTGCGCTCCCGAACAGTGAAATTATGATTCATCAGCCGCTTTTGGGCGGACTCCAGGGTCAGGCAACCGATATACAAATTCATGCTGAGCATATCGTAAAGATAAAAAAGCATTTGAATGAGATTTTATCGGAGCGCTCCGGTCAGCCGATCGACGTAATTATGGCGGACACAGAAAGAGATAATTTCATGTCAGCCGAGGCTGCAAAAAATTATGGTCTGATTGATGAAGTAATCGTCAGCAGAAAGTAAAAAGGAGTTAAAAAGATGGCGAAAGCTGAAAACACACATGAGCTTTGCTGTTCCTTTTGCGGTAAACGTGAATCGGAAGTAGGAATGTTGCTGTCCGGTCCAAACGTGTATATATGTGATAACTGCGTGAAACAGTGCCAGGAGGTGCTGGACGGCAGCTTTGATAAGCATGATACAGAGTTTACGGGCGAATTGCCGAAACCGAAGGAAATAAAAGAAATTCTCGACAGCTACGTAATTGGGCAGGAAGACGCAAAAAAAATTCTGTCGGTTGCAGTGTATAATCATTATAAGCGTATTGCGCACAGCGGAACGGAAGATGTCGAGCTGCAGAAAAGCAATATTTTGATGATAGGACCGACGGGTTCGGGAAAGACGTTTCTTGTTCAGAATTTGGCAAGAATTTTGAATGTACCGTTTGCGATTTCCGACGCAACAACATTGACCGAAGCAGGTTATGTCGGCGAGGACGTTGAGAATATACTGCTGAAACTTATTCAGGCAGCCGATTATGATATCGAGGCTGCGGAAAAGGGAATAGTGTATATTGACGAAATTGATAAAATAGCGCGTAAAGGCGAGAATATTTCTATAACGCGTGATGTCAGCGGCGAAGGCGTTCAGCAGACATTGCTGAAAGTTTTGGAAGGCACTGTTGCGTCTGTTCCGCCGTCGGGCGGAAGAAAGCACCCGCATCAGGAATGTATTCAGATTGATACAACAAATATTCTGTTTATTTGCGGCGGCGCTTTTGACGGTATCGAGAAAATTATAGGTAATCGCGTAGGTAAAAAGAGTCTTGGATTTAATGCCGAGATTGAAAGCAAAAAAGAAGCCGACGTATCTGAACTCTTAAAGCAGATAACGCCGCAGGATTTGCTTAAATTCGGACTTATACCCGAGTTTATAGGAAGATTGCCAATTGTTGCAAAACTTGAAAAACTTGATAAAACGGCACTTGTGAAGATTTTGACGGAGCCGAAAAATGCTCTTGTAAAGCAGTATCAGGCGCTTTTGGATATGGATAATGTCGAACTGGTTTTCGAAGATGACGCAATCGAGGCTATAGCGGAAATGGCATTAAAGCGCAATACAGGCGCACGCGGTCTGCGTTCTATTATTGAAGAAACAATGACCGACGTAATGTTTGATATTCCGTCGGAAAGCGATGTAAAACAATGCATTATCGGCAAAGACTGCATAACCGATAATAAACTTCCCGAGGTTGTAAGGGAAAAAGTAAGTTAAAAATATATGCGCCCCAAAGGCTTGATGCCGGCGGGACGCATTTTTTACTGTTCGGTAAGTAAATTTATTTAACTCGGAAAATTGTTTAACGATTTCATCTACTGCGTCAATCTGCCGTATCGTCAAATCGGAAACATCAATCATTTTTCGTGAAGGCAGCGACGTGCGGTCGAGTCCTAAAAGCTACTCTATTGTTACGCCGAATTTGGCTGATAATTTTATAAGTACATTTAAAGACGGCAGTCGCTCTTGATTTTCATATGCCGAAATTATTGATTTATTTACACCTACAAGCTTTAAAAACTGTGTTTGAGTAAGGTCTTTTTCCATGCGCAGCCGCCGTAGAATGACTGCAAATCCTCTTTTCATTACATCACCCACCTTTGCCACTACCGCCGCGATAAAGGCGGTAATGTTAATTAATAAGGAAGTGAAGGATATACGCGAAAAACGAGGAAGAAGGCGAAATATATTATTGGGTTCTGTATTATACATATCTTTGTGATAAAATTTACAAGACAAATGAGCGTTATGAAAAGACAAAGGAAAAGGTAAAAATCACAAGTTATACAAAATATTATTGCTATTACCATATGGCGATTGAGCTGATGCGGCAAAGACTAAAAATGTAAAATTATTGCGAGGACACCGTGTCCGGAAGTGGT
>CAKSRS010000060.1 GCA_934487205.1 uncultured Clostridia bacterium
AGCAGTTCATTATCATGAAAGGACTGAACCCCCAAAGAAAGCCGATTTACCCCGTTTTCACGCATTACCGACAGTTTTTCCGCATCAATCGTTTTCGGATTTGCCTCCATAGTAAACTCCGCGTCCGCCGTAATAACAAATGTATCGTCAATTTTTTTGAGCAGCAATTCTATTTTCTCCGCCGAAAGCGCCGTCGGTGTTCCGCCGCCTATGAAAACCGTATCGCACACTTCGCCGTCATATCCGCTCATCTCGTCAAACAGCGCGTCAAGATACATATTTTTATCGGTGTCCGAACCGCAGAAAGAGTTAAAATCACAATATTTACATTTTTTCATACAAAAAGGTATATGCACATAAAGTCCCTTATTCATTGCCGCAAAACTCCCAAAATACAATTAAAAAGGGATTGCCGACTATTCCGCAATCCCCAAGCGCATTACGCTGATTATTCGTGGTCATGACAACCGCAGTCGCAGTCATCATCGTCACAGTCACAATCAAATTCAAGTTCGATTTCCTGATGGCAATTCGGGCATACAATACCCTTGTCTTCATCAATCGCATCAAAATCAACCATGACATCTTCATGGCAGTTAGGACATTCTATTTCAAAAAAGTCCATATCGTCCATTGAATCATCATCGTCATCATCGAAATCTTCGTCATCGTCATCATAAGCAAGCTCTTCAAGGTCGGCTAAATCTTCATCAATTTCGTCCACCTTTTCCTCAAGCTCCTCATGCGCGTCGCATACATCATCAACAGCCGCGGCAATATCGCCGAGAACATCAATAATACTTGCAAGCAGCTTGCCTTCCGGCTTATCCTCATCAATCTTAAGTCCGTCACACAGACCCTTAAGATATGATACTTTTGCAACTAAATTATCCATATTAAACTCCAATCCGCCGCCGTACGGCAGCACGCAGCACGGGAAAATCCGCACCTGTTTTATTTATACACGTTCCATGTATTCGCCGGTTCTTGTATCTATTCTGATAACGTCTGTATCGTTTACGAACAGCGGTACCTGAATAACGGCGCCCGTTTCAAGAGTAGCCGGCTTTGTTGCGCCTGTTGCGGTATTGCCCGCAAATCCCGGTTCGGTTTCGGTTATGGCAAGTTCTACAAATGTAGGCGGTTCAATACCGAATACATTACCTTTGTATGACAAAATCATGCATACCATGTTTTCCTTAACAAATTTCAGCGCGTCGCCGATCTGGTCTTTGCTAATCGGGAGCATATCATATGTTTCCTGATCCATGAAATAATACAAATCGCCGTCATTGTATGAATATTCCATATTCTTCTTCTCAATGTGAGCTTCTTCAACCTTTTCGGTCGGTCTGAAAGTTTTTTCAACAACAGCGCCCGTTATAACATTCTTAAGCTTTGTTCTTACAAAAGCGGCTCCCTTACCCGGTTTTACATGCTGAAATTCTACTACCTGGTAAACGTTTCCTTCAAATTCAAAGGTTTTGCCGTTTCTGAAATCTCCTGCAGTAATCATTTTTTTCTTCCTCCATTGTTATATTATATCTATACAAAATATATTTTAATATATTTTTAACGAAATTTCAAGTCTTTTTTTAAATAATAGTCAAATCTTTACAAGATTTAGTTAAATTCTGTACATTTTTACCTATAGCGACGACGTCCTCGATGCGTACTCCGCCGAATCCGTCTATGTAAATGCCCGGTTCAACGGTTATTACGTTTCCGTTTTCGGTTACATCGGTGCTTTTCGGCGAGAACGCCGGGAGTTCATGAATCTCAATACCGACGCTGTGCCCCAGGCTGTGACCGAAATTATCACCATAACCCGCACTTTCAATTACATCGCGCGCAGCTTTGTCGATTTCCGCACAGCTTTTGCCGAGTGCAACGGTATCAAGTGCCGCCAGCTGCGCCTTTAAGACAGTATCATAAATTTCGCGCTGTCTGTCCGAACAGGTTCCCATAACAACCGTGCGCGTCATATCCGAGCAATACCCGTCCAGCACACAGCCGAAATCCATCGTCACAAAATCGCCGTGCTCTATCACCTTGTCCGTCGCAACCCCGTGCGGCATTGCCGAGCGCACCCCGCTTGCCACAATCGTATCAAAAGATGTTTTGGACGCGCCGTTTTTTCGCATAAACGTTTCCAGAATAAGCGCCGCGTCAAGTTCCGTCATGCCGACGTGTAGCTGCGTTAAAAGATGTGCAAGCGCCGCGTCACCGAGTTCCTCCGCTGCCTTTATTTTTTCAATTTCCGCCGCAGATTTGCACCTTCTGAGACTTGATATGCGCCTTTGCCCGGGAACAAGGTTTTTTTCAAATTTTCTCATCCCGGCAAACTGTTTCACCGTCACAAAATCTTCTTCAAACAAAAGTACCGAACAATCCGATCCGCGCACAGCGTCGGCAAATCTGTTTGTTATGTCGCAAAGTTCAAAATCCGCCGCCTGCTCGCGTGCCTGAACCGTGTACCGCGAATCCGTCGCTATAATCTGCCGTGTTTTTGTGATAAGCAGAACCGCGTCCTCCGACGTAAATCCGGAATAATAAAATATATTCGCAAATCCGGTTATGATTGCGCCCTCATCGTCCGACAAAAGCGCACGCAATCTTTCAGTCCGCGTCATTTTCCAACATCTCCAATGCTTTGATATATCCGTCAAACCCAAATCCCGAAATCATGCCGACGCATGCCGGGGCGGTGACGGAAGTTCTGCGAAATTCGTCGCGGGTTGAAATATCCGAAATATGCACCTCTGCTGTTTTGGTCGAAACCGCCTTGATTGCGTCGTGAATTGCGTACGAATAATGCGCATATGCTCCCGGGTTTATAACAATTCCGTCCATTTTGCCGTGGGTTTTCTGAATTGCCGTAACAATTTCTCCCTCGCCGTTGCTTTGGAAAAATTCAACCTCGATGCCCATTTTGCATGCGGCATCTTTTATCATTTCACACAGATCATCATATGTGCGGCTGCCGTAGATATCCGGCTCGCGTATTCCGAGCATATTCAGATTAGGCCCGTTTATAATAAGATATTTCCTCATAATTACAGCCTTTCTATTTCTTCCATCAATGCCGAAATAATTTCATTTTCCGGCACTTTACGTATAATTTGTCCTTTTTTGAAAATCAATCCTTCTCCGACTCCGCCGGCAACGCCGATATCCGCCTCGCGCGCCTCGCCCGGACCGTTTACCGCGCAGCCCATCACCGCAACGCGGATATCCTTATCAACGGATTTCAGCCGTTCCTCCATTTCAAGCGCTATCGGAATCATGTCAATTCTCGTACGCCCGCAAGTCGGACAGGAAATCAGCTCCGCGCCGCCGCGTCTCATTCCGAGCACTTTCAGGATATCCTTAGCGGCGTAAACTTCTTCCACTGGGTCAGCCGTCAGCGATACGCGCATCGTGTTACCTATCCCTTCCGACAGCAGTGCGCCTATTCCGACAGCCGATTTTATCATTCCCGCCTTTGCCGTTCCCGCCTCAGTCACGCCCACATGCAGCGGAATATCGTTAAGACCGTTGAATTTTCTGTACGCCGCAAGCATGGTCGGAACATCGGAAACCTTTATGGATACCGCAATATCGGTAAAATTTAAATCATCTAATATTTCCACATGGCGCAGAGCGCTTTCCACAAGTGCATCCGCCGTCGGTCCGCCGTACTTTTCCAACAAATCCTTTTCGAGCGAACCGCCGTTTACGCCTATTCTTATAGGTATTCCGCGTTCGCGGCATGCGTCCGAAACCTGTTTTATGCGTTCTTTTGCGCCGATGTTGCCGGGGTTTATGCGCACTTTATCCACGCCGCCCTTTATACATTCCAGCGCAAGCCGATAATCGAAATGAATATCACTTACGAGCGGGATTGAAATCTGCTTTTTTATTTCGGCAACGGCTTTTGCCGCGTCCATGTCAAGGACTGCCACGCGCACTATCTCGCACCCCGCCGATGCAAGCCGCTTTATCTGTTCGACGGTAGCCGCAACATCTCTTGTGTCGGTATTCGTCATCGACTGGATTGAAACCGGATTATCGCCGCCGATTTTTACTCCGCCGACATTTATTACTCTTTTCATCTTTTTGTACCCTTTCAAATCCTTATCCGATTAATTTCATAATATCGTTAAAGCATATCACCGCCGCAAAAACAAGCAGCAGCAAAAGTCCTATCGCATGCACCATGCCTTCTTTTTCGGGCGGAATCGGCTTTCTGCGGATAATTTCCACCAGCATAAAAAACAGGCGTCCGCCGTCCAGTGCAGGCAGCGGCAACAGGTTGAATATTCCGAGATTAACCGTCAGCATCGCCACGATAAACAGTATGTTCATAAGGCTGTTTTTGCCCGAATGAACCGCCTGATTTACAACTCCCGCAACGCCCACGGGTCCGGAAACATTTTCAAGTCCGGAATGTCCCGAAATCATATCCCACAGCGCGCGGTAGATACTTTTTGACACATATGCGGTATAATTCCATGCCTGGGGAATTATATTCAGCGCCGTCACGTTCTCGGTCATGGGCTCAAAACCCATGATATATCTTGAGCTTGAAAACGTCTGCCCCGCATAATTTTCCGGCAGCTCTCCGTCCTCATACTCAATGGTGCGTTTCTGCGAAACGCCGTTAATCGAATCGGTGTATTCCGCCGAATTATCGCTGTATGTTATGGTAGTTTCATCAAGCGACGGCAATACCGAAAATGTCAGTTTTTCGCCGTTTCGCTTTACCGTAAGCTCAAATTCCTCGCCCGACTCAAATTCCGATGTATAAAGCGTAACGTCGTTATATGAATTTATACGATGCCCGTTAATACGCACAATTTTATCGCCCGTCTGTACACCGCTTTGCGCAAGATATGCGCGCTCATCAACTTTGCCGATTACATTTGAGCGGAACGGCCCTGTCATACCGACAATTACGATAAACAGCACAAATCCGAGCAGTAAATTCAATATCGCGCCCGCTGCCACAACCAGAAATCTCTTCCATAATTTCTGATTGCAAAACGCCGACGGGTCATCACTGCCGCCGTCCTCGCCGTCCAGCTTACAATAGCCGCCTATCGGCAAAATCCGCAGGGAATACTGCGTATCCCTTCCCTTTTTTTTCCAAATTGCCGGGCCCATTCCAATCGAAAATTCCAGCACGCGCACGCCGACCGATTTCGCCATTATAAAATGTCCGAACTCATGCAGCGTTATCATTACCATAAAAATAACGATTGTTACAATTGCTGTAACCAAAAAATCAACTCCCATAAACCAAATTTCTTGCCAGTTTATCCGCCTCCAAAATATCTTCCAGCGACGGATTTTTAATATTTTTCACGCTTTCCATTGCTTTTTGTATTTTTTCCGATATATCAAGATATCCGATTTTGCCTTTAAGGAACAAATCCACTGCCGCTTCATCACTGCTGTTGAAAATCGTCGGCAATATTCCGCCTTCACGCCCGGCTTTTTTGGCAAGTTCAAGCGCAAAAAACGTATCGGTATCGGGTTTTGCAAATGTCAAATCGGGATAATTCGCAAAATCCAGTTCATTCCCCTGCATTGGCAGTCTGTCGGGATATGTCAGCGCATATTGGATAGGCAGTTTCATATCCGGCACGCCGAGCTGCGCGATAACCGCATTATCCTCATACATCACCGCCGAATGAACCACGCTCTGCCTGTGAACAAGGACCTCAATCCGATCGATGTCAACATCAAACAGCCACTTTGCCTCAATCACCTCAAGTCCCTTATTTACAAGCGTTGAGGAGTCAATCGTAACCTTTGCGCCCATATTCCAGTTGGGGTGTTTCAGCGCGTCCGACGGCGTTACGTCGGCAAGCTGCTCCTTCGTTTTTCCGAAAAACGGGCCGCCCGACGCCGTCAGTAAAATCTTTTTTATTTTTTTCGGATTTCCCTGAAGTGATTGAAATATCGCCGAGTGTTCGCTGTCCACCGGGAGCAGAGCCGCGCCGTATTCGCGTGCAAGCCGCGTTACGATATGTCCGCCCGTCACAAGCGTTTCCTTATTTGCAAGCGCAATATTCTTTCCCGCTTTAATAGCCTCAATCGTCGGCAAAAGTCCGGAAATTCCCACAACGGCGGTCACCACAACCGACGCTTTCGGAAATGTTGCCGCCTCAATCATTCCGCTTTCTCCCGAAACTACACGAACGCCCGTATCGGCAACTTTAATTTTAAATTCCGCCGCCTTTTTTTCATCAACAACGCATACAAACTCCGGCTTAAATTCTCTCGTCTGTTTTTCCAGCAAATCAATATTTGAGTATGCCGTGAGCGCATGCACACGTATTCCCTTATAATTTCTCGCAATTTCCAACGTTTGCGTGCCTATCGAGCCGGTAGACCCCAATATTGATATATTATGTCTAAATTCCTGCATTATACCATTCCTTTTCATGTATATTTACAGCAAAAATACGGCTTACCGCATAATTTGCAGCAAAAACCGTATCTTAAAATTCTTTAAAATATAATGTACAACATTGTGTAGTACACAAATGGAGCCGCAAAAAGTACGCTGTCAAAGCGGTCAAGCAGTCCGCCGTGCCCAGGAAGAAGCGTTCCGTAATCTTTTTTGCTGCAGTCACGCTTTATGCATGATGCGGCAAGGTCGCCAATCTGCGACAAAATCGAACCGACAAATCCGATAAGCACGAATTTAGCCGTAATCATTTCACGCGGTACGCCGCCCGCCTGAGTAAACACCATTATATAAATATACGCCGCGCAGCCTATGCATGACAGAATTATTCCGCCGACAGACCCCTCAATCGTCTTTTTAGGGCTGACATTCGGCGCAAGCTTATGTTTGCCGATAAGTTTGCCCGTAAAATATGCGCCCGTGTCGGTAAGCCATGCGCACACAAACGGCAAAAGCACACTATAGCTGTCAAACCGCTTTCTTATCATAAACAGCGATGACATCAGAACGGCAATCACGATTGTCGCAAATGCCGCAGACATCAGCCGTTTTGAGCTTACCCTGCCATGCAGGAACACCATTGCCGTCAAAAACAGCATACATGCTGCCGTCATTCCGAGCATCTGTCTGTTGAGAATATATCCGCCGCAGATGATAACTCCGGAAATATAGCCGACAAGGCGTACCGTTTTATGCGCCGACATAACTCCGTACATTTCGTACAGCATGCCGAGAACTATCAGCGTTACCACGCAATACAACACATAGTGATGCGTAAAAACAACCGCAAAAAACACCGCCAATCCTATAATTGAAGTGAGAACTCTCTTAAGCATATCAAACTCCTCCGTATCTTCTGTTTCTGCGCTGATATTCAAGGATTGCCGCATGCAAATCCCTGACCGAAAAATCGGGCCACAGCGTATCTGTAAAATAAAGCTCCGAATACGATGCCTGCCACATCATGAAGTTCGACAGCCGCAGTTCATTGCTCGTCCGTATTATTAAATCCGGGTCGGGCTGACCCGACGTATAAAGCATATCCGAAACAGCGTCCGGCGTAATATCCGCCGGTGCAATTTCGCCCCGTACCGCGCGTTCGGCAATTAATTTCACCGCATGTGTGATTTCCTCTCGGCTGCCGTAATTAAGGGCAATATTCATGATTATTCCCGTGTTGTTTTTTGTAAACTCCTCGGTATTTGCAATTTGCTCCCTTATTTTCTCCGACAATTCCGCACGCGAACCGATTGCACGAATTACAACATTTTCGCCCGCAAGCGTTTTTTCCGCATCTTTCAAATAATTGTATAAAAGATTCATCAGAAAATCAACTTCATCTTTGGGGCGTTTCCAGTTTTCGGTCGAAAACGCATAAACTGTGATGTATTTTATGCCCATTTTATTACATTCCGTCACAATTTTTTTCAGCGTATCCGCCCCCGCCTGATGTCCGGCGCTGCGCGGGAGTCCGCGCTTTTTTGCCCATCTGCCGTTGCCGTCCATAATCACGCCGATATGCGTCGGCAGATTGTTATAATCTATTTCGGCTTCTTTAACCTTCTTTTTAAATAACACAAAAAACTCCATTCCGCCGCACTTGCGCGGCATATAATTAAAATATCAAAAAGGACGCGGCAAAACTGCCGCAAACCGCCACCGCCCGTACGGCGGATATCCGTGCGGTATTATCCCGCGCGGATTTTGCCTGCATTATTGTCTTGCCGTCGTCCCCCGATTTATTATACTTCCAGAATTTCTTTTTCCTTTGACGCGGTTATATCTTCAATTTCCTTTATAAACTTATCGGTAAGCCCCTGAATATCCTTTTCGATGCCCTTCATATCATCTTCGGTAACCTCGCCCGCCTTCTGCTTTTTCTTATAATCGTCCATAGCATCGCGGCGTGCGTTTCTGATTTGGATTTTCGCTTCTTCCGAATATTTTTTTACAACTTTAACAAGTTCTTTTCTTCTTTCCTCGGTAAGCGGCGGGAAATTCAATCTGATAACCTTTCCGTCATTCTGCGGTGCAATGCCGATTTCCGACTTATTTATGGCCTTTTCAATCTCACTCAGGACAGTTTGATCCCACGGCTGAATTACAAGCATTCTCGGCTCCGGCGTAGAAATCGAGCCGATTTGCGCAATAGGAGTCATCGTGCCGTAATACTCAACGGCAACTTTATCAAGAACCGACGCATTTGCTCTGCCCGCTCTTATTGTCTTAAGCTCCGAGTGAAAACCCTCCACTCTCTTATTCATTTTTTCTTCAATTTCCGGATATTTTCCCATTTTATTCACTTACCTTTCTTATATAAAATTACTTATCTTGTTCCATCTTTTGTAACGAGCGTACCTATCTTCTCGCCCGTTACCGCGCGGACAATATTTTCCGGGTCGTCAAGTCCGAACACCAAAATCGGCATATCGTTATCACGGCACATAGACGCTGCCGTCGAGTCCATAACGCCCAATTCCTTTGAGAGAATGTCGTTAAATGACAGCGAATCAAACTTTTTGGCGTTTGGATTTAATTTCGGGTCGCTGTCATAAACAGCGTCAACCTTTTTCGCCAGCAGAATCACGTCCGCCTCCGTTTCAATCGCGCGCAGCGCCGCCGCCGTATCCGTCGACATAAACGGATTTCCTGTTCCCGCGCCGAAAATTACAACTCTGCCCTTTTGCAGATGCCTTATAGCCTTAAGACGAATATACGGCTCCGCAATCTGACGCATTTCGATAGCGGTCTGAACGCGTGTATCCACGCCGCAGCTTTCCAGCTCGGAACAAAGTCCCAGCGCATTGATACATGTAGCCAGCATACCCATGTGGTCGGCTCTGGTTCTGTCCATATCACCGCCGCTTCTGCCGCGCCATATGTTTCCGCCGCCGACAACGATTGATACCTGTACGCCCATGTCAACAACCTTTTTGATGTTTTCACAGATTTTATGCATGGTCTCCACATTCAATCCGTAACCCTTTTCCCCCGCCAGCGATTCTCCGCTGACCTTTAAAAGCACTTTTTTATATCTTGCTTCCATTTTAGTCCTCCGTAATTATATTAAAATCATTTAAATGATTTGCATTGATGCCGATATTCGCCGTCCGCTGCAAAACCCGCGGCAGTCATTGTATCCGGGTAAAAACCTGCCTGCAAAGATATTTTTACCGTTCGATACAAAACTTTCTGCAACTATTATAACATGAATTTACAAATCTTTCAATCCTTTTTTGATATTTTGTACAATTCTATCCTATTTTTCCCGTACACTTTTTCAAGAGACTCCACATCGGCGAAATCAATATCATATTCCGCGCGTTCCTCATCTGTCACGAGGATATAGTCAATACCGCACATTTGCGCTGTCTGTGCCGCATTTCCGCCTTCATAGATTACCCTAAGCATTCCGCGCCGCATTATCATTTCGTCACCCAATCCGTGATAATACACATACGACTCTGAGCCGGCATATATATTTCGCCCTGCAAGGGTGCTCACCGGGTTTAAATGCTGACTTCCGCTCGCAAAAACAGATGTCGCCGGGGTGTTGTTTTTCACAAATTCCGCAAATTCAATATCCGCGTCGGAAAACGTGAGGTACTCCCCGCCCGAGACATATTCTCTTGCAATTGTAAGCACACCCGACAGCACGGAAAAACACATAACAACAGACGCAAGCAGTTTAATTCCGCCGATATCCTTTAATTTTCGGTAAATCATGAGCAGAAAATCTGCCGACAAAATAACGGAAAGCATATATGTCACAAAGAAAAGTTTATTATTATCGTAATCATTCGGCTGAAAAATTATGATATCAGCAATCATAAATACCGCAATTCCGCCCGCGCAAAACCTCTTTGCAAACGTATTTGCAGCCAAATATGCCGGAACGGCGGTTATTGCGATAATGCCCCAGTTTTTCAGCCAAAACCAAACGGCGGGATCATCGTTATTGACCCACCCGACCGAAAACCGAAGAAAACCGTCATTGCCGACGCTTTGATGAAATGTCCAGAAAACAAGCTGCCCCGCCGCCATGCCAACGGCAATCGCGCCGTAAACAAACCAATTTTTAACATATATTTTCTTATTTTCGGTGACGGGCAAAAATGCAAAAAAGCATGCTGCCGAAATTATTCCAAGCGCTAAAAACGAATGAGTGTGAATCATCGGCATACACCCGGCGGCGATGCCTGTCATGGCATACCGCGGCGTTTTCCCGCTCTCCGCCGCGTCCGCCAGCAGCCACAGCGCAAAAATCAAAACGCTCCACCCCGCCATTGTTGTCCTTTGCGGAATTATCATATCACAAATTGCATTCGCCCAGCGGATATTATTCTCATTATAATTTGTAGGCGTTTGATAAAATTCGGTAAAAATGCGTGTAAAATTACCCGGGTCCGCTTTAGCGCCGTCAAGAAAATACGCAAAGCCGAAACCTCCGCCCAAAAAGAACAAAACTATTGCCAAAACCGCACTTTCACTGCTTTTTGTGATTTTTTTTGCCAAAAAATAAAATCCGGATACAATCAAAAATGCAAACACAAAACTCGGATACAAAATCGCCGTGCGTAAATCCGTACCGAAAAGGTACAGGCTCGACGAAAGGCTGTCGAAAAGAAACGGATAGCAGAGCCGCGTTCCGGCAAGCAGATTATACTGCGGCGGAAACAGTTTTTGCTCCGCAATCGAAGTTATAAATCCCATATGCATCGCCAAATCGCCGTAGGTCGACTGTCCCGACGCAATCCCGCCCGAAACGGGCATCATTACATGATTTGTAAGCAGTACGCAGGTGAGCAGCGTAAAAAACGTTGCCGCCACCGCCGCGGGAACATTCGGCTTTTGCACGTGCATATCCGCTTTTCTTCCCGCGGCAATGCTCACGCACGCAAAAATTGCCGCAAGAATAGCATGCGCCGTGCGCGTAAATCCAAACAGCAAAGCAAGAGGAATAATCCCCGCCATCAATACGACACTGCCGATTATTCCTCCCGTCCACAGCCTGAAATATATACTTTTACCGCGAAAAATCCTCCCGGAACACAATATTCCGAGCACGATAAACAAACTATAGTACATAACTCCAAGCATAACTTTACCTCTATTTTATTTTCAGTTCACACCCTCCGACAGGTCGTATCGCCAAAACATGGCACATACCCTCGCCGAAAACATCTTCAATTCCCTTTTTAAACTCATTAAGCATATCGGACGGAACAAACGCCTGAACCGTACCGGCAAAGCCGCCGCCATGCACGCGGTATGCGCCGCGTTCGCCCAAAAGTTCATCGCAAAGCGCAAGCGCAAGGCTTACCGCCTGCTCATGCGGTGCGGATGATGCATACACATTCTGCAGATACATATATGACGATTGCCCGGACTTCTTTATCAGTTTCAGGAATTTATCAAAATCACCGTCTTTAAGCGCTTTTGCCTCATTTTTGGCACGCACGGTTTCATTAAAATAGTGCATTGCACGCAAGATTGCCCTGTCATCGTTTATTGCTTTCCGTATATCGCTTATTTTTGCCATAAAATTGCTTTTATTTACATCATTTAGAAATTCTTCGTCGAAAAATTGCGCTACTTTCTTCATTTCCGCCGGAATTGCCGCATATTCGTCCGTCAAATCTGAATGGTCGGCGCCGGTATCGATTATGCAGAGTGCATGATTCGTCGATGCAAAATCAAAATCCACCTTTTCTACAACAGGCTTTTCCGTCGACGCAAAATCTATCGCAACCATATTGCCGACGGAGCATGCCGTCTGGTCAAGAAGTCCGCACGGTTTGCCGAAATACACATTTTCGGCGTACTGTCCGATTTGCGCAATCTCCACCGCATTAACCTTTTCTTCGGCAAACATGCAGTTCATTATCGTACCGATAAGCACTTCAAATGCCGCCGACGAGCTCATGCCCGAGCCCTTCAGAACGCTTGACACCGTGTATGCATCAAATCCGCATACTTTAAAACCTTTTTCCGCAAATTTTGCCGCAACACCTTTTATCAGCGCGCCCGCCCTGCCGTATTCTTCCTTGTTGACAGCCAAATCATCAAGGTCTATTACGTCCATGATAAATCCTTTGGATTTTATGCGGATTGTGTTTGTTCCGTTAAGTTTCGCCGCGCCGATTACGTCCAGATTAAGACTTCCCGCAAGAACTGCGCCGTGCTGATGGTCGGTGTGGTTTCCGCCGATTTCCGTTCTGCCCGGTGCGGAAAACAGACGTAAATCATCGGCATTTCCGAAGTTTTCCTCAAATCCGTCAATTAC
This sequence comes from uncultured Clostridia bacterium, assembly GCA_934487205.1. Lineage (GTDB taxonomy): Bacteria > Bacillota > Clostridia > UBA1381 > UBA1381 > UBA1738. Next base: position 12,744 of record CAKSRS010000060.1, read on the forward strand.
TTCGCAGAAACGTTCCTCATATTTTGCTCTTTCGGCGCTCTTGCAGCCGTAAAGATATTCCATATCTATGTACTTTACCTTACCTTTCAGTTCTTCCTTATTCATTTATTTATCCTGGTATAATATAATTGACTCATCAAACGGTCGTTACATTATACCTTTCTCCTTTCTATCAACCTTTTATTCCGCGGTTGATTACGGTTTGGTTTATTGGTATTATATAAATAAGTAATGTGGATTTGTATTTTATACCTGTGGCTTTGACTACTTTTTGGAGGTTCTCACCACACTTTGTTTCTTAGTAATGATTAGTTAGATGTGTCTTTGAATTCGTATCTCGTACCAGGTTTTACGGAGCAAGCGCTGTGGATAACACATTACAACTTATCACGAAAGGAATGCATTACCATGATTTTAGTCGGAGTTGACACCGGTAAAAACAAACACACTTTTTCCATAATTGACAAAGGAACCGGTGAAATACTATTAAACCCATCTGTTTTCGATAACAATCATACAGGATTTCTGTATCTCATTAAAAAAACTAAGCAACTATGCCAAGCCGGAACTTCTTATCGGAATGGAAGATACCGGGCATTACCATTTTGCTCTGCTCAAATATCTTCCTGATAACCGATTCTTCCAATCAGAGCAAGAAACCATATCGTGTTACTAAGGTAAACCGATTTGACCTCTACGAGCAGAAGCAGCTAACCCGTCATCATCACAATCTGAAAGAAGAGCTCAACATTTACAAAAACCGTCTTCAGAAATGCATTGATATTGTATTTCCAGAATTCAATTCATTGTTCAATTCTAAATACGGAATTGTTTATATGAGCATTTTTAAAACTTTTTCTTCTGCCAACGCTATTGCAAATGCTGATATCCGCAGCATTCGTAAATGCTTTGAATCCAAAGGACGGGGAAGGCGAATATCGCTTTCTGCCGAACAGCTTAAAACGGCTGCCAAAGTTTCTGTTGGCATACCATCTGTCCCCGAAGAGATTCAAATACGCCACCTCGTATGTCAAATCGAGTTGCAGGAGGAACAACTTTCTGAAATAGATAAAAGGATAGAAGAGTTCTCCGCCAAAAACAACTCTGCTATCCTTTCAATACCGGGCATTTCGCATTTTTCCGGTACTTCTATTTTAGCAGAATCAGGAGATATTTGCAACTACCAAAAATCATCTCAGATAATTAAATTTGCAGGTGTTGCCCCTTACCATTATGAATCCGTTCAGTTTACGGCACAGCATACGGCTATTACAAAAAAGGGCTCACGGTATTTGCGAAAAACTCTGTATCAGATTATTTTGACCGTAATCAACAATAACGAGACTTTCCGTACTTATTACAATAAAAAGTTAACTGAGGGCAAAGGGCACAGATGTGCTCAAGGGCACTGCATCAGAAAACTCCTGAGAGTTATCTATCACCTTTTAACCACAGGACAGCAATTCTGTCCCGAACTTTTGGTGTGAGTAAGAC
>CAKSRS010000061.1 GCA_934487205.1 uncultured Clostridia bacterium
TCTGCTATGGCTGGAGCGCGGCGGCGGAGGTTATAACGAATTATCTTGAAGGGAGGGAATAGTGTGGATAACTTAACGGAAATACAAATCAAGCAGCTGCCGGGCGGAAAAGCGCATCTTTACGCTCGCATATACGGCGAAGTGTTCGAAAGAGAATACCCGGACGTTACACTTGCGGTGATAGCATGCGAAGAACTGCTCGAATTTGAAGGAGGCGGAAATAGTGACGGTTAAAGAAAAACTGCGGGCGGCGCGCAAAATGCAATGCTTACTTGATGAACTGATATCGGCAAAAGACAGAGCGTATCTGTATATTACAGGGAAACCTATTGATTATACCGGGCAACGTGTGCAGGCGGGCGGAGGTAATTCGGAAGAAATACGGCGCGTGCAATATCTGTCGTTGTGCGAGCGTGTGGACCGAAAGATAGACGAACTGATTGTTTATCAAACAGAAGTATTTGAAATGTTAACGGAATTGCATGATAATACGTTATATGCAATTATGGTCGCCTATTACATAAACTGCGAAACGTGGCAGCACATAGCGGAGCGGACAAATTACAGCGTGCGTCAGATTCATCGTCTGCACGGAAAAGCGCTTGCCATTCTTGAAAATAAGTGTGACAAGTAAAGATGTCATTGAATGTCACTATATACGTGTGATATGATGTAGTTGTAAAAGAACGGCTGCAGAACATATCTGACGTTCTTTTTGTGTTTTACGGGTAAATATATCGCATGGACAATTTGCACAGGGGCGGGGTGCAGCGATAGTGAGGAGCGGAACGATATGGCAAAGGAATGGGCGGAATCATTTTATAAGAGCAGCGCATGGCGGCGCTGCCGCGGTGCATATATTGCAGAGCGGATAGCCATTGACGGCGGCGTGTGCGAAGTGTGCAGAGAACAGCCGGGATATATTGTTCATCATATAGAACCGCTCACTCCGAAAAATATAAACAATCCTGACATAGCATTATCGTTCAGCAATCTGCGATACGATTGCAAAGAGTGCCACGACCGTGAGGAGGTGCATGCATTTGTTACGCACAAAAAGGGCAGATGTGTATTTGATTCCTCCGGACAGCCGTATCTGCCCGATGAATAAGCCCCCCCGTTCAAAAATACGGAAAAAGTTAACAGGAACCGAGGAAGGGACTAAACTGTTAACGCGGGAGGTGCGTGTATAAAGGGGGTATATAGAAAGAGGTGAGCGGATTTGAAGGAAGAAAACAGCCGGAAAGGCAGTACAGCAAAGGCGAAAGCGGCGGTTGACCTTGTAGCCGAAAACAAGAAATCTTTTGCAAAAAATCTGTACAAAAGAATAAAGTTTTTGGACAAACAAATGGACGAATTAGAGAAAAAAATCAAAAAAGAGGGCGCTGTTGTAAAAGGTGTAAACGGAAACGGATTTGAAGTTGTTCAGCAAAACCCGGCACAAAAAGTTTACAACGAAATCGCCGGAAAATACAACGGACTTGTGAAAACGTTGCTTGAATTAATACCGGGTGATGCGACAGAGGCGGACGAACTTTTGTCATTCATATTGCGGCGGTGATTGTATGACGGAATTTGAGCAATACTTTACAGAAATGCTTGACAGTCCGCGTGCGTGCAAAAAGATTAAGCAGATAAGCGAGCGCCTTTTAAATTGCTATGCACAGCCCGGTGAATATCATTTTGATTACAGCATTGCCGCGCGGCATATAGCCTTCATTGAAGGATTTTGCAAGAAACCCACGGGAAAACTGAATACACCGCTGAAACTCGAACTTTTTCAGAAGGCAAGATTACAGGCAGTTTTTGGATTTGTTGATGATAACAATTTACGTCAGTATAATGAATGTCTGATAATTGAAGGCAGAAAAAACGGCAAAACGACCGAGATTGCCGCGGTGGAATGTGACATGCTGGTAAATGACTGCGAAGGCGCGCCGCAGATATACAACGTTGCGACAAAGCTTGACCAGGCAAAACTCGGATTTAATGCGGCGTACAAAATGATAAGACAATCGCCGCTGTTGTCAAAACACATTAAAAAACGCGCCGCAGACTTGTATTTCCCGCTTAATATGGGAATTATAAAGGCGCTGGCGTCAAACACCAACAGTCTTGACGGACTTGATGTTCATTGTGCACTTATAGATGAACTCGCGGCAATAAAAAACCGTGATATATATGATTTGATTAAACAGGCAATGTCTGCACGTATGCAGCCGTTGCTTTTTTGTATTTCGACAAACGGATTTATCCGCAACGGTGTTTTTGACAGTCAATATGAATATGCGAAAAAAGTTTTAAACGGTGAGGTACAAAATGAACATTTTCTGCCGTTTGTTTATGAACTTGATGACGCGTCGGAATGGGACAAAGAGGATATGTGGATAAAAGCAAATCCGGGAATAGGCCCAATTAAATCCTATGAATATCAGCGTCAAATGGTTCAGAAGGCGAAGGACGACCCATCATTTAAATCGACCGTCATGGTTAAAGATTTCAATATGCCGGAAAACAGGGCGTCGGCGTGGCTGTCGTGGAAGGAAGTAAACAACGAGGAACGATTGCCCGATTATGCATTTTCTTACGGAATCGGCGGCATAGATGCGGCGGACAGCGTGGACTTGAACGCGGCAAAAGCAATCTGTATGCGTTCGGGTGATGATAAGATTTATGTTAAATCGATGTACTGGCTGCCGCAAAGCGTTATTGACAGGTACGAGAATGACGGAAAGCGGCAGGGGCGTGATAATGTACCGTATACCGAATGGATTCGGAGCGGATATCTGCGCACGGTAGAGGGTAATAAGGTTGATAAGCGCGTATTTTTGGACTGGTTCTGCGAACTGCGCGACAATGAGGATTTATGGGTGATATACATCGGATATGACCCGTGGCACATTGACGATACGCTGCTGCGTGAGTTCAAAGGCGAATTTGGCGAACAGTCAATGATACCGATACGCCAGGGCGTATATACGTTGTCCGGACCGATGAAGGATTTGCGAGCGGATTTGGAAGGGGGACGGATTGTGTATGACAACAATCCGATAGACAAATGGTGTCTTTTAAACATGCATGTGAAAATCGATATAAACGGAAATATTCAGCCTGTAAAGGGCATGGACACACGCTGCAGAATTGACGGTGCAATGGCGCTTATTGACGGATATATTGTGCTGAAAAACAAAATGGCAGAGTATCAAAGTATGATTTAGGAGGTGAGAATGTGGGAATTTTCAGAAAAAAACAAAATTCTTCTCAGACGGAATTTAAAATGATTTGTACCGAACGGGAAGGGTACTATTCCTTTAACGGGAAACTGTATCAAAGCGATATTATAAAAAGCTGCATAAGACCGCAAGTACGCGCAATCGGCAAACTCAAACCGGTGCATGTCCGCCGGGGAGAAGGCGATATACAAAGAAATCCCGACGCATATATGCGGCTTTTGCTCAAGGAACCGAACCCGATAATGTCAATGCAAATGTTTCTGCAGAAAATGTGCAGTCAGCTTATACTGAACAACAATGCATTTGCGCTGATTGTACGCGACAGCCTCGGCGTACCGTCGGCGATATATCCTGTTCCGTGCAGAACGGCGGAAACGATTTACATAAATGACAGACTGCATATAAAATTCCAATACAAAAACGGGAAAAACGGAACGTTTCCGTATGAGGACATAATTCATCTGCGTGAGGATTTCAATGACGGCGAAGTGTTCGGCGACGAAACGGTACAAACGCTTATGCCGCTTATGGAAATACTTACAACAATCGACCAGGGATTGGTGAAGGCGATAAAAAACAGCGGTATTATACGCTGGCTGCTTAAATACAACACGCCGATGAAATCGGAAGATTTAAAAAGGAATGTTAAGGAGTTTGTTGATAATTACCTGGGCGTAGAAAGCAGCACGTTCGGAGCAGCGGGTGTAGATGCAAGGGCTGATGCGATAAGAATCGAACCGAAAGACTATGTACCGAACGCGCTTATGAACGATAAGCTGATGCGGCGTGCACATTCGTTTTTTAACACGAATGAAAAGATAATCACATCGGATTTTACGGAAGATGAATGGAATTCAACGTTTGAATCTGTTATTGAACCGAAAGCGATACAGTTGAGTGATGAATTTACACGAAAACTGTTTACACGCAAACAGCGCGCATTTGGAAATGAAATTATATTCGAGGCGAGCAACTTAGCGTGTGCATCGCTTACGACAAAGCTTGCATTGCGGGAAATGGTAGACCGCGGCGCTCTCAAACCGAATGAATGGCGCGAGACGATGAACTTAGCACCTGTTGAAGGCGGCGACGTGCCGCTTAGAAGGAAGGATACAGGAATTGTAACGGAGGGAGGTGCAGAAGGTGAGGATTGATGTAAAAGGGACTATTGTTTCAAATAATGACGCGCCGGTGTATAACTGGTACAAAATCGAAAACACATGTCCGGGCGACGTGCAAAAGGCGATCGATTCCGCGGGTGGCGCGCCTGTTGATGTGTATATCGACAGCGGCGGCGGTGATATTTTTGCGGGAAGTGATATTTATTCGACTTTGCGGGAATATCGCGGAACGGTAAAAATTCATGTTACCGGACTTGCCGCATCGGCGGCATCTGTAATAGCATGCGCTGGCGAAAGCGAAATATCGCCCACGGCTATGGTTATGGTTCATAACGTGTCAACGGTTGCCGCCGGTGATTATCGCGATATGGACAAAACGTGTGAAACCCTGAAAGAGTGTAACAAGGCTATCGCGGCGGCATATTGCGAAAAAACGGGTATGTCGGAGGCGGAGGCACTGACGCTCATGGATAATGAGACATGGCTGCCGGCAAAAAAAGCTGTAGAAATCGGATTGATTGACAAAATTTCCGAACAAAGCAACGTCAGAATTGCCGCCTCGGTAACGAATTTATTACCACCCGAGGTGGTAGAGAAAACAAAAAATATGATTGAAAATCCGACCGGAAATAAGTCGGATTTTTTTATGCAGAAAACACAGGCAAAATTAAAACTTTTAAAAATGAAAGGTGGAATTTAAAAATGAAATTCAGAAACAAAAAGGACTACGAAAAACAAAGAAACGCACTGCTTGCAAAGGCAGAAAACTTGATTGCGGAAGGAAATATCGAGGACGCAAATGCAATAATTGATACGGAAATACCGCAGCTTGACAATGCATATACCGCGTACAGCGAGGCAATGGCAAACTTCCGCGCTATGCAGGGCGCACCTCAGCCGCAAATGCCGATTATGGATAATTTCGGCATGATAGCCGCGGACGATGATGTTTATTCAAGTATGGAATACCGCCGTGCGTTCATGAACCATGTTATGAACGGAGCGGCGATTCCGCAAAAGTTTGTTAATGCAGACCAAAACACTAAAACAAGCGACGCCGGAGCGGTAATTCCGACAACGACGATGGAGCGCATAATCGAAAAGCTTGAAGATGCCGGAAAGCTCTATAACCTTGTCACAAAAACTGCATATAAAGGCGGCGTGTCCGTCCCGACATCTACCGCAAAACCGACCGCGTCATGGCTGTCCGAGGGCGCAAAGGGCGACAGGCAGAAAAAGGTTGTCGGCAGCATTACATTCGGGTACCATAAATTAAAATGCTCTGTTTCAATTTCGCTGGAAATGAGCGTGATGGCACTCTCTGTATTTGAAAATACAATTGTCAATAACGTTTCAACCGCTATGATAAAAGCGATTGAAAACGGCATATTGAACGGCACGGGCAGCGGCGAACCGAAGGGAATCTTAAAAGAAACACCGCCGACGGGACAGGCTATCGAAGTTGCAGCGGCGGGCAAACTTACGTATTCGCTTTTGTGTGATGCCGAGGCAGCTCTCCCCGAGGCTTACGAAAACGGAGCGGTTTGGGTTATGAGCAAGAAAACGTTTATGAAGTTTATCGGCATGGTGGACGACAGCAAACAGCCTATTGCACGCACGAATTACGGGCTCGGCGGAAAACCGGAGCGAGCACTTCTCGGCAGACCGGTAATATGCACCGAACATATGCCTACATACACCGATTCTGTTACTGCAGATACAATCTTTGCCGCAATCTTCAAGTTTGACGATTATCTGTTAAACAGCAATCTTGAAATGACGATCAAGAGTTTTGAGGATAACGACACCGACGACACCGTTACAAAAGCAATCATGATTGTTGACGGAAAGACGGTTGACACTAATTCGCTTGTAACGCTGACAAAAAAGAAAGCATCTTCATGATGAGGTGATATAACATGCTTGAAAAAGTAAAGCTGTCAATGGGCATCACGTCTGATGCCTTTGACAGCGATATCACCGATATGATAAATGCATGCAAGGCGGATTTGAAACTTTCGGGCGTAATGAAAACATGGAACAATGACCCGCTTGTTCTGCAAGCTGTGAAATTTTACTGTAAGGCGCATTTCCGCAGCGACGACAAATCGGAGCGGTATCAAAAGGCATATTACAACCTTAAATGCGCCATGAGTTTGGCAGGTGAATACAATGGATAAATTTTGTGCGGCAGTCCTTAAATCAGAGACAATAACGCGCGGCAGTTTCGGGCAGGCGGTAACGGAAGAATCAGAAAAAAAGGTATTTGGCGAGACCGCGTCGATATCGCAGTCGGAATTTTCCGCAGCCGGGCAAAAGGGGCTAAAACCGTCACTTAAATTTGTGATATGGGACTTTGAATACAGCGGCGAATGTGCCGTCACAATAGATGGTGATCCGTACACGGTTTATCGAACATACAGACGCGACGACGGCAAAATCGAACTGTATCTCGAAAGGAGGCGCGGTGATGTCTGATACTGTAAAAATTGATAGCTTGGCGGCTGCTATAGTTGATGAAATCAGCAAGTATTCCGAAGAAGTTGAAAATAAAATGCAGAAGGTTGTTGATGAAGTGACAAAGGAGGCATACCTTGATTTGCGTACCAATCCGAGCGTGCCGCAAAGGACCGGGGAATATGCGCGGGGGTTTTACATTAAAAAAACTTCGTGGAAAACAAAGTACAAGTCAAATATAATCGGCAATAAAAAGTATCAGCTTACGCACCTTCTTGAAAAGGGACACGATATTGTTCGTAATTCACTCGGAAAAAAGAAGGTATACGGAAAAACGAAGGCATATCCGCACTGGGAAAACGCTCAAAAGATAGCCGACAGCTTGCCGGAACGATTAAAAAAGGAGCTGGAACAATGACGCTGGAAGAATTATACTGTGTGCTCTGTAAAACGGGATACCCCGCAGCTTATGAGGCACACGTGCCGCCTGCCGCGCCACCGTATATAATTTACGAGGAAATGAGCCGCGACAATGTACTTGCCGATGATAAAATAATCGGACAGTACAAAAATATACGGATTTCACTGTTTACAACGGGGAGAGACCTATCCGCGGAAGAAAAACTTGCAAATGTGCTTGACGATTCCGGAATTATATACGATGTTTACAGTATAGGCAGTGCGGACAATGAAAAATTATACGAAGTTGATTATGAAATTCAGATTTGGGAGGAAAAACAATGAACAAGATTAAATGCGGACTGAAAAATGTCTATTATGCGAAAATAACCGAACAGTCGGACGGCAGTATTACATATGCCGCGCCGAAAAGAATACCGGGAGCGGTTTCAATATCATTAAAAGGCAAAACAGAAACAACAAAAATTGCGGCGGACGATGACCCGTCGTATTATATCGCCGAAGATAACCAGGGATATGAGGGCGATTTGGAGATACAGATTGTGCCCGACCACTTCAAAAAGGACATACTGGGATTTACCGAAGATTCGCAGGGCGTACTGACCGAAAATAAAGACGCGGAAACGGAAAATTTTGCGCTTATGTTTGAATTTGCGGGTGATAAAAAGAAGATTCGCCACCTTATGTATAATTGCCATGCAACAAAGCCCGACATTGAGTCCTCAACCAAGGGCGATAAGGTGGAAAGCCAGACGGATAAACTGGCGCTTACATGTTCACCGGCAAAGGATACGGGCAATGTTAAGTCGCGTGTAATGGAAGGACAGGCACCGTATGCGAATTGGTATTCTGCAGTATATAACGGTACGGCGGGAGTGCAGATATCGCCTGATGATGTTGTGTTTGATAAAAAGACGGCAAATCAGAACGATATTATAATTAACATCATTCCGTCTGCATCGGAAACGCTGTCAAAAATCACAAACGGCGATACAACTCTTACAACCACCACGCATTACACCAACAGCAGCAATGTTGTTACGCTTAAAAAAGCATATCTTGCGACATTGCCTGTCGGCGTGACGGAGCTTGTGTTTACGTTCAGTGATAATTCGACAAGGACGCTTGAGGTAACGGTTATAAATTCGTGAATAAGGGGCGATACGCCCCTTTACGGGAGGAATTATGGAAAAGGTTATAACAATAGGCGATAAAGAAATAAAAATGAAAGCGACGGCAGGCACACCGAGACGATACAGAATGATGTTTCGGCGGGATTTGATGTCCGATATGGCGCGCTTGTCTCAAAGTATGCAAAAAAAGGAATTTGATGTGCCGGATTTGGAAACATTCGAAAATGTTGCATATTTAATGGCAAAACAGGCAGATGCGCAAATCCCGGGTATTGATGAATGGTTTGACGAATTTGAAATATTTGATATATATCAGGTATTGCCGCAGATTTTGTCTTTGTGGGGAATGGAAACAGAAACACAGATTGAGTCAAAAAAAAACTTAACTCGGGCGGCCGCGAAATAACAACACCACTTTTTATGCTTAGAGCGGTAGAACTGGGATTATCTGTTGCTGATTTGGATTTACTTGATATTGGCATGGTATGCGATATGTTTACCGAAAAAATAAATGACAGTGCAGAAGATACAACGGAAGAACCAACACAGGAGTTTTTTGACAATTTTTAATTGACGTACTCATTTTTTGTGTGATATAATAAGAAAAAAGGGGTGATTTCTTTGAACGAGAATGTAAAAGAAAAATTGTTAGACTGTTTGGGTATAGTAAGTGACGGTGAAAACGAAAAACAATATAGTGATGATGATTTAAAGGTTTTATCTGTTGCGAAAATAGTGCACGATGTTTCTATAATAAAAGGCTGTGCAATCTTTTTTACTATTATGGCAGTGATTGAGATCGTAGGGGCAATAATTTTAATAAATTCAATTTGACTGTTACGAGAAAAGCAAGAACCGCATCTTTATGGGATGTGGTTTTTTTATGCAGAAAGAAAGGAGGGAGCTGTATGGCAGAGAAAATAAAGGGCATTACAATTGAAATAGGCGGCGACTGCAGCGGACTTACAAAGGCGCTAAAAAATGTCAATTCCAGTATCGGTTCAACTTCAAATGAATTAAAAAAGGTTGAAAAACTGTTAAAACTGGATCCGAAGAATACCGAATTATTGGCACAAAAACAGCAGCTTTTAAGCAAGAATATCGAAGTGACAAAAAATAAGCTTACGGATTTAAAAGCGGCGCAAAAGCAGCTCAATGAAAATATGAAAAACGGCGTTGAAGTCAATCAAAAAAATTATCGAGCCTTGCAGCGCGAAATTGTTCAGACGGAGCAAGATTTAAAAAAACTTGAAATGCAAACCAATAAATATGTGCAGGCGGGTAGGAATATAGGCGATGTCGGAAACAAAATGACAGAAACCGGGAAAAAAGGTATGGCGATGTCGGCGGCTATTGTGGGCGGAGCTGTTGCGGCAACTGAGGCAACACGAGAATATCGGGAAGATATGGCACGGCTGGAGGCGGCTTTTGTAACATCAGACAAGACGGCACAACAGGCTAAAGATGCATATAACGAATTTTATAAAATACTTGGTGAAAGCGACAGAAGTGTTGAGGCGGTTAATCATCTTGCAAAATTATGTAACAGTGAGCAGGAACTTGCACAGTGGAGTACGATATGTGCCGGAGTTTCGGCAACGTTTGGCGATAGTTTGCCTATTGAGGGACTGACAGAGGCGGCCAATGAAACAGCAAAAGTCGGAAAAGTAACCGGCCTGCTTGCAGACGCACTGAACTGGGCAGGAATATCCGAGGATGGATTTAATGCGGCACTTGCAAAATGTAATGGCGAAAAAGAACGCAGTGCGCTTATAACAAATACGCTTACAACAACATATCAAGATGCTGCTAATAAATTTAATACGCTTAATGCCGAGGTTATAAAAAACCGTGAGGCAACTCAAAAAATAAATGACGCTATGGTACAGTTAGGAGCAACGGTTGAACCAATTATTACAGCGATTATCAGCAAGCTTGCGGAACTGTTTTCGTGGTTTTCGGGACTGGATGAAAAACAACAGAAAACATTGGTTATTATAGCGGCTACTGTGGCGGGGATACCTCCTTTGTTGACCTTAATTGGACAATGCACCGCCGGGGTAGGGGCGTTGACTGCTATGTATGGGAAACTGACAATTGCAACAAAAACAGCAGCAACGGCACAAACAACATTCGGAACAATTATGACCGCAGTTCCATATGTGGCGGCTGCTGCGGCTATTGCGCTGATAATTGGAAGATTACTATTGCTCAAAACTGCATCTGAACAGGTCATGAGCACACATAAAAATGCAATAAAAGCAATTGATGACACAGCTAAAAGCGAAATGGTGGAGGCGGAAACTGCGCAATATTTGCGTAATCGCTTGTATGAATTGGAAGATCAGATAAAAAGCGGCACCTTGTCAGAAAGTGAGGCAACGGAAGTTAAAGGTGAACATACAAATGTTGCGAATCAACTCAACAATATTATTCCGGGTATTATAAATAATATAGGCAATGAAACAAATGGCTATGCAACCCAGCGCAGTGAAGTTGATGCTCTTACAAAATCATTCTATGATTTAGCTTATGCAAAAGCTATGGCAAATGCATATCAGGCAAAGATGGAGCAGACTGCAAAAGACTTAATTGATGTTGAAGAAAAACTGAAGCCTTTCCAAAATGGAAAGAAAGACATAAATAAAGAAAGCTGGACCCCTTTTGGGAAGTACTATTATGTAGATACAGAGTATAAACAACTTTCAGAGACAAAAAATAGCCTCTTAACTGAAATGAATAATTATGTTGTGGAGATGAGGAAATATAAAAAACAAGCGGAAAATGATACAAAAAACACTATAGGCAAGACAACAAATTATGTATCCAATGGAAATGCAGCCAAAACAAAATCTACCAAAGGAGCGGCAGCGGCACAGAGCGCGGCTGTTGAAAAGGCATGCGAGAAGGAATTGCGTGATTTAAAGTATCAGCATGAAATGGGTATTAAGTCAGATGCGGAGTATTATTCAGCGTTGGAAAAATACCGAGACGACTATTGTACGGAAGGTTCAAAGGAATGGCAGACATACACGACTGAAATCCATAATTATACCGAGACACTAAAAAAGGAAGTGCAATCGGCTTATGATGAAGTAGCGGAGAAGGCACTATCGAAGATTGAAGAAATCGAAAGTGCACAAAAAACGCTTGCTGATAAACTGAAAAATTACGGAACCTTGTACACAATCAAGACCGACACATACAAGGGCATAGGTGAAAACGGGACTGATGTGTCGCATCAATATCTCGAACTGAACGACCTTTCGAAAGCGAACGCACAGCTTACGAGATACCGTGATGTACTTAATAAAATCCGCGACAAAGGTGTTCCGCAAGGATTTTTTAGTATTATGCGTGATTTATCGGTTGATGAAGGCATTATGTTTGCTGAAGAACTCTTGAGCATACCTGATACCGAATTTAACAGTTATATAGACAGCTGGAAAGAAAATCAGCGTTTAAGCGAAGATATTTCAAAGGATATGTACAAAACGGAAGTATCAGAACTACGCGACGAAATAAGCGGGCAGTTTGAAAATTTTTCTGACGATTTCTTGGGATTCGGAATGACAAGCGCTGATGAATGGTGCAAAGGTTTTCTTCAGAAAATAGATGCCATGCGTGAGAAAATGCAGCAGGCAATGTCAGACGCGTTTCTTGGAAGTGATAACATGGGTTTTTTGGAGAATGTTCGAGGTTTAACGGCGGGTTCATCAACTGTTACAAACAGCGATTGGCAAAAATTGATAAAAAACATCAACGTAAACATAACCAATAACGGAAACACGGCGACAGCATCGCAACAGCGGGTGCAGACAACCAAAATGTTTAATCAGCTGGCACTGGCGGGGGTATTATAATGGAAAGATATATACAGATTAACGGACTTAAAATCGGCAAGGGCTGTCAATATGTTTTTGAGGATGTCGAAGGCATTGCGGGCGGTGATATCCGATACACCGAAGATGAATTTATCGACGTCGACGGGTGCGAGATTGCCGATGCATACTTCAGCGCGCGAACTTTTCAGATTAAGGGCTCAATATTGGCAAAAGATGTACAGAGTCTGCTCGCTCTAAAACAAACACTTATAAAGGTTTGCAATCCGAAAAAACAGCTCGAAGTATATTATTTTGACGGCGAACGGAAATACTACTGCAATGCAATTGCCGACGGTATGCCGGATTTTGCAAAGCGAATCGGCAGGACAATGGGTTTTGTGATTTATATAAAAATTCCTTCTTTTTACTGGCAATCGCCCGATGAGATTGAAACGGGAATTTTTAAAATCACACCGCTTTTAAATAATACGTTTACATTCCCCGGCATGTTTTCGGGCCGGGTGAACCGTAATATCATTGAAAATGACGGTGAAATGTACACATATCCTAAAATTGTTCTTACGTGCAAAAAATCAAATACAAGCGATATTATCTTGTCAAATCTCACAACCGGCAAAACAATAAAAATTGTGCATATCATGTCACTGGGCGAGGTTGTAACAATAGATATGAGATGGCGGACGGTAATAAGCAGTACAGCGGGTAATCTGATTAATAATATCGACCGTACCGATGATTTTTGGCGGCTTGAAACGGGCGGAAATGATATACAGGTAATGACGGAAAATATAACGGCAATGATGTACCACCGCAATAATTATATAGGAGTGTGATATTATGCTTATAACAAGTTATGATGCAACAACATTTCAGCGAAAAAGCACGGTAACTGCTGCAAAGTCGGTAATAATGAATAAACGTCTTTACGACCTCGGAAGTTTTGAATTGACGCTCAAAGCCTGTGATTTTGAAGTCGGTGACATTGTACTGTATGGTGATTTCAGCGGACGCATAAACAGAATTGTGCGTGATTTGTCCGGAAATACAAAGGTATACGGATATGATTTAAAATCATTGCTTTATCGGCGCATTTTTGATGCAGAACTTACATTTACAAAGAAAACGCCTGAGCACATATTGAAAAACATTGCCGATACGTTTCTGCTGACGGGTTCGAGAAATATTACCGGCTTATCCGTTGCGCCGGACAGCGGAGCGGGTGAAGTTATAGCGGAGCATAAATTCGAACGGGGCAGCCGCGTTTCCGACGAATTAAAAGAGTTTTGCCAAAAATACAGCATGGGTTATGACATAACGTTTGATGAACAGGCAATAATCTTTGATGTAGTGAAAGAGCGGGAAAATAAAAATATTATTTTCGGGAAACATTATGGCAGTGTTGAGGATTTGAATTACACAAAGGGCGATTATAATATGGTTAATGTGATTTATTATCCGAAGGACGCATCGATTGCAGTCGACGGAGTGGAAGTCGGTATTAATCGTTTTGAAGGCTATGTATCAAACGCAGATGAGGTTGAGACCTACGGTGAAAGCCACAGTGCAGAAGAAACTATTAAAGGTACAGCAAGCAACAGGTATGTGTATGGTACTGACTATGCGCTGGGAGATATAGTGCGGGTTGAATTTGGTGACATGTACACCATGAAAACCATAACCGAGGTTGAAATAACAGTAGAGCCCAACTGTCGTAAAACTGTGCCTACATTCGGTACGGAAAAAGAAAATCCGATAAAAAAATTAATAAGAGGGTGAAATAATGGGATACAAATGCAGTTTTATGGATAATGAGACATACAC
>CAKSRS010000062.1 GCA_934487205.1 uncultured Clostridia bacterium
CAAATATTGCCGCCGCGCGCAAGATGAAGGAAATGGGATTTTCACGGATTGTTCTCGCCCGTGAACTGTCAAAAGATACAATAAAACTTATAAATGACAGCGTTGATATCGAAACGGAAGTTTTTGCTCACGGTGCGATATGTATGTGTTATTCGGGTCAATGCCTTATGAGCAGCGTTATCGGCGGAAGGAGCGGAAACCGCGGAATGTGCGCACAGCCGTGCCGTCTGCCGTATGAAATTGACGGAATAAACGGGTATTTGTTAAGCCCGAAAGATATGTGCATGATAAATCGGCTTGAAGAACTGAAAGAACTCGGCGTTTCCTCATTAAAAATTGAGGGACGGCTCAAACGAAAAGAATATGTGGCGGCTGTCTGTGGCGTGTACCGCCGCTGCCTTGACGGAAAAACACCCGATAAAAATGACATAATCGAGCTGGAAAACGCATTTAACCGCAGCGGCTTTACAAGCGGTTATTTTGACGGAAAACTCGGCAAAAACATGATGTCGTATGAAAATCCGTCCAATATTGCAGAAAATATATTTTCCGATGATGTAAAAAAGCGCTGTGCGGAGGGTGCAAATATTCGCCGCAGCGGCGTGAACATTTTCGCTGAGCTTGCGCTCGGAAAACCGCTGACGGTTGAAATTTCGGATAGTTACGGTTTATGTGCAAAAGCTTGCGGTACTGTTGCGGCGGAGAAGGCTATCAATCGTCCGATGGATAAAAATCGCCTTGCTGCACAGCTTGAAAAACTCGGAAATACGCCGTTTTATGCGGAAAGTGTCGAAATAAAAGCAGATGAAGGCGTAACAATTCCCGTATCGGAAATAAATAATGTAAGGCGCATGGCGGCGGCTGAATTGGAAGAACAAAAATGCAAAATTCCGCCGCGGAGAAGTTTTGAATACATTCCGACCGCCGAAAAGAGCTTTGAACAAGCCCCCTTCATTGTTGCGCAGGTTTGTAATTATGTTCAGGCGCAGGCATGCATTGATAACGGAATAACAACAATTTATGCCGATACACCTTTGGCAAATAAGCTGTACGGCGAATTTGCGGATGCCGATATAATCGCCCGTATGCCGCCGGTTTCACGCGATGACAGAAAGTATGAACAACCTTTGACAGAATGCATACTTATCTCAAACGTCGGTCAATATGATGCGGAAAAAATCTGTATAGGCGATTTTCGGCTCAATATAACAAACCGCGAAAGTGTGAATTTTTACCGAAATCTTGAAAGAGTGACGGTATCACCGGAACTGAATATCGGCGAGCTGTCGGCAATATGCACCGGGGAAGAAATTATAGGATACGGGCGTCTGCCGCTGATGGCTGTTGAAAACTGCCCTATGCGCGCACTCGGAAAATGCCGCAATCATAAGGATTTCGGCTGCATTACCGACCGAAAAAATGCACATTTTCCGATAAAATGCAATGAAGGCTGTACGGCGGAAATCTTAAATTCTAAGCCGATTTATCTTGCCGATAAACCGGAAATTTTTAAAAAATTAAAAATTTCTGCAATAAGATTGCTGTTTACTGTTGAAAATTTTACAGAATGTGGTAAAATAATAAGAGAATATAAAAATGCGATTAACGGCATTAAGGCGGAAACGCCCGGCGAAAATACTTTTACACGCGGACATTTTTTCCGCGGAGTTGATTAATTTGCACCAAAATGTGCATAATAAGGATAGTAAAAATGAAGAAAATAATTTTAGCCTCGGGTTCGCCGAGACGACGGGAAATTCTTGAAAATACAGGAATTGATTTCAGTATATTTGTGTCCGGCGCAGACGAAAGCGTAATAGACAAAAACTCCGTACCGGTAAATGTTTATGTACAGGAGTTGGCGCTTTTGAAAGCAAACGACACCGCAGCGCACGTTGATGACACCGGTGCGCTTGTTGTCGCCGCCGATACGGTTGTATATTCGGACGGCGAAATAATGGGCAAGCCGAAGGACGCGGAGGACGCATTTAATATGCTTAAAAATCTGTCCGGTCGGTGCCACAGCGTATTTACGGGCATTTGCGTGCTCAGAAGGAGCGACATGCACGGCGCATGCAAAAGTGTTGAAACGAAGGTGCATTTCAGGAATTTATCCGATGAGACAATCCGTGCATATGTAAAAAGCGGTGAGCCGATGGACAAAGCCGGAGCATACGGAATACAAGGACTCGGCGCCCTGTTGGTCGACAAAATAGAAGGCGATTACTTCAACGTTGTCGGACTGCCCATAGCCGAACTTGCCGGGGTTTTAAAGGAAGATTTTGATTTTGATGTGTTTAAAGGAGAATAGTTAATGAAATTCAGAGCGTTTGATTTTGGCAGTAATGTATGTATTGACCTCGGAACTGCCAATACTTTGGTTTATATAAAGGGGAAGGGAATAGTCGTGCGCGAACCGTCGGTTGTTGCGATTGACAAATACAACCAAAAAGTTCTTGCCGTAGGCAATGACGCGGACGAGATGCTCGGCAGAACGCCGGAAAATATTGTGGCAATCCGCCCTGTTCAGGACGGTGTTATTGCTGATTTTGAAATTACCGAGGCGATGATGAAACGGCTTTTGCATCTTGCACTCGGCAAGCGCGGGAGTATTTTTAAACCGAAGGTGACGGTGTGCGTCCCGTCGGGCGTGACAAATGTTGAAAAACGCGCGGTAGTACAGTCGCTTACACTTGCCGGCGCAAAATCGGTCACATTGATTGAAGAATCAATGGCGGCGGCTTTGGGGGCGGGTGTTGATGTTATGAAACCTCTCGGCAACATGATTGTTGATATCGGCGGCGGCACATGCGAAGTTGCGGTTGTGGCTCTCGGAGGAGTAATCGCGTCGCGGTCTATGCGTGTTGCAGGCTGTGCGCTCAATGATTCCATTATTAATTATGTAAAGAAAAAGTACAACCTTACCATTGGTGATAAAACTGCGGAGGAAATTAAGCTTGAACTCGGCTCGGCGTTGCCGTATGCGGACGAAGGCTGTTATGAAGTCCGCGGACGTGACGTTGTAACGGGACTTCCGAAAAATGTTAAGATAACGGCGGGCGAAGTTCGCGAGGCGATGGCTGTCAATATCGGATATATTATTGAAGAAATCCGCGACACTTTGGAAATCACCCCGGCGGAGCTCACGGCGGATATCCTTGAAAACGGAATTATAATAACGGGCGGCGGTGCGCTTATAAAAAATATTGATAAAGCAATTGAAACGGCAATCGGCGTTCCTGTGCGCATTGCCGACGAACCGCTTGATTGTGTTGTTCTCGGTACGGATATGGCGGCGGACAATGTCGATATCCTTATGCGTTCACCGGTTGCGAGAAGATAAAAGAGGGTCAGTAAATGTCTGTATTTAAAAACAAGTTAGTTAAAATTTTGATTACACTTGCGGGGGTTATATGCGTCATGGCATTTGTGGTGCATATTGGCGGAAATCCGGTCGCTAATGCCCTGAATACTGTGCTGTCGCCTGTTTACGGTGCGGCGGAAAAGGTGATTTCGCCTGTCAGAGTTTTTGTGGGATATGTGAAAAAAGCACCGCAGTATGAAAAAGAAATAGAAGAACAGAAAAAGAAAATAACCGAACTTGAAGTAGAAAATAAAAGCCGCGAGGATTATATCACGGAAAATAAGCGTCTTAAAGAATTGCTCGATTTGAAGGACAGTCTGACAGGATATAACACAATTACTGCACGGGTTGTATCATATGAGCCTAACAGTTGGTACGATACTTTTATGCTCAACAAGGGCACGTCAAGCGGAATAAACAGCGGTGATATTGTAATAACAGGCGCGGGAACGGCGGGCAGAATTACCGAGGCGGGAAGAAACTGGGCGCGTGTATCTACAATTTTGAACACTGCCGGTTCGGTAGGTGTCAAGCTTGCACGGACGGGCGATGTCGGTGTTGTCAGCGGCGATGCCGGGCTTGCAGAATCAAAACAATGCCGGCTGGAATATTTGTCAAACGATAAAAACCTGATAAAAGGCGATATTTTGCTTACATCAGGTCTGGGCGGTGTATATCCGGCGGATTTGGTGGTAGGCAAAGTTGCGGACATAAAAAAGGACAGTGCCGGAAATCTTGAGTACGGCGTGGTGGAGCCGAGCGTCGACTTTTCATCGATATATGAGGTTCTTGTTATTACATATGATAAATTCGAAAATTAATTAAAGCGGGGAGCGGTTTAAAGGTGAAGTTACTGAAAAATATTAAATACTTTATTGCAGCCTTTGCCGCGGTGCTGCTTGATTTTTCGGCGGCAAAATATATTTCGATTGCGGGAGGCATGCCGCAGTTTACATTTTGCTTTTGCGTGCTGACCGCTTTTTTTGAAAAAGAACAAACGTATGCCGCATATGCGGCAATTGCGCTCGGTGCCGCGGCGGATATCTTATCCGGACACGGTTTCGGTACATATACATTTACCTTCACGGCGTCGGCGCTTGCAACTTTTGCCGCACGGGACAAGCTGTTTTCGTCCGGATTTTTGTTTATGATATTAGACGTGTTTGTTCTCGGAATATTTGCGCAGACGGTGTATTGCCTGTTCCATATTAATGATACGGGAACGGCTTTTGCCGAATTGCTTCGTCTGATTATATTGCCGTATGCGATTTATAATACCGTGATTTGTGCGATATTCTACCCGATTGCAAGGCGCGCAGCAGCAGAGAGGAGGTAAAAGGCGGGTGTCAAAATGGAGATTATTATTTATAAAACTTGTGCTGATTGCAATGATATGTGCACTTGTATGGCGCTTGTATGATATGCAGATTATACACGGTGAAGGATACAAAAATCTTTCGATTCAGCGTATATCCGCCAATATTACCGAAAAGGCGCCGCGCGGTGAAATAACCGACCGAAACGGCAAGGTTTTGGTCACCAACAGAAAGGGGTATTCCATAAAGCTTCAAAAAACGAGCATTGATGACGCTGATTTTAATGCGATGCTTTTGAAGCTTTTTAATATTTTGGACGAGGACGGCAGTGAAATCACAGACAGCCTGCCGATAACCGCGGAAAAACCGTACGATTTTACATTTGCGAATGATGAAGAAAAAATAAAATGGTTTTCTTCCGACAAGAAACTTACGGCAGACATGCCCGCGGAGAGTGTTCTGGATTACTATAAAAAGGCATATGCGATTGATGAGAACCTCGACGATAAAACCGCAAGACGCCTTGCGGGAATACGTTATGATATAAAACATTCGGGATTTTCGATTAATTCGCCGTATGTGCTTGCAAATGATGTTTCGGCGACGGTTGTATCAAAAATTAAGGAGAGACAGAACGAATTTTTGGGAATTACGGTAACACAGGATTATTTTCGGCAATTTACAAGCGGAACAATCGCGGCGCATATTTTGGGTCGTGTAGGAAAAATTTATACTGAAGAATATGAAGAACTTTCCCAAAAGGGTTACGGAATGAATGACCTTGTCGGAAAACAGGGTGTG
The DNA here is from genome assembly GCA_934487205.1 of uncultured Clostridia bacterium. Lineage (GTDB taxonomy): Bacteria > Bacillota > Clostridia > UBA1381 > UBA1381 > UBA1738. The sequence goes on from CAKSRS010000062.1 coordinate 5,482, forward strand.
GAAAAAATCTGTGAAGAATATCTGCGCGGAACGGACGGAAGTAAAAATATTTATTACGGCAAGGACAGCAAACTTATCGGTGACGAAACAAGCGTGCCGGCAGTTCCGGGTAATTATGTCGTGCTGACGATTGATGCAAATCTGCAAAAGGCAGCGGAGCAGTCGCTGGAAAAAAACATAAAGGAGATTGCCGCATCGGGGCGTGACAAAGAAAAAAAGGGCGCCGACGCAGATTCGGGCGCGGCGGTGGTAATAGACATAAAAACGGGAGATGTGCTGGCGCTGGCAACTTATCCGACGTATGACCCGCAGACCTATTCGGAAAAGTATAACGAACTGCTTGCCGACCCCGCAAAACCCTTATGGAACAGAGCAATAAGCGGAACTTACACCCCGGGTTCGACATTCAAACCTCTTACGGCAATCGCGTCGCTGTCAACGGGCGCTGTTACAGCCGACGAGAGAATAACGTGTGAGGGTGTGTATAAGTTTTATGAGGATTATCAGCCGAAATGCTGGATTTGGAGCGAGCAGCACAAAACACACGGTTCAATAAATGTATCGCAGGCAATAGTAGATTCGTGCAACTATTTCTTTTATGAGGCGGGGCGCCGTACGGGAATTGACGCGATTGATGAATACGCGAAGAAATTCGGACTGGACGATAAAACGGGCATAGAGCTCTCGGAAGAAGTCAGCGGAAATGTTTCGAGCCCGGAATATAAAAAGACGCTTTATAAAAATCCGACCGATAAAAAATGGGTTGCCGGCGATACTATTCAGACGGCAATCGGGCAATCATATTCATCTTTTACGCCGATTGAGCTTGCGAATTATGTCGCAACAATTGCGAACGGCGGCACACGCTACCGCACGCATATTATAAAGAGCGTACATTCTTCAACGGACGGGAATACCATATTTGAAAGCAAGCCGACGGCAGCGGAGAATGTTGAAGTTTCGGAAGATATTTTGAATGCAGTTCGCCAGGGAATGAGAGGTGTTACCGACGAAGGCTCGGCAAAAAAGATTTTTAGCGGATATCCGATTGAAGTAGGCGGAAAAACCGGTACGGCACAAATAAGCAAGAAGGCATCAAATAATGCGCTTTTCGTTTCGTTTGCGCCTTTTGAAAATCCGGAGATTGCCGTAGCTGTTGTTATAGAGCATGGTTTTAGGGGCGCAAATGCGGCTTATGTGGCGAGAGATATTTATGATGAATACTTCGGTATAAATTCGAATACAAGTGAAAATCCGAACGAAAATCCTGAAGAAGAACAGCCGCAAAATTACCCCGATAGTGAATTGTTACCATAAATTTTAAAAAAGTTATTTACAAATTTGTGTTTTTTTGATATAATATAGATAAAATGAAGAATTGGAGGGTATAGCTTTGAACATCGCATGTATAGCCCATGATAAAAAAAAGGAGCTGATGGTTCAGTTTTGTATTGCATATAAAGGGATTTTGGAAAAACATTCCTTGTACGCGACCGACAATACAGGAAAGCTTATTGCCGAAAATACAGGAATGAATGTCTATAGGTTTTTGTCCGGAACGCAGGGTGGCGACCAGCAAATCGGCGCGCGTGTTGCGTATAATGAAATTGACCTTGTCCTATTCTTCCGGGATCCTATTACACCGGAATCATATGAACCGGACGTTGCGGGTCTTTTAAAACTGTGCGATATGCACAATATACCCATAGCCACAAACCTTGCAACGGCAGAGGTTCTTATACATGGTCTCGAACGGGGCGATATGGATTGGCGTTATATAGTTAATCCGAAAAATGCCGAAAAAAACCGGATATAATTTTCGGCTTTTGACGGATACATATTTACGCATAAGCAATTAATTAAAGCGGCGTATGCTTTTAACGGAGGATAAATGTATGAAATGTCCATTTTGCGGTTTTTCCGAGAGTAAGGTTATCGATTCGCGTCCGGCGGATGACGGTGCGTCTATACGCAGACGGCGCGAATGTTTAAAATGTCAGAAACGCTTTACGACTTATGAAAAGCTTGAAACAATTTCGCTTATTGTTGTGAAACAGGATAATTCGCGCCAGCCGTATGACCGTGAAAAAATACTGCGCGGTATCATACGTGCCTGCGAAAAACGTCCTATCACATATACGCAGATGACGGAGCTGGCGGATAAAATCGAGAGTGAGCTTTATCAAATGATGTCACGCGAGATTACGTCAACCGAAATAGGCGAGAAGGTGATGATGCATCTTAAAGAACTTGATGAAGTTGCATATGTACGTTTTGCGTCAGTGCACAAACATTTTTCGGACATATATTCCTTTATGACAGCGCTTCAGGAACTTTTAAAGGAAAGATAGACTTAAATTCAAGCAGGATATTTTTGAGCTGCATGCGGCAAACAAAAATTGAGTGCTTGTTTTTTATGAGTATTATAAAATGACGGAGCAGATGAAATTTATGAATGAACGAACAATAACGGCTGTTTCGACACCGATGGGTACCGGGGGGATAGCCGTAATACGAATAAGCGGCAATGATGCTGTAGTGCTCGCCGACAGCGTTTTTAGGGGCGCGGATAAACTTTCTGCGGCGCCGAGCCACACGGTTCACTATGGACATATTATCGGCAAAAACGGCGAAAAAATTGATGAAGTTTTGGTTACGGTTATGCGTGCGCCGCGGACGTATACGCGTGAAGATATTGTGGAAATAAGCACGCACGGCGGAATAATTGCATCAAAAAGAGTTATGGAGTGCCTTATTTCGGCGGGGGCATATCCGGCGCAGCCGGGAGAATTTACCAAACGCGCATTTTTAAACGGCAGAATAGACCTGTCCCAGGCGGAAGGTGTAATAGATATTATCAACGCAAAAACGTCATTGTCGCAGAAAAACGCGCTATCTCAGGCAGAGGGCGGATTATCTAAGGAAATTAATTCATTAAGGAACGCGCTTGTGCACCTTGCGGCGCAAATGCAGGTGGCAATAGACTATCCCGATGAGGATTTGGAAGATATAACAACAGATGATATCATAAAAACGCTTTCCCGTATTGCCGAACGTGCCAATTACCTCATACAGACATCGGAAAACGGCAAAATTATTTCCGAGGGAATAAAAACGGCGATTATCGGCAAACCGAATGTGGGCAAGTCATCGCTTTTGAACTGTCTTGCACGCGCGGACCGGGCGATTGTTACGGATATTGCGGGCACAACGCGTGATGTTATTGAGGAATTTGTCAGCCTTGACGGAGTACCGCTGCGGCTTTTGGATACGGCGGGAATACGCAAAACCAAGGATACTGTCGAAAAAATCGGCGTTGAACGTTCTCAGCATGCGGCAGAAACGGCGGATTTAATTATTCTTATGGTGGATTTGAGCCGCGGCATTGATGATGAAGATGAACAATTGCTGGAACTTGTCAAGGGGAAAAAATATATTCTTGTCGGTAATAAAGCGGATAAAAAAATTACCGATATTGACGGAGCTGTTGAAATTTCGGCTGTAACGGGTGACGGAGTCGATGAACTGTCGGAAAAAATACGCAGCATGTACAGAATTGGTGAAATCGGCGGCGATAACAGCGTGATTATCACGAACATGCGCCATCTTGCGGCATTGACGTCTGCAAAAGAGGCGGTATCGCGTGCGCTGAAATCGGTGACGAGCGGAATGCCGCAGGATTTTGCCGCACTCGATATTCATGACGCGGCGGCATTTCTCGGCGAAATCACCGGCGATACCGTATCGGAGGATATTGTTACCGAAATTTTTCATAATTTTTGCGTCGGTAAATAGAACAATTTGTATAAATATACAAAAAAATATAGTTTTTTATTAAAAATGCTTGCATATTTATAAATGAGTTGGTATAATGTAATATGTTATATAAAATTGTTAATTCGGAGGAAGATTAAAATGAAAAAGAATTTACTTAAAATCGCAACATTGGCTGCTGCATCGGTTATGGCAGTTTCCGCGCTTACAGCATGCGGCGGAAAAACAAATGACACCGCTGACGGTGAAAAAACATTGACAATGGTAACAAATGCGGAATTCCCGCCATACGAATATTATGACGGTGACAAGATTGTAGGTATCGACGCAGAAGTTGCACAGGCTATTGCCGATAAACTCGGTATGAAACTTGAAATTGTTGATACGGCATTTGATTCAATTATACCGGGCATACAGTCAAAGAAATATGACATGGGTATGGCAGGTATGACCGTAAATGAAGAACGTTTGCAGGAAGTAAACTTTACAGATACTTATGCAAAGGGTGTTCAGGTTGTAATTGTAAAAGAGGACTCGGATATAAAGAGTGTTGACGACTTGCTTGCAGAAGGTGCAAACCACACCGTAGGCGTACAGACGGGTACAACGGGTGATATTTACACATCTGATGATATTGAAGGCGCGGGTCTGGGAACAATTTCGCGTTTTAACAAGGGTGCCGACGCTGTTGAAGCATTGAAAATCGGCAAAATTGACTGTGTAGTTATCGATAATGAGCCGGCAAAAGCATTTGTTGCGGAAAATGAAGGATTAAAGATTCTTGATACTGCATATGCTGATGAAGATTATGCAATTGCTGTTGCAAAGGACAATACAGAACTTCTTGAAAAGCTTAATACAGCACTTTCAGAGCTTAAAGCAGATGGTTCATTCCAGAAGATTGTTGATAAATATATCACATCTAAATAATTATTTTAACACACTGATAACACAATTTAAGGGAGTGGAAGTACCGCTCCCTTAAATTTCTTAACGGGGGTATAAAATGGCGAAATTTATTAATGATATCAAATCGGATTTTATAACCTGCTTTTTGACAAAAAACAGATGGCGGTTTATAACAGACGGTCTCGGCGCCACTTTGACAATAACTTTTTTTGCGTGTATTTTGGGTATACTGATAGGCGTAATTGTTGCTATTGTCAGAAGTACACATGATAAGAATTATAAGGAAATGCGAAACGGTATCGGTAAAAGCTTACTGGCTGTTTTGAATGCAATAGCAAAGCTGTATCTTACGGTAATACGCGGAACGCCTATGCTTGTTCAGCTTATGATAATGTACTATATTATTTTTGCCAAAGCAAGCAACGGCATTGTTTGTGCAATCACGGCTTTTGGTATTAATTCCGGTGCATACGTGGCAGAAATATTCCGTTCGGGAATTATGTCGGTTGATAACGGACAGTTTGAAGCGGGCAGAAGTCTCGGTTTCAGCTATATAAGAACGATGCAGTATATTGTTGTTCCGCAGGCGTTTAAGAGCGTTTTGCCGGCGCTTGCAAATGAATTTATCGTGCTGTTAAAGGAAACTTCGGTTGCCGGGTATGTTGCCATTCAGGATTTGACAAAGGGTGGCGATATAATAAGAAGTGCTACTTACAAAACATATATGCCGCTTTTGACGGTTGCTGCCATTTACCTTGTCATGGTAATCTTCTTTACGCACCTTGTCGGCAAGCTTGAAAGGAGATTGAGAAACAGTGAACGATAATGTTATTATTAAAACGGAAAACTTGTGCAAATGTTTCGGAAACGACATTCATGCACTTCATAATGTTTCCACGGAAATAAAGAAAGGCGAAGTTGTTGTTATTATCGGGCCTTCCGGTTCTGGAAAATCAACATTTTTGCGGTCGTTAAATCTTCTTGAACATGCGACGGACGGAAAGGTGTTTTTTGAGGGAGTGGATATAACCGATCCGAAGGTAAATATTAATGTTCACCGTCAAAAAATGGGAATGGTTTTTCAGAATTTTAATTTATTCCCGCATCTTACCGTTATGCAGAATATCACATTTGCGCCAATAAAACTCGGCAAAATGAGTAAAGCTGATGCTGAAAAAGAGGCGGTGCGCCTTTTAAACATGGTCGGACTTGGAGACCGTGCCGATGCGTACCCATCGCAGCTTTCGGGCGGACAAAAGCAGCGTATTGCGATAGTACGCGCACTGGCGATGAAGCCTGATGTAATGCTTTTTGATGAGCCGACTTCTGCGCTTGACCCGGAAATGGTTGGCGAAGTTTTGGACGTAATGAAGGAACTTGCCGAGGACGGAATGACGATGGTTGTGGTAACGCACGAAATGGGATTTGCCCGCGAAGTGGCAAACCGAATTTTGTTCATGGATTCGGGAAGTATTATTGAAGAAGGTACGCCGGACGAGATATTTAACCACCCTCAAAATGAACGGACTAAGGGATTTTTGAGTAAAATCTTGTAATCCGCCGAATTGTATCACATTTTTAATATGCATAAATCAGAATAAGCGTCATATATTGTTTTAGCGGGGAGCAGTAATGCTTTCGGCAGATTTTGGGAGGTTATGTGTATGAAAAAATGTATTATAAGATTTTCGGCATTGGCACTTGTGGCTCTGATGAGCGTGTGTGCATTGACGGGCTGCGGCAGCGTGGCTGAAAACACCGGTACTGCAGAAACCGAAACTACGGAAAAGGCGGATACGGGCAAAACAGCGACAGATGCCGAAACACAAAAGACGGCAGATACGGCTAAAGAATAGATTAAAAATATCAATTCATATGCAGCCTTCGACAGGGGCGGGCATAGTCTGTTTGTCTGGCTATGCTTGCACTCTGCGGGGCGCATATATTTTTTAAATCTATCCATGAGGCTTTTTACAGCCCCTTTTGAAGGTGATGCGGTTGAAGGGACTTGAGTTCGTTTAACGAAGTCCTGTTTTTCGGCACTTTATATTTTTTCTTAAGCGGCAATTTTGCCGACAAATCTGTACTGAATATCAGTGTATTGATATATCTGACCATCTCTGATATTTTTCTCACCGATTTCAATTCTGTCTATAAGCTCAATTACGATTTCGGCAGTAAGCTCTTTAATGCCGATGTACTTGCTGATGATTTCGGTGAAATCTCTCGCATCGTTTTGGCTCTGATGATAGGTTTTAATTTCTGCCTCTACTTTGTCAATTGATGCTTTGAGTTCTGCTTGTTCTTCTTCGTATTCCGCCTTGAAATACTGATTAAAGCAGTATTTCTTGAAAAGAGCTATACAGACGAAATCGGTATGATATGCGAAGACAATTACGAGGAAGTATCAAATCTGAAAAGAGAGTTATTCCGGTTCAGTTTGACGAATTCACAAAACCGGAAATAAGTACCTATTCCATCGAAAGTACAATAGCAGAAAAATTCGATGCTATATTGCAGCTTCTTGAAATGACAAGCAGGATGAAAGACTTTTATGATAAATACTATCTTTCCAATATGTTTGATTTCGATGGTCGAAAGTTACAAGAGGCAATGTTCGAAACACTACAAAACAGAGGTACTACATATAGCAGAGACAGCCTTGATAAAATAAAAGCATTTGCGAACGATGCCCAGATGATTTCAAAATGGAATTTATATCTCCGTACGATAAAAATGCCGGAAATTGAATTTAAAATCGTTATAGAGTCATTATATACATTTTTAGAACCGGTATGGGATGCGGTTATAAACGAGGGTGAACTTTTTAAGGTGTGGAACAAAAATGAAAGCAAGTGGAAAAAGTGAATGTATAACCTACAATGTGGCTAATGAACCGAATTAGGAGGAGTAATATGGGATTGAGGCTTAGGAAAAGCATTAATCTTGGTGGCGGATTTAGGATAAATATAAGCAAATCCGGCATTGGGTACAGTTGGGGATCCCTGGGATATAGGCATACTTATAGTCCTAATGGTTCTCAAAGAAAAACATATTCAATCCCGGGAACAGGTATTTCTTGGGTAGAAAATGCAGGGCGAAAAAATAATAACGAAAAATTAAATTATGATCAAAATACAAAACTAATTACGGGAGAAACAAAATATTTCAACAACATCAATATATCTGATGTTGGAGATAATGATGAAATAATAAAACAAATACGTAAATTAAGAATAATCGATATCCTTGCAAATATATGTCTTTTATCTGTATTTTTAATTCCTGTTGGAATAGTGTTAAAATTGTTTATGAACTATCATAGCACGATAACAAACATATCAAAAAAATCTGCCAAAACAACATCAAATTCATTCGCTGATAATTCTGCTGTTGAAAACAAATATGAAAAAGGTGATGGTAAGGCTCTATTTTCTGAAAGGACTCGGCTGATAAATACAATTAAAAGTGTTTTAGAGAAACAAACAAATGAAAATGACACACAATTATTAAAAATCGAAACAAACGATACAAAAAGCAGTAATATCACAGGAAATACTGCTACTATGTTTACAGATGTTTGTGTGCAGGGAAATGAAGAACATACTCAACCCATACCGCAGATGAATTTTGAACCTGTCAAAAAGGAAGAACATACTGCTCCGAACGATAAATTTGAAATTCACTTTGATTACGAATCATTATATCATCCTGCTGATTTTTTTAAGGATATGAAACAGTTTGAGCATAAAGAAGGCAAAAAAGCTGAATTTGTCCCGTTTATGCAATACTGTGCCATCCCAGTAAAAATAGACACAAAAAAGCTCCAAAAAACGAAATGAATCGCAGTATTTCGTTAATTTA
>CAKSRS010000063.1 GCA_934487205.1 uncultured Clostridia bacterium
GAAGAACAAGCATCATAATCGTAAAAAGCAGGAAAGAAATCGTTTGCGCATTCAGCATTTTAAGGGAAACGGCAGCCCGTACAAACGGAACCATTTGAAAATACAAAAGCAGTCCGTTTACAACTATGGCAAGGAATGTAAACACATCAATTGTAAGTCGTTTTACTATTTCTAAAAAGTACATTAATATTTTCCTCCGATGTAAAATTATATTTGTTCGTCATCATTTTCGGGGTCGATGGGCGGTGTATCCCATATACATTCGACCCATGTGTCATCGTGGAATGATACCACAACCACAGCCGCCGTGAAAAACGCATAGGACAGTATTGCCGAATAGTTATTTGTTATCCAGAACATAGAGTACAAACGCTGCTGAAATAATATATTGTGAATAAGTGGCAAAATCAGCCGCGATGCCGCAAGAGCAATAACGCATCGGCGGACCTTTACGCGGTTGTCATCAAAATTAATACCGGTATATATGCACATAATTCCGTAAAGCATGGCAAAAATCGAACCTGCCCAATTGTATGTATCCCATGTCACATAGTTATATACTAATGCGTTATCGGTGTTTGCCTGAAACTCGGTGATTTTCGCGTTTGATATTATATCAAATGACGGATTGGAACCCAAAAAGTACACAGCCCAGCTCAATGTGGCGATATGCAGCAGTCCCAAAACTATAAAAAGCGCTTTTGCCGTTTTAATTCTGCCGAATTCCGAACGGGCATGAGCGATAAATATAATCGGCAGCAGCAAAACATCAATAAAGTGAATGAGTATGTACGCAAGGTTGGAAGCATTCAGATGCCCCGTATCAACGGCTTTTATGCAGAAGTCAAAGTGATTGGTCAAAAACAGCACAATACCGAATAAAAATGATAACCCCATAAGCATTGTAAAAAGAGAGCGTTTTACATATATATTTTCCATAACAATCCTCCGATAAACAATAATACTAATATAATACCACATTTTGAAATATTTTTCAAGGTATGCAAGGTTTTTTTTTAAAACTATTTACTTTGCGGGAAATTTAGGTTATAATATATGTATAATAATTATTGTGAAGGTGAACTATGTTTGGTTATAATCTGATGAATATATTAATAAATGTGCCGATAACGCTTATAGCGCTTACCGGTCATGAATTTGCGCACGGCTGGGTTTCGACAAAACTCGGCGACCCGACGCCGCGTTATGAGGGGCGTCTGACGCTTAATCCGTTTGCGCACCTTGACCTTATGGGTACAATATTGATGATTTTGACGGGGTTCGGCTGGGCAAAACCTGTCGGAATTAATCCGGCATTTTATAAAGACCGAAAAAAAGGAATGGCTCTGACGGCTATAGCGGGACCGATTGCCAATCTCATAATGGCGCTTATCGGCAGTTTTATCGGAACGCTGCTTTATGTTATCGGCATAAAACTTGGGTGGAGTGCGGGTGTTTTGGGTTATATTGATATGATAACGTATCTTTTTGCAATCCGGAATCTGTGCTTTATGTTGTTTAACCTTATACCGATTCCGCCGCTGGACGGCTCGCGCCTGCTCGGACTGTTTATTTCGGACAGAGCGTATTATAATCTTTTGCGGAATGAACATTATATGATATATCTGATTATGGCGCTTTCGCTTTTGGGTGCGTTCGACGCCGTTATCGGCGGCGGCGTAAGAACGGTGTACGCGCTCATTTCGCATTTAATCAGAGCAATGTTAAACGTGCTTGTATAAGGCAGGTAAAATATGGATACAATGCTATATAAACTGGACACATTCGAGGGACCGCTTGATTTGCTTTTGCATTTGATTGCAAAAAATAAGGTAAGTATATATGATATTCCGATTGTTGAAATAACGGCGCAGTATCTCGAGGCAATTGACGGAATTGAAGAAGCGGAGCTTGATAATACGAGTGAATTTCTCGTTATGGCAGCACAGCTTTTGTACATAAAGTCAAAAATGCTTTTGCCGAAAAATGAGGAAGAAGAGGAAGAAGACCCGCGTGAGGATTTGGCGGCACGCCTGGTGGAATATCAGCGTTATAAAGAAGCATCGCAGGAGCTTAGGCGTTCGGAGTTTTCGTCTCGGTACATGTTTTTTAAGGAAGAAGAAAAAATTGATTTTCCCGTTCCGGAATATAACAGACGCCATACCGTGGACGAGCTGACCGATGCATTTAATTCAATATTGCAGAGAAAAATCCGCAATGCCAAGCCGGAAAAACGTGCTTTTTCGGGAATAGTCGGCAGAGAAAAAGTCTCGGTTACGGCAATGGAAGAACGGCTTTTCGGTCTTTTAAAAGAACATAAAAAGCTTAATTTTAAGCATGCGTTTGACGGCGAAAAATCAAAACCGGAGTTGGTAGCGACGTTTCTTGCCATATTGGAAATGATTCGTCAAAGCAAAATAACCGCCGATTATGATGAGACGGAGAACGATTTTATACTGAAGGAATGTTGAGGTAAACAATGAATAAAGATAAAATTCCTTATGCGATAGAGGGAATACTTTTTGCGGCGGGCGAACCTGTAAAAACGGCAAAGCTTGCAGCGGTTTTGGACATAGGCATAGATGCCGTGGAAGAAGCGGTGCGTATTCTGAAATACGATTACGATACGCAGGAGCGCGGGTTTATGATTATAGACATTGATGAGGGATACCAGATATGTTCGCGCCCGGAATATTATAATTATATACAGGTGATTTTGGGCGAGCAAAGGCGGCAGGCTCTTTCCAATGCGGCAATGGAGGCGCTTGCTATAATAGCATACCGTCAGCCGATTACAAGAGCACAGATTGAATATATCCGCGGCGTAAATTCCGACAGTGCGGTTAACCGCCTTGCAGAGCGCGGACTTATAGAGGAAGCCGGCAGACTGGACGCGCCGGGCAGACCGGTGCTTTATAAAACTACGCAGAATTTTCTGCGCTGTTTCGGGCTTTCCACGCCGAAAGATTTGCCGGAGCTTGATTTTTCAAAACTCAGCCCGGAATATGAGCAAATTGCACTGAAAATGGACGAAGATACCGAGCTTGAAGGTCAGGAAAGCCTTGCTGAGGTTTCGGAACAGAAGTAAAGATAAGGGGAGCGGTTATGACGGTGTTAATTGTAATTGCGGCAGTAATTTCAGTTCTTCTGCTGCTGTTGGTAATCCCGATAAAGATTGCTGTTTCGCTTGACAGAGATGCCGTAAAAAATGACACTTCCGTAACGCTGAAATACGGCTTTATAAAAATGCGTTTGTACCCGCCGAAAAACAAAACAAAAAAAAAGGATAGCGGGGACGAAAACGAACAAGTAAAAGAAAATAAAGAATTCTCATTTGAAGAAAAAAAGGCGGAACTTGAGAAGTATATTCAAATTTTCGGAATAGTAAAATCCGATGCGGGAAAAATACTGGAGCGGCTGACAAAACAGGCGGTGTATTTCGATATTATTGAAATAAACTCAAAATTCGGTTTTGAAAACGCAATGCACACGGGAATTTTTACGGGTATTTATAACGGATTTGTGTACAGCATTATGGGTTTTATTCATCATAATGCAAAATTGAAGGATATGAAGGTTGAACTTCAGCCTGTTTTTGAAAATGTGTGCTTTGAACTGCATATACATTGCATACTTGGCTTAAAACCCGTGCATATTATAATTATAGCATTAAACATACTTAAACTATATAAAAGGATAAAAAAAGAAGGGAGTAAATAATTATGGCAGAACACCCGATTCAAGGACTTATGGACACGGCGATGAGTAATATCAAGTCGATGGTAGATGTCAACACAATTGTAGGAGACCCGGTAACGACGCCGGACGGTACGGTTATTATACCGATATCGACGGTAAGTTTCGGTTTCGGCGCGGGCGGCTCGCAGTTTGCGGCAAAAAAGGATACGGTAACACCTCAAAATCCGATGTTCGGCGGCGGCTGCGGCGGCGGTGCAAATGTAAAACCGATTGCTTTTTTGGTTGTGGGCGGCGGAAATATCAGACTTCTTCCCATAACGGACAAGTCGACGCCTGTCGATAAAATTATTGACCTTGTACCGGAAATGGTGGACAAAATGAACAACACATTCAGCAGCGCAATTGATAAATTCTGCAAAAAGAAGGACAAGAAAAGTGACGATTGCCGATGCGATACACCGTCAGTTGATGTAACCGAATAACGGTGGCGGATGACCGAAAAAATCTGTTCGGTGTAAGCGTGCAGGTGTGTTTTAATGCTGCGGTTGCACCGGACGGAAAAATAATCCCATGATTCGAAAAAATTAATACGGTTTTTTGAATAAAACAGGAGCAGATAATGTCATATACTCAAAGAGATAAAATTTTAATGAAAGTGCAAAAACCGACAAGATACACGGGCGGTGAGTTAAACAGCGTCATAAAAGACCCCGCGGCGGTTGATTGTCGGTTTGGTTTTTGTTTTCCCGATACATATGAAATAGCCATGTCAAACCTCGGTATGAAGATATTGTATCATGTTCTCAACGAAAGGCAAGACACATACTGCGAGCGCGTTTTTGCGCCGTGGGTTGATATGGAAGATGAAATGCGCAAAAACAATCTTCGGCTGTTTGCGCTTGAAACGGGAGATGACGCTGCGGATTTTGACATGCTCGGATTTACTCTCCCGTATGAGCTTGCATATTCAAATGTTGTTAATATGCTTGAGTTGGCGGGTATTCCGATTTTGTCGGCAGACAGAACCGAAAACGACCCTATTATATGCGGCGGAGGACTCTGCGCCTATAATGCGGAGCCGATTGCCGATGTTTTTGATTTCTTTATGCTTGGCGAAGGGGAAGAACTCATCGGACTTGTTGTTGATGAGTATATCAGATTGAAAAAAAGCGGAAAACACAGCAAAGCGGACTACCTGAAAACAATTGCAAAGCTTGACGGTGTTTATGTTCCGTCCTTTTATGATGTGGAATATAACGAGGATAATACGATTAAAAGCATTACACCGAACCAACCCGAGGCGAAAGCCGTAGTGCAAAAAGTTATAATGAAGGATTTCGATAAAGCGTACGCACCGGAAACGATAATAGTACCATTTGGCGAAGTAGTGCATGACCGCGTTATGCTGGAGTTATTTCGCGGGTGCATACGCGGCTGCCGCTTTTGCGAGGCGGGGTATGCGTACCGGCCGGTGCGCGAGCGGCATGCGGAAACGCTGACCGAGCTTGCCGATAAGCTTTTGGGCTGCAGCGGATATGATGAGATTTCGCTCTCATCACTCAGTACAAGTGATTTTACCGAGTTAAAGGAACTTACCGACAGTTTGCTCGAATTTACCGAAAAGAAAAAAATCGGTTTGTCGCTGCCGTCGCTGAGAATAGATAATTTTTCGCTTGAACTGATGAACAAAGTACAAAAGGTGCGAAAATCCGGAATTACATTTGCACCCGAGGCGGGAACGCAGCGCCTGCGCGATGTTATTAACAAAAATATTCTTGAAGAAAATGTGTTAAATTCGGCAAAAATGCTTTTTGAAGGCGGCTGGACCAATGTCAAACTGTACTTCATGATCGGACTTCCGACAGAAACCGATGACGATATCTTGGGAATTGCGGATTTATCGCAAAAGGTTCTGGAACAATATTTTTCCATACCAAAGGAAGAACGTGCGAAAAATATTAATATTACGACGAGTACATCAAGTTTTATACCGAAACCGTTCACGGCGTTCCAGTGGGCAAAACAGGATTCGCGCGAGGAAATTATAAGAAAACAGAATATGCTCAAAGCCGCAATAACGTCAAGAAAAATTAAATACAACTGGCATGACAATAAAGTCAGCTATCTTGAAGGCGTGCTTGCGCGCGGCGACAGACGTCTTTGTAAAGCCATAATTGCAGCTGTGAAAAAAGGGTGCAAGTTTGACAGCTGGGACGAGCAGTATAAATTTAACACATGGCTGGAAACTTTTGCAGAATGCGGTATAGACCCCGATTGGTACTTGCGTGAACGCTCATACGACGAGGTTTTGCCGTGGGAGCATATAAGTATCGGAATTACCAAGGAATTTTTTATGCGTGAAAATGAAAAGGCGAAACGTGCCGAAACAACGCCGAATTGCCGGCAAAAATGCGCCGGCTGCGGAGCAAATCAATTTGGGGCAGGTGTTTGTTTTGAGTAATTACATCTTAAAATATGCGCGCGATGAACGCGTAAAATATATCTCTCATCTTGATTTTATCAGAACATTTCATCGTACGGTACGCCGCGCGGGACTGGAAATGAGTTTTTCGCAGGGGTATAACCCGCACCCGATTATGACGGTTGCAATGCCGCTGTCGGTCGGAGTTACGTCGGACTGCGAATATATGAAAATCGGATTTGACGGAAATTACACGGAAGATGAAATAAAAAAACGCCTTAATGCCGCATTTCCTAAAGGATTTGAGATAATAAAGGTGTGTAAAACCGAAGGGAAACAGCATGATTTTGCCAAGCTGGACAGAGCGGTTTATACTGTTGAAGTCGAAGGCAGCTGCAAGTCGTTTGAAGCTGAAAAATTCATGAATATTCCTGAAATGAAGATTATGAAAAAGTCAAAAAGCGGCGTGAAGGAGTCGGATATCCGCCCGTATATATACAGCTTTGACGTCTTGGAACAGACGGACGATAAAATGAAACTGCAGATGTGTATTGCGGCGGGAAACGGTTATAATCTGAAAGTCGATTCGGTAATTGAGGCGATGGAAAAGTATTCCAATGGATTTAAGACGGAATTTTTCTGTGTGCACAGAAATAATATTTTAAACGGAGAAAATGAATTGCTATGAGAAATGTTGTTATAACCGGCGGAACGCGCGGAATAGGTGCGGCGTGTACGCGCCTGTTTGCATCAAACGGCGACAGGGTCTTTGCAATATATTCGCATGATGATGCCGCGGCACAAAAAATTGCCGCCGAGACGGGTGCAATTGTTATAAAAGCAGATATTTCGGACGAAAAAGCGGTGAATACCGCGGCGGAAAAAATACATAAATATGGCAATGCGGATATTTTGGTAAATAATGCGGGAATTGCACAGATAAAACTGTTTTCCGATATTACGGCGGACGATTGGGATAAAATGTTCGGCGTAAACATTCGCGGAACATTTCTGATGACGAAAGCCTTTTTGCCGGATATGATAAACAAAAAAAGCGGAAAAATAATAAATGTATCGTCGATGTGGGGGCAGGCGGGCGCGTCATGCGAAGTGCATTACTCGGCGTCGAAAGCTGCCGTTATCGGCTTTACAAAGGCACTGGCAAAAGAGGTCGGCTTATCAGGAATATGCGTAAACTGCGTTTGTCCGGGAGTAATTAATACCGAAATGAACAAAAATATTGATGTAGAAACAATGTCGGCGCTTAAAGATGAAATTCCGCTCAACAAAATCGGCTCACCCGAAGATGCCGCCAAAAGCATTTATTTTCTGGCGGGCAAAGACGCAGATTATATAACGGGACAAATTCTTGGCGTAAACGGCGGCATGGTGATATGACGGCAAAAAATCGGAAAAGTCGGTACTTTTCCGATTTTTATGTGTTTATTATATGTAAAGAACGTGGATTTCCGGGTAATCGTCCGCGAGTTTTTCAAGAATTATGCGTGTTTCCGCCGACTGTGACTTGTCGACAACAATAATCTCGGACTTGGGATTTTTCCGCATAATTGCCCGCAGCCGACACTCGATATCATCGTCACCGCATTCGGCATATGTAAGGATACTCTCATACTTTTTGCCGAAAACAGCGTCCAGAGCTATTATTATAAATATCACAAGCAGAACGAAAAGGACGGCTATACACAAATTACTCACAAAATCATCTCCGAAAATTATATACTTGATATATAATATGAAAATGAAAAATTATTGTGAATAATTATAAGCGTACTTGAAAAAAAGCGCAAAAGAGTATATAATATTACTTATAACGATAAAGAAGGAAAAATATAAATGAAACCAACAGTTAATTCTGTTTTTCCGTGGTTTTTCGGTTCGGAAACTGCGGGGAAACATATTGAGAAAATGAGCATATCAAAGCATCTGCGGCAGATACATCTGATAATAGAAGAAGAAACCTCGGAAGAAGAACGCGAGGAATTGGCACGCTCAATCGCAAAAAATCTGAAACTGAACCGCGTCACGGTTCAGACAGCGATTCGCGAAGAACATGCCGGACTGTCAGAGGAAGAAAGCGAGTCCGCACCCGTAATACATGAAGTACATAAAAAGGCTATGCGCGACTTGGGTAAGGCGCATGCGGCAGGCATTATATACGGCAGCGCGATACGTTCCGATTTGGTTCCGATTTCTTCCATAGATGAAAATTCCGGTGCCGTATGCTTTGAAGGCACGGTGTTCGGCTCAGAAATAAAGGATATAAAAAGTAAAAAAAGCGGCAAGGAATTTTGTCTTGTACTGCTCGACGTCACCGATTTTGAGGATTCGATAACGGCACAGCTTTTTATCGAAAAAGTTGAGAAAAATGAGGAAGTTATCGCAAATGTCAATAAAATATTCGGAAAAGTAAATAAAAACGTGGAAAAAGGCGGACTTAAAGCCGGTGTTCCTGTAGTAATAAAGGGAAAGGCGCAATATAACGATTATCAAAAAGAAATAATTGTTATGGTTAACTCAATCTGCGAGGCAGAGCCGAAAGAAGAAAAAAAGGATACTGCCGAACAAAAGCGCGTCGAACTGCATCTGCATACGCAAATGTCGCAAATGGACGCGGTATCGTCGGCGGCAAGCCTTATAGACCGCGCCGTATCATGGGGGCATACGGCTATTGCAATAACCGACCACGGCGTTGTGCAGTCATATCCCGACGCGTTGAAGGCGTCGAAGGATAATGAACGCATAAAAGTCATTTACGGCGTTGAAGGATATCTTGTTGACGATTCCGCCAAAATATCGGTAAACGCGGACGGCGTAACTTTAGATGACAGCTTTGTTGTATTTGATATTGAAACGACGGGACTGTCAAAGGAAAATGATAGAATAACCGAAATAGGCGCCGTAAAGGTGGAAAACGGAAAAGTTACGCAAAGGTGGGGGACATTTGTAAACCCCGAAAGACCGATACCGCCGAAAATTGTTGAGCTTACGTCTATAACTGATGAAATGGTTGCGGACGCACCGAAAATCGAGGAAATATTACCCGAGTTTTTTAAATTTTGCAAGGGGTGTACGCTTGTTGCGCATAATGCGTCGTTCGATACGGGATTTATGAAAATTGCGGCAAAACGATGCGGCACAGAATATAACTTCGGCCATGTTGATACTTTGCAGCTTGCCAGGTGTTTGTACCCCGAAATGGGAAATCATACTTTGAATAATCTTACAAAGCATTTGAAAATAGTTTTAGAAAATCACCACAGAGCGGTAGATGATGCGAAAGCTACGGCAGATATATTTATAAAAATGCTTGAAAAACTTAAGGAAGACGGCAAAACCGATATCGGACTTCTTAATGAGCAGTTTGACTTGCGCTCGGCATCAAAAAGGGGCAGAGCCAACCATATTATTCTGCTTGCAAAAAATCTGAATGGCATACGCAATATTTACGAAATGGTGACGGCGTCGCACTTAAAATATTTCTTCCGCACGCCGCGATTGCCGCGGAGTCTTATTGAAGAAAAGCGCGAAGGACTTATAATCGGTTCTGCCTGTGAGGCGGGCGAACTTTTCCGCGCGGTTGTGTCTCATGCATCGGAAGAAAAAATCAAGGAAATTGTGGATTTTTACGATTACCTTGAAATTCAGCCGATAGGAAACAACGCGTACATGAAACGCTCGGACGAATTTTCCGACGTAAACACCGATGAAGATTTACAAAATCTTAACCGACGCATTGTGGAACTGGGTGAAAAATATAATAAACCCGTTGTAGCAACGTGCGATGTGCATTTTCTCGACCCGGAGGGCGCGGATTACAGAAAAATCCTTATGCATTACAAAGGTTTTTCCGACGCGGATAATCAGGCACCGCTGTATTTCCGCACAACCGAGGAAATGCTTGCGGAATTTGAGTATCTGGGCGAGGAAAAGGCGTATGAGGTTGTTGTTACCAATACCAATCTTATTGCGGACATGGTTGAAAAAGTGCGCCCAATTCCGACGACAAAGTGTCCGCCTGTGGTAGACGGCGCAAAAGACGCTATTATTAATGACTCAAAAAATAAGGCGCGTGAGATATACGGCGACCCACTGCCGAAAGAGGTTCAGGAAAGACTTGATAAAGAACTTACATCGATAACAACTTACGGTTTTGAGGTTATGTACCGTATTGCACAGGAACTTGTGCGCAAATCCAATGAGGACGGATATCTGGTTGGTTCGCGCGGCTCGGTTGGTTCGTCCTTTGTTGCATATCTCTCCGATATTACAGAGGTAAATTCTCTTCCGGCGCACTATATCTGTCCGAATTGCAAGAATTTTGAGCTTGTGGGAAGTGACACAGGTTTATCCGGATGCGACCTTCCGGATAAGGTTTGCCCAAAATGCGGTACGCTCTACCGAAAGGACGGACACGATATACCGTTTGAAACATTTTTAGGATTTAAAGGTGATAAAGAGCCGGATATTGACCTTAATTTTTCGGGCGAATATCAGCCGATAATACATAAATACACCGAAACGTTTTTCGGCGAAGGACATGTTTTCCGCGCCGGGACTATAGGTACCGTTGCCGAAAAAACCGCGTACGGATATGTAAAAAAATATGCGGAGGAAAAGGGAATACATATTAGAAATGCAGAAATGAAACGCCTTGCAACGGGCTGCGTCGGTGTAAAACGAACATCGGGACAGCACCCGGGCGGCATCATAATTGTACCAAAGGACAACAATATTCACGAATTTTGCCCGGTACAGCATCCGGCGGATGATGTAAATTCCGATATTATAACGACGCATTTCGATTATCACTCTATCGATACAAACCTTTTAAAACTTGACGAACTCGGTCACGACGACCCGACCGTAATAAGAATGCTTGAAGATATAACCAAGCTTGACGCAAAAACCATTCCGCTCGGCGATGAAAAGACGCTCAGCCTGTTTACGTCAAATAAGGCTTTGGGGATAAAGGACGGCGAGGACATCGGCACAAATCTCGGTACGTACGGCGTACCGGAATTCGGTACAAAATTTGTACGGCAGATGCTTGAAGATACAAAACCTACAAAATTTTCCGAGCTTGTGCGTATATCCGGACTTTCGCACGGAACAGATGTGTGGCTCGGCAATGCGCAGGAGCTGATTAAACAGGGATTATGTGATTTGTCGCATTCAATTTGTGCGCGTGACGATATTATGATTTATCTTATCGCATGCGGCGTAGAGGCGGGGCATGCATTCAAGATAATGGAAAGCGTGCGAAAGGGTAAGGGACTCAAACCCGAGGACGAGGCAGCGATGCGCGCGGCAAATGTGCCGGAGTGGTACCTTGACTCGTGCAAAAAAATTAAATACATGTTCCCGAAGGCGCATGCCGTTGCATATGTTACTATGGCGTTTCGTATTGCATATTTTAAGGTTTATTATCCTGAAGCGTTCTATATTGCCTATTTTTCCGTGCGCGCGGACGATTTTGACGCATCAATCATGACTAAAGGAATAGGTGTTGCGCGTCAGGCAATAGAGGAACTGAAGGAAAAAAAGAACAACGGCACGATAACTCCCAAAGAGGAAAATTTGGTGCCGATACTTGAAATTTGTGTGGAGATGTATGCACGCGGCGTGGGATTTATACCGATTGATTTGTATAAATCGGAAGCTACCGATTTTCTCAAAACCAAAGAAGGCATAAGACCGCCGCTTAACGCCCTTCCGGGAATGGGCGACAACGCCGCAAAAGCTATTGTTGACGCACGTAAAGACGGTGAATTCCGAACGGTTGATGAGTTCAGAATACGCACGGGCGCAACAAAAACAATTATAGACATGCTGAAGGAGGAAGGCTGTCTTAACATGCCGGATACCGACCAGGTATCTTTGTTTGACGCGTAAAAGTTATTCAACAATAATGGGAGAGGTCAGATAATCGCGGTTTTGGGGTACGGGCGTATCGGCGCAAAGAGCCGATAAATTTGTCGCCGTTACGTCTTCCGTTAAAGCGGGACTGCCGAAATCGGCAGTCTTGTTTATTATGGGAAGGACGCTTGTTTTGCGCATTTTTGCGAGGATTTCCCTGCCGCGCCCCGTCATACCGAGAACGCGTATATATTCCGGCGGACGGTAACCGCCGCGCAGATTAAGCAGCGCACAAAGCATAATTCTGCGGATTCTTGCCTTTGTGTGGCGCTTACTTGATACAAAATCCGCGATTTCATCAAACGTTCGCAAGTTGACAGATTTCAAAAATCTGTTTTCAAGCCCGATTTCGGTATCGGCAATATCGCGGAATAAGCCGGAACCTTCGGTAATCATTTTATAACGGAAAATTTCGGTCAGTTTATTTGTGTCGTATTTTTCATGCCCCGAATAATCAAACGGAACATATGCCGAAATATCACCGCCGGAGTTCATAATATCGCGGATATGCGTTGCCGAGGCAAATTTGCCGCAGCCGACATCGTCGTGATATCCCACCGTCCGTGTGTGTGTTTGCGGGCTAATTGAACTGCCGCAGCGCGCTATTGCCGCAAGATATTCGATTCCGAGAACATTGTTCGGAGATGAAAGCAAATCGGCATCGATAATCCCGTCATATGCAGCTGCATGTGCTGCGGCATAGCCAATGCCGCCCGTCATTAATTTTTGTATTTTTGCCGAAACTTCGGGCGGTTCATGTAAAAGAATATCGGCCGCAGACAATAATTTTTTTATATCGCCGCACTCGCTGCCGAAAACAAGCGTATTGATAACGCCTGTGCTACATAGAATTTCAACGGCGCCGCGTGCAAATCCCTGCGCAGAGGACAGGCAATATCTTACGGGCAGTTCAATAACCAAATCGGCGCCCGATTTAAGGGCAGCATGCGCGCGCGTCCATTTGTCGTACACGGCAGCGCTCCCACGCTGTACAAAACTTCCGCTCATTATGCATACGACGGCATCGTTATTTTTCTTTGCTGTTTTTATCTGATATGCATGCCCGTTGTGAAATGGGTTGTATTCGCATATAATTCCGGCAATTTTCATGCCATTTTCCTCCAAAAAATATGTTTTTTCTTAATTATAACTCAAAATCTTTAATTTGTACAGTGTATTTTTATATATTTTGATGTATAATAATTATGCGAATAAAGTTGACAAAATCTGCAAAATGGATTATAATATGAATAGATGTTCATTTGTTGATATTTTATTACGGAGATGATTAAGATGAAAGTTTACATGGACAACAATGCAACCACCTCTTTAAAAAGAGAAGTTTTGGACGCAATGCTTCCATATTATACAGACATTTACGGCAACGCTTCCTCTAAATTTTACGAGGTGGGCAGAGAGGCGGAAAGTGCCGTACTTAAAATCCGCGAGCGCGTGGCAAAACAGCTCGGCGCAAAAACAAACGAAATTTACTTCACGGCATCAGGGTGTGAAGCAGATAACTGGGCAATAAAAGGTATTGCTTTTGCAAATAAAAACAAGGGAAATCACATTATAACTTCAAGCATTGAACATCATGCTGTTTTAGGTGCGTGTGAATTTCTTGAAAAGAATGGGTTTGAGGTAACGTATCTGCCTGTCGACAGCGAGGGACGAGTAAATTCCGAAGATGTGGACAAGGCAATAACCGATAAAACAATTCTTGTTTCAATCATGACGGCAAATAACGAAATCGGAACAATTGAACCGATTGCCGAAATTGCCGGAATCTGCAAAAAGCATAAAGTTATTTTCCATACCGACGCGGTGCAGGCAATCGGTCATATGAAAATAGATGTAAACGAACTCGGCGTTGATATGCTGTCCTTGTCGGCACATAAATTCCACGGACCTAAGGGAATGGGCGTTTTATATATAAAAAACGGGATAA
>CAKSRS010000064.1 GCA_934487205.1 uncultured Clostridia bacterium
CTCCGGGACTTTTTTCTGATTATTTTCCAAAATTACACCTCCCGTAATTTATATTTTCGCAAAAATACTTCCATTAAATATATTATATCATATTTTTTTCAAATATCAAGATTAAATGTTTGACTTTTTCCGTAATTTTTTATATAATAGAATATGTGTGTAAAAATAATACAATTCGGAGGAAGAAAATGATTAAAGGAAACTTTGCCGTCGCGCAGTCCGGCGGACCGACAGCGGCAATAAATGCAACACTTTGCGGTGTTATCGAAGGTGCTTTTGCACAGGGCAGAAAGATTTACGGTGCCGTAAATGGCGTACTCGGCGTTATAAACGGCAAATTCAGCAATTTAAACGAGACTTTTTCGAACATGGACAATCTGCAGCTTTTGAAAACAACGCCATCGGCATATCTCGGTTCATGCCGCTACAAGATGCCGAACCCTGAAGACAATACCGACATTTACGAAACAATATTCGATAATTTTAAAAAGTATGAAATTTCCATGTTTATTTACATAGGCGGCAACGACTCTATGGATACGGTGCGCAAGCTTTCCGCTTACGCCAAGCTGCACGGCAAAGACACATGCATCGTAGGCGTACCGAAAACCATTGATAACGACCTCATGAACACCGACCATACACCCGGATTTGGTTCAGCAGCAAAATTTGTAGCAACCGCCGTCAGCGAAATTGCGCGCGACTGTGCAGTTTATGCCGACCCGTCAATAACCGTTGTGGAAATAATGGGGCGAAATGCCGGCTGGCTTACTGCAGCGTCTGCTCTTGCGCGCAGCAATACTTCTGCCGCGCCGCACCTTATCTACCTTCCCGAAAAACCACTCGCCGTTGATAAGCTTATAAGCGATGTGGACGCGTGCAATGCACGAAACATGGTAATCACCGTTTCGGAAGGCATTAAAAATGAAAAGGGCGAATATTTCAGCAACCTTGCATGCAACACAAGTCATGATGAGTTCGGACATGCCCAGCTTTCCGGCTCGGCAAAAGTTGTTGAAAACATCTTAAAAACGAAATTCGGCATAAAAACGCGTTCCGTGGAACTGAACGTACTGCAAAGATGCAGCTCTCATTTCGCATCATTAACAGACCTTGATGAATCCGTAAAAATCGGAAAAGCCGGTGCTATTGCTGCATCTGAAGGAAAATCCGGAGTTGTAATGGGATTTAAGCGTGTGGGTGAATACAAGGTGAATATTATAGAAAATGAAGCGACATCTGTTGCCAATCTCGAAAAAACAGTCCCCGACAGTTTTATAAACAGCACCGGTAACGACGTCACCGACGCATTTATCAATTACTGCCGTCCGCTTATTCAGGGCGAACCGACAATACTGACGGAAATGGGAATACCAAAGCATATATCGCTTTAAGGACAAGCAAGGAGAAAAAATGGATAAATTTGAAATAATAATTCCGTGCCTTTTCGGAATGGAGGCTTTTGTGACACGCGAGTTGAAATGGCTCGGATACGAACCGAGCCATGTTGAGGACGGCAGAGTCACATTCATCGGCGACCTTGACGCCGTATGCCGTGCAAATCTGTGGCTGCGTTGCGGCGAACGCGTTCTCATAAAAGTCGGCGAGTTTAATGCAGTCACGTTTGATGAGCTGTTTGAAAAGACAAAGGCCCTCGATTGGTCAAAGTGGCTGCCGCGCAGCGCCGCCTTCCCCGTAAAAGGATTTTGTCTCAAATCCGTTCTTGCCAGTATGCGCGATTGCCAGGCAATAATCAAAAAAGCAATTGTATCATCTTTATCGGCAAAATATGGGATAGAATGGTTTGAAGAGACAGGCACGCTGTATCAGATACAATTTTCAATGCTGAAAGACCGCGCTACGCTGATGATTGACACTTCGGGCGACGGACTTCATAAGCGCGGCTACCGCCGTGTTGCCAATGCGGCGCCGCTTAAGGAAACAATCGCCGCCGCAATGGTCATGATGAGCTACTGGAAGTTCGAATACCCGCTGTGCGACCCGTTCTGCGGCAGCGGCACCATTCCGATTGAGGCAGCGATGTTTAAACGAAATATTGCCCCGGGGCTTATGCGTTACTTTGCGGCAGAACAATTTGAGCAGTTCGGCGAACGCCAATGGTCTTTGATTCGTGAAGATGCAGAGTCACAGCGCCGCGCTACTCCGCTTAATATTTTTGCCTACGATATCGACCCTGATGCAGTTAATATCGCCCGCGAAAATGTGCGCATTGCCGGCTTGGACGATGTTATATTCCCGCGCATAGGTGATGCGACAAAATTTTCGTCTGATGAGCCGTACGGCAGCATAATATGCAATCCGCCATACGGCGAACGGCTTAGCGACGCGGATTCCTGTGCGGAATTATACGCGCAAATCGGCAAATCCTTTGCCGCACTTCCCGATTGGTCATACTATATTCTTGCATCGGACGAACATTTTGAAAAGCATTTCGGCAAAAAGGCAGACAAGCGCCGTAAAATATACAATGGCATGATAAAGTGCGGTATTTATCAATATTTCGGCAATCGTCCGCCGAAAAAATAAAAAAAAACAGTTTTAAACTTAATTACCGCCCGCATTGTGGGCGGCAGTTCAACAAAAAGCCGACCTCCCGGCTACCAGATTTTTTGGTCTGACTTTTGGGGGTCGGCTCAAATCGTGTATTTTTTTGACAACAGCGGTCGGAACATTTTTCCCCGTCGTTTCATTTTATTTGTTAATTACAACATGGTTGAACGTCGGAACAATTTTTCTGAGTTCATCAACCACATCATCGGATTTATTTTCTGCCGCAGTTTTTTTAATTTTTTCAAGACTTTCTATAAATTCGGTCTCATTAATCTCTATCTGATGACCGATGAATATTTTTTTATTGACGGTTTCCCTTAAGCCTTCCTCCGACATTAACAGTTCTTCGAAAAGCTTTTCGCCCGGACGCAAACCCGTGAATTTTATTTTTATATCCTTATACGGTTCTTTGCCGTGCAATTTTATAAGATTTTCCGCCAAAGTCACAATTTTTACCGGTTCTCCCATATCAAGTACAAATATTTCTCCGCCGTGCGCTAAGGTTCCTGCCTGCAAAATCAGCGAAACCGCTTCGGGAATAGTCATAAAATACCGTATAATATCCGGGTGCGTTACCGTAAGAGGACCGCCCGCCGCCAGCTGTTTTTCAAAAAGCGGTATTACCGACCCGTTCGAGCCCAGGACATTGCCGAATCGAACAGACACAAATTCCGTGAAATTACTCCTCTGTGCAAAATATTGCACAATCATCTCACAGCAGCGTTTTGTCGCGCCCATAACATTTGTCGGATTTACAGCCTTATCCGTTGAAACGAGCACAAACTTTTTCACTTTGAATTTCTCCGCAAGGATCGCAACATTGTATGTTCCGGCAACATTGTTCTTTATCGCTTCTTCGGGACTTGTTTCCATAAGCGGCACATGCTTATGCGCAGCCGCATGATACACAAGCTCCGGTTTAAACATCTCAAACAAAGTGTGCATCTTGTCATAATCTCTTACCGATGCTATGCGCACTTCAAGATTAAGATCATCGTACGCCGCAAGCAGTTCCTGCTGAATATCATATGCATTATTTTCATAAATATCAACAATAATAAGCTGTTTCGGCTCATATTTTGCAATCTGACGGCATAACTCCGAACCGATTGAACCGCCTCCGCCCGTCACCATGCATACTTTGCCTTTTACCATTTGTCTGACTTCATAATCGTCAAACCGTACAACATCACGGCCCAAAAGATCCTCAATATTAATATTCTTTGCCTGATTCAGCAAATCGCCATGAATCATAGCCTCCTGCAAAAGCGGTACAACCTTTACCTCGCACACGGTTTCTGAACAAATATTAAGTATTTGCTTTCTTTGCGCCGAACTGCATGAGGGAATAGCAAGCAATATCGTATTAATTTTCATTTTTTCGGCAAGCTGCGGAATATCCTTAATCATTCCGCCAACCATAACACCGTGAAGTTTTCTGCCAAGCTTTGTCGGGTCATCATCTACAACTACGATAGGCATATATTTATTGCTGTGCCCCATCTCGACAATAACCTTATTTCCTGCCTCGCCGGCACCGATTATCATTGTCCTTTTGCCGTTTTTTATATCTCCGCTGGTAAATTTAAAATATATGTACGTGTACATCATACGCAGTGCCACTATAATGCACAGGCTGAGTATTGTGCTGACAAAAACAAATATATTTGAAAAATCGTCCGGCGATGCTATCATAATCGCATAATACAGCACCAATCCGCAGGCAACGCCGCAGATACACTGCAAAAAATCGCCCGCCGACGCATACCGCCAAATATTTTTATATACTCCGCACATTCTCAGGCAGAATACTATACATACCGTCAAAATCGTGGAATTTAAAATAACTTCCCGCGAATTTAGGGTGATTTTCAGTCCAAAATCCGACTCCGTCACAAAAGCAATCAGAAAATACACCGCCAAACACGACAATATGCATGCTGCAATATCAGCCATTGCCAGCACAATTGTTTTTTTGTGCTTTAAGAAAAATTTCATCTAAGAATCCCCGTTTCCTATTACTTATTTTCTCTGATATATTTTATTGCATTTTCTACAGCTGACTCATTTGTAAGTTCCATAGTTTTCGCTGAATTGCGCAGCTTGTATTCCACAATTCCGTCGCCGCATTTTTTGCCGACAACAATCTTGAGCGGTATGCCGATTAAATCCGCATCTTTAAATTTAACTCCCGCTCTTTCCTCTCTGTCATCAAGCAGCGCGTCAATACCGTTTTCCTTTAAAGTGCCGTAGATTTCCTCCGCCATTGCCATTTGCGCGGGCTCTTTTGCGTTAACGGGAATTACTATCACTTCAAATGGAGCAATCGACGGCGGCAGAATTATTCCGTCTTCGTCATTGCCTTGCTCAATTGCCGCTGAAATGCATCTTGTTACGCCAATTCCATAACAACCCATAATAACAACTGTCTGTTTGCCGGACTCGTCGGTACTTGTAAGTCCAAGAGCTTTCGAATATTTTGTGCCGAGCTTGAATATATGCCCGACTTCTATTCCCTGTGCCGTTTTAATCGGGTTTCCGCATTTCGGGCATGCGTCCCCGTCGGTAATTACACGGATATCCGCAACAACTGTCGGCTTAAAATCACGGTGAATATTGACATTTTTATAATGATAATCCGTTTCATTTGCGCCGACTATAAAGTTACGCATCTTTTCCACTTCATTATCAACATAAACGGGAATCTCAAGACCGATTGGTCCCGCAAATCCGACTTGCGCATTCGTCAATTCGCGCACGATTGACGGTGCGGCAAGTTCCAAATCGTCCACGCAGCCTACAAGATTTTTCAACTTTACTTCATTAATTTCGCGGTCGCCGCGAACCATAGCCGCTATGTATTTATCGTCCGCTTTATAAATAATTGTTTTTGCGAACACATACGGCTCCGTTCCCATAAATTCAACAAGTTCCTCAATCGTATGCGCGTTCGGGGTTTTTACCTTTTCAAGCGCCAGATCGCCTTCGGCAAACTCCTTTTCCGTCGGAACACATGGCGCTTTTTCATAGTTAGCCGCATATCCGCACTCATCGCAATATGCAATGCTGTCCTCGCCTACGGGCGATTTTACCATAAATTCCTGACTTCCGCTGCCGCCCATAGCGCCGGAGTCGGCATCAACGATAGTAAAATCGAGTCCGAGACGCTTAAAAATTCTGCAGTATGCGTCATACATTTTTTTGTATGACTCGTCAAGTCCTTTTTCATTCAAATCAAAACTGTACGCGTCTTTCATGATAAATTCACGACTGCGCATTAAGCCGAAACGCGGTCTGCCTTCATCGCGGTATTTCGTCTGCACCTGATACAGCGTCATCGGAAATTCCTTATACGAACGAACTTCATCTATAACCGTTTGCGTGAACGGTTCCTCATGCGTAGGCCCCAGGCAATAGTCTCTGCCGTATCTGTCCTTCATTTTAAACATGGACGGCCCGAAAACTTCCCATCTTCCCGACGTCTGATATGCCTCCGCCGGCAGCAACGCCGGCATCAAAAGCTCCTGTGCACCGGCATTATCCATTTCCTCACGGATAATTTTTTCCACCTTTTTCAGTGT
The DNA here is from genome assembly GCA_934487205.1 of uncultured Clostridia bacterium. Taxonomy (GTDB): domain Bacteria; phylum Bacillota; class Clostridia; order UBA1381; family UBA1381; genus UBA1738. The sequence continues at coordinate 6,153 of CAKSRS010000064.1, forward strand.
TCTTAAGCCCAGCGGCAGATATGAATATATGCCCGCGGCCGCACGTCTTATATATGCAGCGCGCAGCATGAGCTTATGACTCGTGATTTCCGCCTCGGCAGGTACCTCGCGCAGAGTGGGTACCAGCAAATTTTTCATTCTCATAATATTTCAAAATTCCTTCCTGATTTATTATACAATTTCGGCGCCGCTTTGAATATCGTCAACAGTAGTCAAAGCTGTCAGCTTTCCGTCAAATTCCGCCGATAAAATCATGCCCTGCGATTCAAGTCCCATCATTTTCCTTGGCTTAAAGTTAGCAATGAAAACAACATTTTTGCCCACCAAATCGCTTGGGGCATAATACTTTGCAATACCCGATAAAATCTGACGCGTTTCATTCCCTGTTTCAAGAACAAATCGCAAAAGTTTTTCCGATTTTTTCACACGTTCACATTCAAGAACTTTTCCCACGCGGATATCAATCTTTTCAAAATCATCAAAATCACAATAATCCTTAAATGGTGATATTTTGATTTTATCCTCCGGCTCATTTTCCGCTGCAAGTTCTTCAAGTTTCTTTTCCGCATCAATACGCGCGAAAAGCGGAACGGCATCGCCAACCTTCGTCCCCGGTTTTGTTACGCCGAATTTTTGAACACTGTCATACGACAAGTCTTCCGCATTAATCTGCGCCGCGATTTTCGCTGCCGTTTCCGGTATGAATGACTGCAAAAGTCCCGCAATTATACGTATCGCCTCTGTCAGGTTATAAAGCACAGTTTCAAGGCGCGGCTTGTCATCTTCATTTTTCGCCAGCACCCACGGCATTGTTTCATCGATATATTTATTTGCGCGGTCAACAATTTTCCAGATTTCGTCAAGACTGTCGGCAATATGCCACGTCTCCATCTTTTTAACAACCTTGCCGACAGCGCCGGTGCATACAGCTTTCAAGTCATCATCATAATCGCCCGAATTTTCGCTGCTGCCGATTACTCCGCCAAAATATTTGTTAATCATTGCAACCGTACGGTTCACAAGATTTCCGAGAGTATTTGCAAGGTCGGAATTGTATCTTGCGATAAAGGTATCATACGTAATGTTTCCGTCCTGCGCATACGGCATTTCATGCAAAGAATAATAACGAACCGCGTCAACGCCGAAATGGCGAACCAAATCTTCGGCATATATGACGTTTCCACGCGATTTTGACATTTTTTCTTCACCAAACAGCATCCATGGGTGACCGAATACCTGTTTGGGGAGCGGCTCACCGAGAGCCATAAGCATGATCGGCCAGTAAATTGTGTGAAAACGCAAAATGTCTTTGCCGATTACATGTAAGTCCGCTGGCCAGTATTTTTGATATAATTCGCCCTTTTCGTCCGGCGTATATCCCAGCGCTGTAATATAATTTGAAAGCGCGTCAATCCATACATATATAACATGTTTCGGGTCAAATTCAACCGGAATTCCCCACGTAAAGCTTGTCCGCGATACACACAAATCCTGCAGTCCCGGCTTAAGGAAATTGTTAATCATTTCCTTTTTGCGCGATTCCGGACATATAAATCCCGGATTATCTTTAATATACTGCATCAATCTGTCCTGATATTTGCTCATTTTAAAGAAGTACGCTTCTTCTTTGGTCTTTTTTACTTCTCTGCCGCAGTCAGGACATTTTCCGTCTTTAAGCTGCGTTTCCGTCCAGAATGATTCGCACGGAGTACAGTACCAGCCTTCATATTCCGATTTATAAATATCGCCTTGGTCATAAAGCTTTTTAAAAATCTTTTTAACCGCCTCGACGTGATATTCGTCGGTCGTTCTGATGAAGTGGTCATAGCTGATATTCAGCATATCGGCTATGTCCTTTATCTGCGCCGCAATTTTGTCAACATATGCTTTTGGCGCAATACCTTCCTTTTCCGCGATTTCCTGGATTTTCTGACCGTGCTCGTCCGTTCCCGTCAGGAAGAACACATTGTCCCCCAAAAATCTGCGGAAACGCGCTATAGCGTCCGTCAAAATAATCTCATAGGTGTTACCGATATGCGGCTTGCGCGATGTATACGCAATCGCGGTGGTAACATAAAATTTTTCACCCATCTTTATTCTCCTTCGTTATCTATTAGATTCTTAATATTTTCAAACTCCTTCTTAATTTTCAGAGAAGTGTTTTTTACAAATTTAATCGGTTCTTCAAAAAGTCCGACCTTATAAAAACTTATAAACATCATCAGCATAAGCGGCCCTAAAATCATACCGCCGATTGAAAAAATACGATATCCTATATACATTGACATCAGCGTCAGTATCGGGTGCATGCCGATATTTTTACTTACAAGTTTTGGTTCGATGAACTGGCGCATCAGCAACACCGTGAGGTAAATTATAATGAGTCTTATCCCCGTCGAAAAACTTCCCGACACAAACGAGATAACCGCCCACGGAATCAGCACCGTTCCGCTGCCGAAAAACGGCAATGCGTCCACGATTGCAATGGCAAGCGCTATGACAAGCGAATATTTTACCCCCATCAGCGAAAGTCCGATCATAAGTATCACAAACGCAATACACATTATCACAAGCTGTGCCTTGACATATCCACCGACGTACCGCTTGATTTCAAGTTTTAAACCGCTCAATTTTCCCGCAAATTTTTCGCCGAACGGTCTTTTTACGGCACGTCCGACCGTATCGCTGTCTGAAACCATAAAATAAAGCGAAATAAGAAATACTATGATGCTTATAAATATGCTCGGAAGTTTTTTTGCAAAATTCCCCGCATAAGTCACTATTTCGGTCTGTTTTGCCAAATCGCCGATTCTGTCCATCACCTGTGCATATAAATCGTTGGCGGTTATACGCGCACCTTCCGGCATGTTGTCCCATAAACCGGATAATCTGTCTGAGATGCTGTACCACGTCATTCGGATATTGGATATTATTGCAGGCAAATCATCATAAATCCCCTTAATTTCGTCAACAATTTTCCAAACAACGCCGGAGATTATAAATCCGATTACGCCGACAGTCAGTACAATTACAAGAACAGCCGATATTCCGCGCGGAAGATGAAACCGTTTTTGCAGTCCGTCCGCCATCGGATTGACCAAAAGCGACACGAGATATGATGTTATAAACGGTATGAAAAGCCACAAAATATACCCGCAAAAGCGCAGAATTACACGAAAATTTACGGCAGCAAGCACCACAAGCAGTACCGTTACCGATATTAAAAGTGTTCTTTTTAATGTACTCCGTTTTATCAAAAGCTCACCTTCTAATCCTCAATAAAGTGTTTCATTAAATTATGTCCCATATCTATGTAAACACCCGTATTTTTCGCATTTTTTTCATTATACGAAAGTCCTCTGCCGTTTTTGTCGTATGACTTATATATTACGTACGGTACCGGATCGCTGACATGCGTTTTCAGGCTTATGGGCGTCGGGTGGTCGGGCAGAATGAGCATTTTATAATCAATTCCGGCTGCGTTAAGCCTGTTCCGCAGAAAGCCGATTACCTTTTCATCTATCAGTTCAACCGACAATTTTTTCTTTTCGGCATTACCCTGATGTCCGCACTCGTCCGGCGCTTCCATATGGATATAAACCAAATCGGCACCGTCTTTGGTAAGCGTATCAAATGCCGCGCTTGCCTTGCCGTCAAAATTAGTATCCCAGTTTCCTGTTGCGCCTTCAACATCAATGGATTTCATGTCCGCGCAGATTGCAATTCCCTTGATTAAATCCACCGCCGATATTACGCTTGCTTTTAAACCGTACTTTTGTTCAAAGTTTTCAAGCTGAGGTTTTGAGCCTTCGCCCCATACCCAAATTGAGGTTGCCGGATTTTTCCCCTCTGCAATTCTTTTTTTGTTTAGCGGGTGGTTTTTGAGAATTTGTTCCGACTTTTTCATCATTTCAAGCAATTTATCGGCATTTTCGCCCTTCGGCAGATAATCGGTTATTTTTTTATCCGAAATATCATGCGGCGGTGTAAGCGAAACATTTAAACTTCCGCCTTTCCAAACAAGCAAATGACGATAACTTACACCGCTGTAAAAATGAATCAAATCGGTATGCAGTTCTTTTTCAACGGCATCAATCAGCTGTGCTGCCTCCTCCGTCGAAATTTCACCGGCGGAATAGTCCAGCATGGTTTTGTTTTCGTATGGTTCATCATTCGAAAGCGTAACAAGATTTGTGCGGAAAGTTATATCATCATCGTCAAGCTTTACGCCGATGCTTGCCGCCTCGAGCGGTGAACGTCCCGAATAGCATTTCCTTGTATCATAACCCATAACCGACAAATTGGCGACATCGCTGCCCGGTTTCATGCCGTCCAGCACGGTTTTAACAAGTCCCAGTTCGCCATGTGCGGACATATAGTCCATGTTTGGCTTATTTGCAGCGTCCAAAATGGTTTGTCCGCCGAATTCTTTTACGGCATAGTCCGCCATTCCGTCGCCCAAAATTACAATGTATCTCATAGTTCAAAACCCTTCTTTCTGAACAATACCGCAAGTGCGCCGTTGCCGATATGAGTTCCCACAATCGGACCGAATTCGTATCTGCGCTTTACGTCATCTATCTCAAATTCTTCTTTGAGAAGTTCCGTCATTTTATCCCCGTATTCCGGATTGGAGTCTATTACCAAAAACTCTCTTTTTTCATCGTCAAACTCCGGATTTTCCTTTATGAGCTCAATCAGCTTATTAAAAACTTTTTTCTTTCCGCGGAGTTTGTCAAGAGGTTCTATAAGACCGTTTCGTATACTGAGTACGGGTTTTATGTCCAAAAGTCCGCCGACAATTGCCGCGGTTTTTGTTATACGCCCGCCCTTTTCAAGGAATTTCAGCGAATCAACCAAAATGTACACTTCATAGGCATCAAAAACCGTCTTGGATTTTTCGATTGCCGCATCAAGCTCCATTCCGCTGCGCAGTAATTGCCGCAGATATATTGCCGCCTCACTGATATACACCGAAAATGACATACTGTCAATAATACGGATATCGGCGCTCGGATTTTCTTCCATAATCATTTCCGCATTCATACGCGCATTATTGTACTGTCCGCTTGCTTTTGAGGAAATCGTGTAATAAACAACCGCATCATATTTTTCCGCTGCTTCGGCGAGTTTGTCATGCATAACCGCCGGAGGCGTCTGCGACGTTGTCGGCAGTTTATCGGAACTTAACAGTTTTTCATAAAATTCGCTGTTTGATAGTTCTTCGCCCGCCACATAGCTTTGTTCACCGAACAGGCATAAAAAATTGATAACATCAATATCATATTCCTTCGCAGCCGCTGCCGGAATATCCGCGCTTGTATCCACAAATATTTTTACATTTTTCATAAAATTCTCCATTCTCCCGCAAAAACGGGATAATTATTCATTACCAATCAAACTGAGTAAGCCTGCCCGCTTTTTTCAGCTGTTCAAATCCTGTCTGGCGCAGCGCCTCATACGCGACAATCGCAACAGAGTTTGATAAATTCAGACTTCTTGCCTCATTAATCATCGGTATACGAATGCACCAATCCTTATTATCGTGCAAAAGCGATTCGGGAAGCCCCTTCGTCTCTTTGCCGAACAATATATAATCACCATCTTTAAATTCAGCGTCGGAGTATGTATTCACGCCCTTTGTGGTGGAATAAAAATAACGTCCACCGCTGTTCTTTTCAAAAAAATCATCAAGATTTTCATAATACTGCACGCCCAAAAAATGCCAATAATCAAGTCCCGCGCGCTTAAGTTTTTTATCATCAATAGTAAAACCCATCGGTTTTACTATATGCAGTTTGCAGCCGGTCGCTGCACACGTACGTGCAATATTGCCCGTATTTTGCGGAATTTCCGGCTCAACCAATACTATATTAAACAAATTTATCACCGCAATTCATAAATATACTATTTTATTATACAACAAATCCGTAAAAAGTACAAGGGGATTTTGCGATTTTTTTGAGCATTTTTTCAAAATTGACAAGTTTTTTATTATATGCTATAATATTATTGAATAAAATGAGCAAAACAAACGTATATACATAAATAATTCAAAAAATGAATATCATAAAAATAGCTGTATTTTCAATAAAAATTCGATTAAAATAATTGGAGTTAATCATGAATCTACATAAAAAGATATATAATATAGCCTCAATAATAAGCCGTGACAATATTTTTGTATATTCGGCGCAGGCGTCATTTTACATTATAATATCGTCGATACCGTTTCTCATGTTGATGCTGCTTTTGGCGCAATACGTACTTCCAGTAAACGAAACGGACGTACTTGGTATGGTGATGCCGTTCATTCCGGAAGTCATTAAACCGTCGGTGCGGGCAATTATAAATGAAATTTTTTATAAAGCCTCCGGTTCGGTGATTTCCATAACGGCAATTTCCTCTGTTTGGTCGGCATCGCGCGGTATAGCAGCGATAGAGCGCGGAACACGCAACGTTTACCACACACCTACGCGCTCGGTTTTTATTTTGGACGTTTTTGCAAGCTTTGTATATACATTCGCGTTTATAATAGTAATGATTTTACTGCTTGCACTTTTTGTTTTCGGAAACTCGATTATAAGATTTTTAGAGCTCAAATCCGGTGTGTTATGCTGGATTTTGAGCAAAGCGTCATGGTCAAAATGGCTGCTTACATTTACGTTTCTTACGGTATTTTTCGCAGTCATATATATGGCGTTTTCCGGCAGAAAAATGCAGCTTAAACGCCACTTCCCCGGCGCCGTTTTCACAACCGTCGGCTGGATAATATTTTCCGTATTATTCTCTTTTTATATTGAAAACTTTGAGAATTACTCATACCTGTACGGAAGTCTTGCTGCAATCGTTCTCATGATGCTTTGGGTATACGCTTGTATGATAATTTTTCTTATCGGCGGCGAAATAAACGTAACCGTTCTGGTATGTAAATTAAAAAAAAGAAATTCCGAACTTAAAAAAGGACAGCGGTAAGCTGTCCTCAGACCGCTGACAAAGTCAAAGTCAGCGGTCTGGGCCAGCGGCTCAAGCCGCCGGCTTTCACATTTGTTCAAGCCTATTGCCTTTGCCTCTTTCGCCGCCCCTTAAAGGGCGCTTTTATTATCGTTGCTTCATTTAATCCCACCGCGCTAACATAATATCCTTCTGCCCAAAATGTCTGTCGCCAAACTTATACTTCAAATATGCGTCTTTGTCAAACATCATCAATGCGCTTTTCCCTTCAAATATCCCATAAAGCTTGACATGCTCATTTTTGGTGGTATACTTAATAGTAAGTGCACATGATCTGGCATCATATGTCCTTCTTTCTACACCTTTATACCTACACAATGTTCGTATTATTTCTTGTAGACTTTCTCGATATTGTCCATATATTGCCTTT